>NVWW01000054.1 GCA_002746335.1 Flavobacteriales bacterium | reverse complement strand
AACCAAAGGTTCCCTTCGTTGTCCTGTAGGATCGCGCCGACATCGTTATTCGCCAACCCATTCCTTTCTGTGAAGACCTTGAACGTCTCGTTCTGGAAACGCGCGACCCCTCCTTTAGAACCGATCCATATCGAACCATCCTTCGCCAAGCACAAGTTGTTCAATGCATTGGTATGGAGGCCATCTGCAGTGGTATACAATCTATAGCTAATGTTGCAGTATCCGTCAAATGAAGGCATCCGAATGAGCCCTGAGGCGGTGGTGACCCATACGTTCCCACTCCCATCACCATTGATCGAGGTGACGGAAAGGCTCGATGAACTATCGTTCAAGAGTGTATGGGCCACTTCAAGGTCATCATTCATGATGTTGATGCCCTTCCTGGTTGCGACCCACATACTGCCGTCCGTATGCTGATAGAATCCCTGGATCCTGTTGGAGGTCAGGCCATCTCGAACCCGCACCCGGCTGAAAGTGGAAGTGGGATCTTCGACCGACCCAACGGTGGCAAGATAGATTCCATTCCCCGCAGTTCCGATCCAGATCCTGCCCACGCTGTCCTCTGCAATGGCGACCACAGCACTTCGCAGGCTATCCATCCTGTTGCGCAACTTCTGAAACTGCCCATCCCTCATGCGTGTGACACCCTCGTAGCGATGGCCGAACCAGAGATCGCCACGACTATCTTGGAAAATCGTATGCACATGGTTGCCACTGAGGCCATGCTTCTGGTTGTAGGTAATGAACCGGTTGCCATCGTACCGGGCCACCCCGCCCTGCGTGCCGAACCACAGATACCCATCCCGGTCCTGGTACATACTGTGGACGGATGATTGGGGCAACCCTTCATTCACCGAAAAATACCGGAAGTTGCTCTTCTGCGCCCAGCAAGCCAGTTGCGTGGTGACGAATAGCGAGAATGCCAGGGATAAGCGGGGCATGGTGTGCGACATCAATTCTGCAAGATCTGGGAGATCAAACTCACACTAAAAATGCTCAACAGGAACCACCCGATAAAACCTTCCAAAATCGCCAAATAGCGGGCAATGCCTTTGACGGGAATATCGCCAAAACCCAAAGTGGAAAACGTGTTGATGCTGAGAAAAAGTGAGTTGAGTGTGCGCAAGAAAATCAAAAACACCAAATAACTGCCTACTGCCACTGTCACTACGGTTCCAATATAAAATTTTTGGGCGGGTCTTAAATCTACCCATCTGCCGCTGAGGATTTCTGTTTTGCGGTACAGCCACTGCATCAGCTTGTGGTGCGCAAGTGACAGGTTATACAACGGCTTGCCGAGCAGACGGAATAAAAACGGCAGTTCTATTTTTCCTTCTTCCAATTCTGTCTTGAAGTCTCCATAGTCCTTAAATTCTTCTTTGTGTTTTTCGGAATAGAAGTCCTCTAATTTTTGTTCACTGCGGAAGTACTGCATCATTTTGCGGTATTTTTTTACGAGAAAACTGCGGTTGATTTTGTCCCAGTCGCTGTAGGTGAATAGATACAGCACAGCAAAGCCCAAAATCACCCACATGCTGATAATGAGCGAGCGCACTGGGCTGGTTCCATACTCGCAGAAGTATTTCAAAAACTGGTTGAGCCGCCAGTTAAAGTAATTTTTCATGCTGCCTTCTGTGCGGTACAAGTAGTTTAACCTTCGGGTTTCGATGTCTTTCATCTCCACATAGCAGGCATTGGAGCTCACGCGGTCTCCACGGGTTTGATAGATGTCAAAAAAAGATTTGTAAATGCTAAGCAGGTCATTAAACTGATACTCATTGCTTAACTGGACATCTCCCATAGCGTTATACTTATCTTTTAACACCTCATCGTATAACGATAATTTGTTGCCGCTAACATATTTCCACGAAAAATTTGTGTTTTCCTTTGGAAATAATAGACCATCAATGGACACAAATTTTCTGAATACAGTGCTATCAACACTAAACCCCTTAGTCACGCTCACTTGATCCAAATGGATTCCATTAACATCAACATGATTTAGTTTAAGGTAATTAATGTCGGTAGTTTTTATATTGATGCCACGATAGTAACGTGATTCTTCGCGGTGTGGAAATTCACCTGATTCGAAAGCTAACTCTCCGATATTGGAATTTGATATGGCTATTCCTGTTTGCTCTTTGGTAGAATCAAGCTCAACGGGAAAATGTTTATTGCCAGCTAGCAAAAGGCGATTTGAAACAGTAACTTTGTCAATGTAAAGCTTATGAAATTCTGAATTTTTTAACCATAAATTTGACATATTTGTATTGGAAAAAGAAACCGATTCAATAGAACAATTATTAACACTAACCCACCCGTTTACAGAGCTGTTAACTAAAAAAAAGCTGTACTTAAATTTACATTTTTTAAATGCTAAAATCTCGAAATTGCAGTTGCTCAATAAGACAGAACCGATAAATTCACAATTGTCAAACTGAATACGGTTAAAATCAATTCCATTATATCCACTTCCTCCAACGTTGCTTCCTTTATAAAAGAATCTTATTTTAGTTTGTTCTTTGGGGTCAGCTTTGATTACTGCATTTTTCACCCACAAAAACCCGCTCTCAGAGTTTTTTGCTTCGTTAATTATCCCTCTCCAGGTAATCGTATCCGGTTCAATAATCTGTGCAAAAGTTTGTTTCCCCTGAAACAAGTTCAGGATCGGAATGATGAATAAAAGAAATGTGTAAAGCAGATTTTTCATCTTATTGAGCACAACAACATGTTGAGCTGAAGCATTTCAATACAATTTTACGATAATTGATTCTTACTTCACATAACTCCTTCATCCGAAAAGCTATAATACCCGTTATCAGTCACAATCACATGGTCGAGAACGTGAATTTCCATCGTTTCGCCTGTTTGCTTGAGTTTCTTTGTTAAATCAAGGTCTGCTTTGCTGGGATGTAAATTGCCAGAAGGATGGTTATGGCACGCAATAATGGATGCTGCCAAATTCTCAATCGCCAGTTTGAAAATAATGCGAATGTCAGCCACCGTGCCCGTAATGCCTCCCTTGCTGATGCAGTGCTTGCTTTTCACAGTATTCGAGCGGCTGAGCAGTAGCACCCAAAACTCTTCGTGTGGCAGATCAGCCAAATGCGGATGGAAAATTTCGTAGATGTCGTTGCTCGAAGTGATTTTTTGCTTTTTCTGCGGTGTTTCCTTTTTTCTTCTTCTACCCAGTTCCAGCGCAGCAGTAATGCTGATGGCCTTTGCCTCGCCAATGCCTTTGAACTTCATTAAATCCTGAATAGTGAGTTTGCCGAGTTCAGTCAAATTGTTATTGACACTTTGCAAAATGCGCTTCGATAAATCAACTGCGCTTTCATTTCTGCTTCCCGATCCGATTAAAATAGCAATCAATTCAACATTGCTCAAAGCGCTTCTGCCTTTCAACAAAAGTTTTTCGCGAGGGCGATCATCTTCCGCCCAACTTTTGATTGAAAGGGATGGCTGGTAATCTCCCATTGCATACGAATGTACACGAAATTTAGTGAAAATAGTCACAATTAGGTGTAAAAAAAGCCCTTCCAAATGAAAGAGCTTTACAGTAAATATTGTGAAAATTAGAGCGAATTTACATGCTTTGCCAATTTTGATTTCAGGTTGGCAGCCTTGTTTTTGTGAATGATGTTGCGCTTAGCCAACTTATCGAGCATAGAAGCCACTTTGGGATAAAGCTCGTCTGCATCTTTCTTCTTGGAAGAGTTTCTCAAATTGCGCACAGCGTTCCTGGCTGTTTTGTGCTGATAGCGATTTTCTTCGCGCTTTTTTTCGTCTTGTCGAATTCGTTTTAGTGCAGATTTATGGTTTGCCATTTAAGTCAAATTAAATTTAGGGCTGCAAAGATAGTAAATTCTGAAATAAAATCTATTTTTATGCGTTCGCAAAAACGTTTTGATAATTGATTGATTTCGATATGGAAGATTTTTACGTTGACATCCACTGCCACGCCACTATGCGGGCGATGCATACTTCACCAGTAAACGGATATGAGAGAAACCACTGGTCTGATAATTTTAATGATGTAATTGACACGCGGCTGGGACGTTGGGCTTGGCAAATGTCAGCAGGTGTGGCGAAGGTTTCCCAATCCAATTTTTACAACTGCATCAAAGGAAAAACACGAGTAGTTTTTGATTCACTTTATCCCATCGAGCGTGGATTTATCAATTTTCGAAAAGTGCCACAAAAATTGATTGGGGTGAAAGCAGCCGAAACACTGGTGGTTACCAGTTCAGGCGTTTCGGTAGAGCAATTCCGCAAATACCGCACTGATGATGATTATTTCAAGGATTTGCAAGAACAGTATCAATTTTTGGTTGACAAACAAGGGAAATCGCCTTGTGGAAAATACAATTTCAAAATAGTAAATAATTTTTTTGAACTGAAAGAAGTAACCGAAAGCCAACCCAATACGATTGCCATTCTTGTAACGATTGAAGGTGCTCACGTGTTTGGCTGTGGAAGAAAATCAACCGAAAAAACGCCTGAAAGCGAATTGACTCAAACCATTATCGAAAACATTCAAAAGGTGAAGCAATGGGAATATCCCCCGTTCTTTATGACTTTCGCTCACCATTTCTGGAACCAATTGTGCGGGCACTCGCCTACTTTTCCAACACCAACAAGAGTTACCTGCAACCAAAACCCAGGATTAGATACTGGGTTCAGAGAAATCGGCTGGATTGCTTTAAAACAACTGTTGAGCAGGAAAAATGGCAAACGTATTTTAATTGACACCCGCCACATGAGCGCTAAATCGCGTATGGAATATTATACCTTCATTCAGAATCACAACAGCGAAAATCCCAATGATAAAATCCCGATTATTTCGAGCCACACCGCTGTGAATGGTTTTGAAACAATGGAAGCATCGTTGGAACAAAAAGACAATCAAACCAAAAAGAAAAACAGCGCTTTTTGTAATTGGAGTTTGAATATCTCGAATGAAGAAGCCCGGATGATTCACGAATCAGGTGGCATTGCTGGAATTATTTTGGATAAAGGAAGGCACAGTGGAGGCAAGTTGCTCAAATCCATTGAATCCATTACTAATCCCGAAGAAAAGAAGCAGGCATTTTTGAAACTGATTTTGGACAATATTTTTCAGTATATCCAAGCTGTTGGACAAAAATCAGGATGGGATATACTCACGTTAGGAACTGACTTTGACGGAGTAATCACACACTTCGATTGCTACGAAAACATGAGTAAGCTGCCCGAACTGAAAGCGGATTTAATCGGCTATTTGAAAAAGCATCGCTACAAAGAAGAACTGTGGTTCGGCTACCGGCCCGAAGAAATTTTCGAGAAGATTTTCACCAACAATGCTATGCAATTCTTGGAAAGGAATTTTGTTTGAAAACTCTATCTTTGAGCCCTTTCAAATTAAAAAACCACTTTCATGAAGAAAACTGCCATTTTATTTTTAACAGCAGGTGTATTTTTTGCCTGCAACCAACCTGTCAAAAAAAACAAGGCTGAGAAGTCATTCGAAACGCAATTGCAGGAACGGCTGCTCTCTGCCAAAGCAGGCGATGTGATTGAAATTGCCGAAGGAACACACAAATTCACCCGATCACTTTCACTCGATGGCATTGATAATGTGACTATCAAAGGTGCGGGGAAAGACAAAACCATCCTTTCATTCAAAGAGCAGATAGAAGGAGCGGAAGGACTTAAAATTACCGCTAATGGGATTATTATCAGTGATTTGACTGTTCAAGATACCAAAGGAGATGCCATCAAAGTGCAGGAGTCTGATGGAGTGACTTTCAGGAATGTTGGAGTAACCTGGACAAACGGCCCAGATTCTGCCAATGGCGCTTACGGACTGTACCCCGTTACCTGTAAAAATGTGTTGATAGAAAATTGCGAAGCATCTGCTGCATCCGATGCGGGCATTTATGTAGGGCAATCGGAGCATATTGTTGTGCGCAATTGCAAAGTATGGGAGAATGTTGCGGGAATCGAAATTGAAAACAGTATATATGCTGATGTTTATGACAACGAAGCGTACAACAACACGGGCGGTGTGCTCATTTTCGATTTGCCAGAACTGCCTAAAAAGAACGGGCACCATATTCGCGTTTACAACAACAATGTGCATGATAATAACCTCCCTAATTTTTCGCCAATAGGAAATACCGTGGCTTTAGTTCCTGCGGGAACGGGTATGTTGATTCTTGCTACACGCGAAGTTGAATTTTTCAATAATACCGTGAAAAATCATAAAACTACCAGCTTAGCTGTTGTGAGTTACATGACCACCGAAAAGCCATTCACCGATTCGCTGTACAACCCGTTTCCATCGGCCATTTATGTGCATGACAATACTTTCGAACAAACTCCTGCCATGCCTGATACATCAAGAGCATTGGGCAAGTTGACCGCCATGCTTTTCCAGGGAAATTCACCTCATATTTTGTTCGATGGATTTGCCGATCCAGCTGCAACGGGCGAAGATGGACGGATTTGCATCAAAAACAATGGTGAAATCAGCTTTGCAAATATCAATGCGCCTTCGGGTTTCAAGGAAATCAAAACCGATTTGGCGGAATATGATTGCGAGCTAAGCAGGTTGAGTGAAGTTGAACTGTAACAGTGTCACCCCAACCCTGCCCCAGAAGGGGAGATAAATCTTTGCGCACTTTGCGTGAAAACGAAGAAGAAATACCTGTTTTTGATTGGAGCTTTGGCAGCAATCTTATTGCACCAAATTCGATGCAATTTTGTATCCGATGCAGTGATTGTCAATGTTTCGCTACCACCATTTGAAACGCTTTCCGAGTACAATTTCTTTAATGGGACGATGAGGGACCTGGTTCCGAATAAGCGTATTTTGCTCTTTGAGCCGATTACCCCATTGTTTTCCGACTATGCCGAAAAAGCCCGTTTCGTTTACATTCCTGAGGAGGAATCAGCAAAATACCACGAAGCCGATGTGTTTGGGTTTCCCGTTGGCACCGCATTCATCAAGAATTTCTATTATTCACATGATTTCAGGGATGAGAGCAAGGGCAGAAAAATTATCGAGACACGCCTTCTCGTGAAACGCGAAGAAGGATGGGATGCACTGCCATACATATGGAATGACGAGCAAACCGAAGCGTTTTTGGAAATTGCCGGGGGGATGGAGCGTGTTCAATGGATTGATATGAAAGGCAATGAAATGGATTTGAAAACCTATACCATTCCCAACAAAAATCAGTGTAAGGGCTGCCATGTAGATGATGGAAAATTCAAACCTATCGGGCCGAAAGCGCGGAATTTGAACTTTGAAATTGAGTACGCTGACGGGAAGATGAATCAACTGGAAAAATGGAAGCAAATGGGTTTTCTATCGGATGCACCTGAAGCGAAAAATGCTCCTAAAATGGCCGATTGGGACAACCCCGAAAGCAGTTCGCTGCATGACCGGGCTTTGGCTTACCTTGAAATCAACTGCGGTACATGCCACAGCCCAACGGGGCCCGCCAACACTTCGGGACTGCACCTGACTACTTATGAGAAGAACCCTGCCAATTTGGGCATTTGCAAGTCATCAGTGGCTGCGGGGCGTGGCTCAGGCGGGTTTTTGTACGACATTGTGCCCGGAAAACCCGATGAATCTATCCTCGTTTTTCGCATGGAATCTACCGACCCGGGCATTATGATGCCCGAACTGGGCAGGCATTTGGTGCATCAGGAAGGGGTTGAATTGGTAAGGGAGTGGATTGCGGAGTTGGAGGGTGGTTGTGGGAAAATGAAAGGGAAAGTGCAGTAATTTGCTACTAATTGATAAACTATAAATAATAAAGATGAAAAATTTTAACTGGACCACTTTTACAAAGAGAATTGCAGTAAAAGCAAATCTTTCTAACATATACGATGCGTGGACAAAACCATCCGAAATTGAAAAGTGGTTTTTGAGTCATGCAAATTATTATGACGAAAAAACTAACCCCATTGAAAGAGAAAGTAATATCAAAAAAAATCATACTTATGAATGGTCCTGGTATTTATATGATATAGTAGAAAAAGGAAAAGTTGCTGAGGCAAACGGAAAGGATTTTTTACAATTTACATTTGCTGGTGAATGCTTGGTAGATATTAAATTATCACAACAAAATGAATATGTTGTGGTGGAGTTAACTCAAAAGAATATTCCTACTGATGATGAATCAAAACAGGGTATTCGTTTGGGTTGTGATTCTGGTTGGTCGTTTTTTCTTGTGAATTTAAAATCAGTATATGAGGGAGGATTAGACCTAAGAAATAAAGACACCGACCTGAAAGGAATGATAAATAATTAAGCTCAAAAGCCAGTCATTAACAAAAAACAAACGTCATTAAAACGCGCTTTATTCAACTTATTGGAAACATAAAACAATAAAACGGTTTTTATATAGAAAATGGCTTGCAATAAAAACTAAAGCCTCTTAACTTACACCTGTTTTTATGGAAATTAACTCAACACTTGTCGGCCTACAACTCAAGCCCTTAAACAAGGTAATCAGCAAGCGTTTTACGACCAATTATGCAGCTACTATCAATGATTTAAAACCTATTTATTTTGATGATGTGAACTGCGAGCAACTGGCCGCTCATCCTGTTTTCCCTGTATCGTTGAGCTGGGAAATCAGTGCCAACTTGGATGAATTCACCGATTACCCCATTTCCAAAGAAATCATTCACCGGTTGGTGCATCAAACCGAGCACATGGAAATCAGCCGCCTGCTCATGTCAGGGGAGGAGGTGTGCATAAAAGGCGAAATCGTTGCCGTTTTGCCCCACAACATGGGAACGCGGATTGTGATTCGCTATGATTATTTTGATAATGAAAACAAATTGGTGATTCGGGAATTTACAGGCGGACTTGCATTTGGGGTTACTTGCGAAGATGAAGGAAAAGGAAAGGAGAATATTCCTGTAATGGAAAAATTGGAAAATGCCAAGCCGATTTGGTCCGTAGAAATTCCCATTGACAGAGGTTTGCCATATATTTATGACGGCTGTGCGAACATTGTTTCGCCCATTCATACTTCCCCGCAATTTGCCAAATCACTCGGTTTGCCAGACATCATCCTTCACGGAACGGCTACTTTGGCCATCGCTATCCGTGAGTTGACGAACCATTTCAAAATTGACCCTATGGATACGAAAACCATTGCAGTCCGGTTTACAGACATGGTAATTCCGGGAGAAAATATTACGTTGGAAGTTTTAAGAAAAAATGAAGAGAATGATGCTTTAGCCATCAATTTTCAAGTGCTGAACGGCAAGGGCAAAGCAGCTATAAGCAGCGGGTATTTAGGAGTAAAATGACAGATTAACCATCCCGATTTATGGCGATTCCCAAACAAAAATATCTTCCATTTTCAATGGACGAGCAGCAGCCTGCCAGTTGAAACCGCTTAGAAATACATCGTCTTTTTTTACCTCTTCTAATGGATATAGTATGGCTTTGGTTGTGGTTAGGAAAGCGATTTTGTGCACTGAGCGGTCTTTCACATAAACGGCAATTTTATCGCCATCGGAACGGTTCATGCCAATAATGTCTCCATTGTCTTCTTTCGCGTAATAAATGGTCTGGCCTTTGTTGAGCACATCAATCTTGTAGAGTTCGTTGTCTTTGAAATAACCCAGCATGTCTTTCCCTTTGATTTGGTTGTATTTGAGCGTGTCTCCAAAACAAGGCGCAGGGCAAATTTCTTCGGATGCAATGAAACTGTTTTCATCAAACTTCATGGATTCCACTTTGCCATCATAGGTAAAGAGCTCGATGTAATCGGCAGTCATCTGGTTTTCTTTTGACCAAATTACGGGGTTGTGATACATTTTAATTGTGGAGTCGGCATTGGAAAACACCAGCGAATCGCTTTTGCCCTGCATATCGCTTTTGTAGAATTTCACCTTGTAATAGGCATACATCATGCGGTGTTGGCGGGTGGTGTCATACATTAAAAGCAAGGTGTCGGCATGCAGGTAAAGTGTATCATCCTTGAAAAACTGGGTCAGCAATGTGTGCCCCGTTACCAACGAAACGCTGTCTTTTTCATAGTGAATCGAGTAGTCCCCATTGATGATCATGTCTTCGGTAGTGTCAATTACTGTTACATTGCCAAAAACTTCACCAATGCCCTTCCCTTGGTTGTAATAAATACTATCTCCACTCAGTTTTTGGTTTTTGTTTTCGAGCCAGGCGTTTTCGCTGAACTGCATCAATTCATTTTTCGAGTCGAACCAGCCATTTTCGCAGTAGATGAAATTTTCTTTGGTTTTAATTGTTGATGGCCCGTAGAAATGGGTGATTTCGGTTTCTGTGTTGTGCATTAGCGTGTCGGAATTAATGGTGTAGTCAGGGTGAACCAGTACTACGCTGTCTTTGAAAAAGAATTCCTTTGATTTCGGATAGTAGTAACCGATGGCGCTCGTGAGTGTGCTGTTTTCTTCCTTGTTCACCAATTTGCCGCCACCGAGGTAGTAGGCAAGGTCGGTTTTGAGGTTGTAATCGAGATAGGTGGTGGTGAGGGTTTTGTTTTCCTCCACCATGCGTATTTCGCCTCGCAATTGCGCCACACGTGTATTGCCATTGTAATTCAGCGAATCCCCGTAAATAGTGGTTTTTTCATCAGGCATGATGCGCACGTGGCCGTAGGCGTCCATGTTGTTTTGTTCGGAGTAGAGATAGGCGCTATCGCAATACATCAGTACCCCTTCGTGTTTGAAAGCTACCTTACCGATAAGGCGCTTGGCTTTGGTGCCTTTGCTTTCATCGTATTCGAGTACATCAGCATGCAGTAACTCGATTTTTTTGGATTTCTGAGAGAAAGCGGAAGCAGCAAGCAGCAAGCAGCAAGTGGTTAGTAATAAGGGGTTAACACCTCGTTTTAACGAGGTGAGTGAGAGGTGGGGAGGGTTGATTGCAACCGTTTCAACGGTTTTAGCCACAGTATTTGATTTTGTGTTTTTCCATGAAGTTACGGTATTCTTCCAAAAAAGTTAGTTTTTTGTGATGCTCTTCTTGATTGGTAATATAAGCCGCTACTTTTTCAACACTTGATTCGGAAACTGAAAATGCTCCATACCCTCTTCCCCAGTAGAATTTTTGAGGAATGATTCGATTTTGATTAATCCAGTGTGATGAACTTCCTTTGAATAATTTGACAACTTGCTCCATTGTATAGTTTGTTGGCAGGTCAATCAACGCATGAACGTGCTCTTGATTCACATAATTTATTTTCATATAAATGCCTTTTTCTTTGGAATAATTGTACAGAAATTCAGAAAGTTGTTTTCGAACACTTTTGGAAGGCAATACTTTCTGCTTGTTTCTTGTATTCCAAACAAGATGTGTCCACAATTTTGAATATGAATGAAGCGACATTTAAAAACCGTTAAAACGGTTACAATAGAAGTTTATTTTGCAATTTCCCCTTGATAAATCAAGGGGTTAATAATATCAGACCACCACTTTTTCCCTCATCAACGTCTGCGTTCGGTCGGGGCCAACAGAAACAATGGTGATGGGCACTTGCAACTCGTTTTCGAGAAAAGAAATGTAATCGTTGAGTTCCTGGGGAATGCTGTCCAGCGAAGTCATTCCTGTTAAATCCTGTTGCCACCCCTTCAACTCGGTGTAAATGGGAGTGAGGTTTTCAGGTGAAATCTCATAAGGGAAGTAGTCAATTTTCTGGCCTTGGTAATTGTAATGTGTGCAAACTTTTATGGTGTTGAATTCGCTCAGCACATCGGCTTTCATCATGATGAGTTGAGTAACGCCATTGAGCATGATGGAATATTTCAGTGCAGGCAAATCCAGCCAGCCGCAGCGCCTCGGGCGGCCTGTGGTGGCGCCAAATTCATTGCCTTTTTTGCGCAGCAGTTCACCTGTTTCGTCATGTAACTCGGTAGGGAAGGGGCCGCTGCCTACGCGGGTACAATAGGCCTTGAAGATGCCGTAAACTTCCCCGATTTTATTGGGCGCAATGCCCAAGCCGATGCATGCACCAGCACAAATGGTGTTGGAAGAAGTAACAAACGGATAACTTCCAAAATCAATATCTAAAAGCGAACCCTGCGCACCTTCTGCCAGCACTTTTTTACCTTGTTTCAGGAAATTGTTGATCGTGTGTTCGCTGTCAATATGTTGGAATTGCTTGAGTGTTTCGATGCCATCGAACCACTCTATTTCCAGTTCTTCCAATTCAACGTTTTCCTGTCCTAAACGAGAGAGGTGGTTGAGGTGTTTTTGAACAAGAGTTTGATATTTTTCTTTGAATTTGCCGGAATCAACATCTCCTATTCGCAGGCCATTTCGCCCTGTTTTGTCCATGTAAGTTGGGCCTATGCCCTTTAGTGTTGAGCCGATTTTCCCTTTCCCTTTGGCTGCCTCGGAAGCAGCATCAAGCAGCCGGTGAGTAGGCAAAATGAGGTGGGCTTTTTTTGATAAAAACAACTTCTTTTGAACGTCCACATTTCGCGCCTCCAGCGCTTCAATTTCTTTTTTCAAAATAACAGGGTCAATCACTACACCATTGCCCACGATGTTGATTGTCTCTTCCCTGAAAATGCCCGAAGGAATAGTGTGTAAAACGTGTTTAATTCCTTCAAATTCAAGTGTGTGCCCTGCATTTGGGCCGCCCTGGAAGCGCGCAATCACATCATAGTTAGGCGTGAGCACATCTACGATTTTGCCCTTGCCCTCATCGCCCCATTGAAGGCCAAGCAATACGTCTGTTTTCATTTCAGAAGTCAATGCGAAAGATTGGAAAATTCCTCGAATGCTGCCTTGCGGCTGTCGGTTACGGTAAAGACAGTGTTGAGCTTGGTGATGATAAACAATTTGTTGACTTTTTCGGGAATGTTGGTGATAATAGAATCCCCACCTGCATTTCTTGCTTTGGTGAGAATAGTTATGAGTACATTAAGCCCGTTGCTGTTAATGTGGTCGAGTTCTTTTAGGTCAATGATGAGGTGGTTTTGACCTTTAGCAATCAATTCGTCCACTGTTGTGAGCATTTCAGAGGCCATTTCCCTATCCAATAGGTTTCCATTAAGTGAAATGACCCTGAAGCCAGACTTTTCTTCGACTATATAGTTGAATTCCATTTTAGTTTTTCTTTTCATTTAATGATTTACAAGAGGTGCAAACCCCGTATAAGTTCAAAGAGTGGTGCAATATTTTGAAATCGAGCATTTCGCCAACGGTTGATTTTATGTTTTGTATCCTCGGGTCGCAAAATTCAATCACTTTATTGCATTCGGTGCAAACCAAATGATCGTGCTGCTTGTATTCATACGATTTCTCAAATTGTGCAATATTCTTGCCAAACTGGTGCTTGCGAATGAGATTACAAGCCAAAAGTAAGTCAATTGTATTATATAAAGTAGCACGGCTCACCCTGTATTTTTTATTTTTCATTTGGATGTAGAGCGACTCAATGTCAAAATGGCCTTTATTGGCGTATATTTCTTCCAAAATAGCAAAACGCTCAGGTGTTTTTCGATGCCCGTTTTGTTCAAGGTAGGCCGAAAAAATTTGCCTTACTTTTTCAATCGTATTATTTGTCATTACAGGCATCAGCCTTAGTTAAAAATTATTCAAATGTAGGTTAATTACTTGCAATACGTTCAGCGGTGAGCAGGCCTTCTACTTTTTTAAGGTTTTTGATAAGGTTGGTGAGGTGGTTGGTGTCGTGTACAAAAACCATGATAGTCCCTTCGAAAATACCGTCATTGCTATCAAAACTGATAGAACGCATATTCACGTGTAGCTCGCTTGAAATAATTTTTGTGATTTTATTTACAATGCCCACTTCGTCAATGCCTGTAACTCTTATTCCCGCGAGAAAAGCAATCAACTCTTGGCTTGTCCAGCGCGCTTTTACAACACGATATGCATAGTTGCTCATCAATTGAACTGCATTGGGACAGTTGACGCGGTGTATTTTTATCCCATCATTAATAGTGATAAACCCGAACACATCATCACCGGGGATGGGGTTGCAGCAAGGTGAGAGCTTGTAATCGAGCTTTTCCATGTCTTCGCCAAGCAGTAGCGAGTCAGCTTGCCCTCTTACGTTGGTAACCAGTTGTTCGAGTTGTTGCTTATCTACCCTTTTTGGAGCTTTGTATTTTATTTTGCCGCCATCTTTGTTAAATGTCTTTAATGCACTGAGATCTATACTGTTTTTGGCAATGCGGTAATAAAGTTCCAGCGCATTGGGAAGGCTGAAATAGCTTACCAATTTGTTTATATTTGACTCGTTGAAGGTAATTTTATTGGATTTGCATTTTCTTTCGAGAATTTCTTTACCATCTTGAGCAATTTTTCGTTTCCCTTCCTTTAGCAGCGATTTAATTTTTGACTTTGCTTTAGCAGTAACCACAAAACTTAGCCAATCTTCTTTTGCTTTTTGCTTTTTGGAAGTAATGACTTCTACCTGGTCACCGCTTTTAAGTTGGTAGCTTAGGGGCACTAATTTTTGGTTCACTTTTGCACCAATGCACTTTTCTCCTATTTCAGTATGGATATCGAAAGCAAAATCGAGCGATGTGGCTTCAGCAGGCAGGTTTTTTAGCTCGCCTTTGGGTGTAAAAACGTATATTTCTTTTGAAAAGAGGTTGAGCTTGAAATTGTCCATAAAATCCAGCGCATCAGGTTCTGGGTTTTCAAGCAATTCGCGGATTTTGCTAATCCACTCGTCAAGTGCATGCTCACCTGCAGACCCCTTGTATTTCCAATGCGCAGCTAGACCCTTTTCGGCAATTTCGTCCATCCTTTTTGTTCTGATTTGTACCTCTACCCATTTCCCTGTAGGACTCATCACGGTGGTATGCAGTGACTCGTAGCCGTTGGCCTTTGGCGTGGTGATCCAGTCGCGAAGGCGGTCTGGGTTGGGTTTGTAGAAATCGGTTACAATGGAATAGGCCTGCCAGCAATGAGCCTTTTCTTCTTTTGGCTTAGTATTAACAATGATACGAATGGCAAACACATCATAGACTTCTTCCAACGGCACGCCTTTTGTATTCATTTTGTCCCAAATAGATAAAATGGATTTGGTACGACCCCTGATTTCAAAATTTAAATTTTGCTCCTCAAGTGCACGTTTAATGGGCAATGAAAAACGGTTGATGAAACGTGTTCTGACGGCTTTTGTTTTTCGCAGCTTTTGCTCAATTTGGTTGTAAATATCGGGTTTAGTGTATTTAAGACCGAGGTCTTCCATCTCTGTTTTGATGTTGTACAAGCCAAGTCGGTGTGCCAGCGGAGCGTAGAGATAGAGCGTTTCGGATGCGATTTTCAACTGTGAATTTTCAGGCATGGAATTGAGCGTGCGCATATTATGTAAGCGATCGGCAAGTTTGATGAGGATAACACGCACATCGTCTGACAAGGTAAGCAGCATTTTCCGGAAGTTTTCCGCTTGCAGCGATGCCGTTTTATGGTCAAAAACTCCTGAAATTTTAGTGAGTCCGTCAATAATTCGCGCTACCTTTTTGCCAAACATGCTTTCGATATCATCGAGGGTGATTTCGGTATCTTCAACCGTGTCATGCAGCAACGCGCAAACAATGGAAGTGGTTCCGAGACCGATTTCTTCTGAAACGATGCGCGCTACAGTAATGGGATGGTAGATGTACGGCTCACCCGATTTTCTGCGCATGTCTTTGTGTGCTTCTAGCGCAATATCGAAGGCCTTTCGTATGAGCACGGTGTCTGCGCTGTTTTTTCCGAATTGCCCAGTCTTGAGCAGGGCTCGGTATTGTCGTAATATTTGTCTGCGCTCCTGCGCTATGTCAATTTCCATGACTGGCATCAGCACAAAGTTACAAAGTTATTTGCATGAAAAAGAAGCTAAAGAGAAGGGGGCTAAATGCTTTTACGAGAAAACCATAGTGTTTCCGACCCGCAGGGGATTTTTGCTAACGTCCTGTATATGCGCAGTACCTGCCTTTCTTCATTAATAGCTACTCTACGGGCTAACGCTACTAAACGTTATTGACCCCACTTCCTGGTATTGCGTATATACATTGTGCCCGTTGCACAACTTTGCTAACAAATAGGATTCAAATTTAGTTAATGATTTTGTAGATAGTGATACTTTTATATCATGCAAGGCAATAAAGACTACCAGGAGAAACTCTTCACGAGTTTCCAGTTAAGCAACCATGTACCCGAAGATAATTTCTATAGGCGTCTCAAAGCTGTTCTGGAGTTGGATTTTCTCTACCAACTTACCCGGGCTTATTATGGCCACTGCGGTCAGAAATCAATAGACCCTGTTGTGTTTTTCAAACTGTGTTTGGTTGGATATTTAGAGAATATCATCAGTGACAGGCAGTTGATTCAACACTGTGCTATGCGTTTAGACATACTCTATTTTCTGGGTTATGACATAGAGGAGCCTTTGCCCTGGCACAGCACAGTAAGCCGTACAAGGGCATTGTTGCCTGAGGAAGTATTTGAAGAGACCTTCAGTAAAGTACTGGGGTTTTGTGTGGAAGCCGGCATGGTGTCCGGCCATACCCAAGCCATTGATTCGGCCCCGGTAAAAGCCAATGCTTCTATGGACAGCTTAGAGCTGAAGGTACCCGAAGAAGAGTTGGAAGAGCACCTTCGGAAAGTGCGTTACATGAGCACCCCTGATCGGAAGGCCAAAGAGAACAAAGCTCCGAAAGAGCAGCAAAAGATAACCGCCAGCCGGGGAGAATTAAAAGAGATAAAAAGCCGCAACAAGAAATGGAAAAAGGATCAGGATGAGCGTCCCGGAGCCAAACGCAACAATGCCAGGTATACCAGCAACAAAACCCACTACAGYCCTACCGAYCCCGATGCACGGATAAGCGTAAAACCGGGCAAGGCAAGAAAATTAAACTACACCAGCCAATTAGCAGTAGATACGGCCCATCATGTCATCACCCATATAGGAGCCGATTATGCAGACAAAAAGGACAACCAGTCGCTGCAGGAAGTAACCCAAAAACTCAAACAACGCCTGCAAAMTCAAGGTCTTCTCTGGCACAACCTCATAGCCGATACCGGGTACAGCAGTGGGGAGAACTATGCTTTCTTAGAAGAACAAGGCCTTGTGAGTTATATTCCTCCACACGGCACTTACAAGGGCGGCCCTGAAGGGTTCATCTACGTAGAAGATGGCAATTACTGGTTATGTCCKRAGAACAAAAAAGTAACTTTTCGAAAAAYACRGATAGAAAAAGACGGCAACAAAAAGAACCGCTACCTGACTAAACGCAGCGAYTGCAAGGRCTGCCCTTTGAAAAYYKCCTGCATCGGCAAAAGCCACGAAAAACGYATAGACATCACCTACTACAAAGWAGAATACSAACGRGCYATAGAGCGRATAAAAARCAAKAGAGGCARATACATGAAARMSAARCGYCAAAGYACYGTWGAACCGGTWTTCGGMACYCTCACCCAGTTTATGGGYATGMGNAAAGNTCAACACCCGMGGCATTRCCAATGCSAAYAARGTGATGYTSATGGCWGCCATGGCCTATAATCTAAAAAAGTACCTGAAATTCACAAAAAATAAGGTGGAAACCCTGAGCAAAGCAGTGGAAAATGTCTTGTTATTATTTTTTGAACATATACGAGGCAATACCGGTCTATTTAAGCCCTTGAATTTTTTCTACACTGCAAAATAGAAACAAAAAGAAAGCCACTCAACGGGGCTTAAAAAGCTTATTGATTTCTCTCAACAGAGGGTTGTGCATCAGCTACCCCTGTTAGGCACTTTTTTTCTTTTTTATTCCTAATATCATGTACGTCATATACTTTTCAAGTCCTTCTGTGTCGTTTTTTCTGAAATACTTGTCAAGTGCTGGTTTCCGATAAAGATTAAGAAATACACGTCTTAGGATCGTATCAGCTTGTTTCGAAATAGTCGACAGGTTGCCAACTTTTGAAATCGCAGAGCCATGTACAACCTTGGAGCGTACTGCATAAATGTTCTTTGTCTGGCGATAAAGCTCCCTCCTTTTGTTTGGTGTAGAAGCTAAGAAATAGGCAACTCTCTCAGAGAGTTTATGTGATAACTCCATGTTGTCGGTGGTAAACAAACTTTCGAGTGCCGAACAGTAGTGGCTTATTTTCAATCCAAGATCGTTTTGAGTTCTTGCCGTTAATGTCAGAATGCTCCCCAGCGTTACTCTTGGCATTCCTTTTTCAAGTAATGTTGGTTTTATGGAAGTTTCGCTAAACGGCAAGCGTGTTCTGTTGTCAAGGTCTTGGAACTTTTTGGCTCTTTGAAGTTCTGCCTTTGTGAACTGAACCGTCTTATGGTGGTTGCCACTTGAGTCGGTAAAACCTGAAGTGACGAAATTACTATGAGTGGTAATTGGGATGTATGGCAAAATGAGTTCCAGCCCTGCCTCAACATGGGGGTATTCAATAAAGCCTAACATCAAATCTGCGCAATGGTCCTTGACAAGCCACATGTCGTTTAAGAACATCTTACAAGCAACCAGATAATTTGAAACGATCTCGTCATGGTTCGTGTCGTCAATATCGAGTTTGTCAATGGCGTAGAATACGGCTTTCGCAGTGCTCAAAGCATTTTGTTCAAGTCCTCCGATTGCTTGTGAAAGGTTGCTTGTTATCGTGAGTTAATTATTGTCTTGTTATTGGTTAATTTGATGTTGTCCCAAATGTCCAGACCAGTCCCTAAGTCCTCTTTTATTTTGAGATTGAATACGGCTGATATGAACAGAGTTTTAGTTTTACTCATGTGTTATTTTTTCTTTTCGCTTCCACTTCGGCTAAGGCTTTGTGAAGTAATTCGCCCCATTTTGCCACTCCGTGATCCGTTTTGTTAAATTCAGCCTTAGCAATCTCCATCATCTTGTGCATCATTTCATTTTTACCGTCTTCAATACCTCTTTCGATTATGTTATCGGTGGTCACCTTTAACAAAAAATCGCTAATATCAGAGTACAACAACATTAGGCAGTTAGTATAGCTTTCTTCTTCACCATTTGAATTCTTCACTTTTTTCCCGTACCACTTTGTGAATTGCTTCTTAATTAGTCCACCAGAGTCATATCTCTCGAAAAAATTGGTGATGTTGACGAGTGTCCGTACATGTGCGAACTTGTTGCGAATTCGACTAAAGGCCTCCAACTTGTCAGAATTGATCTTGTCAATCCCCTTTTTGTCCCGGATCAATTGTATTTTTTGAGTAAACGAAAGTGCGCTTGAGCCAAATCCAAGCGATTTGGATTTTTCCCATTCTATACCAAGTGTCTCACCAATCGCGATTGAAGCAAATTCTTCGATTTGGACCGATAACTCCATTACCATCGCACGCTTGTTGTTACTCGTATCGTCTATGTTTTCTTCTGGGTTATCCATCCATTGTGCCTAACGTATGTATAAACAGCATGCTGTTTATACACGCTATAGAATAACCCGTTATGGCGAGTTTTTATTTACTTGTTTTATCATGCCAAAATACCTCAAAATCTTTGAAATAAAAAAGCGGGTAAACCCTGATTTTTAGTGTTTACCCGCTTTTTTGTACTGAAAAACCGGAGAGAAATGCTCTATAATTTCCTGGTTAGAAAAAAGATGCTGCTCAATATGCCTCTTCTTTTCTCTGCTACTTGCTTTTAGTCACCCTTATTCTATCACCGAAATCTTAATGATTTTGTCTCCTCCTTTTATTCCATCAATTACATCAAGGCCTTCTACTACTGGCTCAACACCTCCTCTTAGAACATGTTCATAATCTTTCTTTTTGGTTTTGGCCATGTAGTTATATCTTTTCTATCAGTCCGGTTTTTATCAATTCGTAGGCTTTGCTTTGATCATATTCCACACCGGGACGCAGCAAGCCGTAAATATCGCCTTCAAAATCAGGGTCTTGCAGCTTTTCTTCCATGTTGAGCAGAAACTGCTTTTGGGTAGGCGGTTTGTCCACCGAAAAAGCCATGTACTCCTTGTAGCATTTAATAAGAGCTTCAATGTCTAACTCCAAATTGGTCAATGCATGAAACAAATCGAAAAGGTCGCGGCCTTTCTTTCTCTGATATAAAGCCCGCAGTTTAGTTCCGAGCATTTCTTCTGCCTCAAAAGTTGTGAGCGTACATGAGCCGCTTGCCCAAGTGTTTTCAACGGTGTGCTCAACTTCCTTGTATCCCAACACCGAAAAATGTTCACGACAATTGATTTCAATTTTCAGGCGCAGGTTAATCACCGGAGGTATATCCGATTCAAAGCGAAAGACCAAGGTATTGTTGTTCGCTTTTTGCTTCACGGAAGGCTTGCCGAGAAAATCGATTTGTTTCCGTACAGCGGCCAAGGTGTCTTTAATGGCTTCCTCTTTGATTTGTACTAAGTCAATATCTTCTGAATACCTGACTTGCGGTTTCAGGAATAGCTTGTGTAATGCTGTGCCACCTCTGAAAGCCAATCGTTCTTGCAGGAAAGGATCGGAAAACAATTGCAGCAACGCCTTTTCGATTACAAGGTCTTGTTCTACCTGTGCATCTTCCGGCCAGGGCGCAAATTCTTTCCATTCTTCTATGTATCGTCTTGGCAACATTAAAAATCAAGTTCGGTGTTGATGATTACGTTCCATTTCCCATCTGTCGGCCCTGTGCGGTTTTTGTGTGCCAGCGAAAGAGGTATTTCTTTGGCCTTTTCTCCTAATAACTTGAACATGGAATTTGATAGCGATTCACTGCCTAGTTCATCGAGCAAATAACCCAGCCGTTGAATGTTTGGTGTTTTCTGGGTTTTGGCGGTTTTGCTCAAAACCGATGGCTTGACGCTGTCGGTCAAGTCCTCAAGAATGGGGATGATACGATTCAATCCGCCAATCTTTTTGTTGTGATGCACAAGGTCAAAAGCGGTGAGTTCGGGAGATGAAACTTTCAGGTACCCGGTTTCGGTTTTCTTTTCTGTGATCTGACCTTGCTCCCAATGTGTTTTTGTAAAAAAACCAATGTTCAACTTTTGATTTTTGATGTTTCGCAATGCAGGCTTTTTGGTCATTACCTGAAACTCCATGGGTTGCTGATGCCCTGCACCGTGTAATGCAGCAGCAGAAAAAAGTCCCACATAATATTCCCGGTTAAGGAAGTACATCATATCGGCAATGAAAAGGGTAGGAGGCACCATGCCTCTGTTGGAGTACTGAGGAGGAACAATCACATAAAATTCCTTGCGAACTTGTGCAAGTTGGTTTTTGCGTTTTAGCCTGTAAATGTTTTGCAGAAGGGCTTTTTCCGAAGTATCGAACCGTGTCTTTAGTTCGTCTAAAGTCACAGAATACCTGCCCTTGGATTGTATCTCGGTCAGGTAGTCGTCAATGTAATTGTATGTTGATTTTCCTGTCAATATCATGTTTGCACAAAGCTACACATTATGTAGTAAATCGCAAATATAAATAATATTATTTTTTTGATCGTTGGAGAGAAACTCTCTATAATTTCCTAGTCAGAAAAAAGATGCTGCTCAATATGCCCCTTCTTTTCCCTGCTACTTGCTTTTAGTCACCCTTATTCTATCACCGAAATCTTAATGATTTTGTCTCCTCCTTTTATTCCATCAATTACATCAAGGCCTTCTACTACTTTGCCAAAACAAGTGTGGTTGCCATCCAGATGAGCCGTATTGTTTCTGCTGTGACAAATAAAGAATTGAGACCCTCCGGTGTTTCTTCCGGCATGAGCCATGCTCAGCACACCTTTGTCGTGGTATTGATTATCTCCATCCAATTCACAATCAATGTTATAACCGGGGCCTCCAGCTCCTGTGCCTTCGGGGCAGCCGCCCTGCACTACAAAGTCGGGGATCACACGATGAAAAGTTAGTCCGTCATAATAGCCCTTGGCTGCCAGTGTTGTAAAGTTCTCTACTGTTTTTGGAGCGTCTTCATCGTAAAAGTCGACTTTCATTACTCCGTGTTCTGTGTGAATTTCTGCTTTTTTCATGTTTGTTTTTTTAATAATTGGTTATATATCTATTGTTTTATAATCAACCTTTTTCCATCAAAGTCAATTTTTGTTGCACTGCCTCCCACTCTTTCATGAGCTGTTTCAACTCATCTTGCTTTTGCTGGTACTCTTCAAAAAAACCCTTTTGGTTTGTTAGCTCCCTGTAACGGTTGGAATCGGCTAACTGAGTGTCGAGATCTTTAATGTATTTTTCAAGTTCTTCGATTTCACGCTCCAGTTTTCCTGAGCGGTTGCTTGCTTTGCGAAAATCGCGCTGCAATTGCTTTTTCTCTTTGTAAATGTTCTTGTTATCAGATGAATTTTCAGCTTTTGCTTTGCCATTTCCGGTAGCAACCAGCTTCATCTCTAATTGCTTCAGGTCCTCCACATTACGAGCTTTAAGAAAAGCCGTTACATCACCTATGTGCTCCTTGATAGTTTGATTTTTGAACTCATACACCTTGTTGGTAAGGTCTTGTAGAAAATCACGGTCGTGAGACACAATGATCAGCGTGCCGTCATAATTGGCCAACGCCTGTTTCAGGATGTCTTTTGAACTCATGTCGAGGTGGTTTGTCGGCTCATCCATCACCAGCAGGCTAACCGGCTTAAGCAATAATTTACACAAGGCCACCTTTGCCCGCTCACCGCCTGAAAGCACTTTTATTTTCTTCTCTACCGAATCTCCGCTAAAAAGAAAAGAACCGAGCAGTTTACGCACGTTCGTATTAGTATCACCACTGACAGCATTTTCTATTGTTTGTAATACGGTGAGGTTGTCTTCCAACAAGTCAGATTGATTTTGGGCATAGTAGCCCACATTTACTTGGTAGCCCAACTCGAAACTACCTTCATACTCCAGTTGGTTCACAATAATTTTGGCGAGTGTCGTTTTACCCTCTCCGTTTTTCCCAACAAAAGCGATCTTCTCTCCCTTCTCCACTTCGAGCGAAATATCATTTAGCACCTCGAGCGCCCCGTAGCTTTTGAAAATATGCTTTGCCTTAATTGATATTTTCCCTGAATGTGGTGCGGGCGGAAACCGAAAGCGCATCACAGCGCCACCCATAGCATCTACTTCTACCCGCTCCAGCTTATCTAATTTTTTGATGAGCGATTGTGCAAAAGCCGCCTTGCTCTTTTTATACCTGAACTTGTTAATAAGCTCCTTGGTGTGTTTAATGTATTTGTCCTGGTTCTTTTTGGCTTGCTCCTGGTTCAACTGCCGTTCCTGCCGAAGCTGTACATATTTGGAATAAGCAGCTTTGTAATCATAGATTTTTCCAGTTGCGATTTCTATGGTGCGGTTGGTTGCTGCATCCAAAAATGTTCGGTCATGCGATACCAGTACGACTGCCCCCGAACAGTTTTTCAACCATTGTTCCAACCACATGATGGACTCAATATCGAGGTGGTTAGTCGGCTCATCCAATAAAAGTGCATCTGGTTTTTGCAACAGGATTTTAGCCAGTTCAATCCGCATCCTCCATCCTCCGCTAAACTCGATGGTAGGCCTGTCAAAATCACCTTGTTGGAACCCAAGCCCCAGCAACACTTTGCTTATGTTTGATTGCAAGGAGTAACCGTCAAGCATTACGAAGCGCTCTTCTAATTCGCTGATTTGGTTGATTAGCTGTAAGTAATCATCGCTTTCGTTGTCATTTCGGTCTTCAAGTTGGCGTTTTAACGGCTCTATTTCAGTTTCAATTGATTTTATTTCAGAAAATGCAGTCTCGGTTTCTTGCAATACGGTCAGCCCATCATTAAAATCCAACTCCTGCTTTAAATAACCGATTTTTATGTCCTTGGCAGTAAAAATACTTCCTTCACTTTCGGATTGTTCGCCACAGATYAATTTCAACAAAGTAGATTTACCTGCCCCGTTCTTTCCAACCAGCCCGATCCTATCTCCGGGATTGATCATAARAGACACTTCATCAAACARGGTTTGCGCACCAAAAAATACCGATACTTTATTCAGAGAAATCATAGCTRCAAAANTAGTGATAAGCGTTTGCTCATACAATTCAAGACGTCAGTTGACGGCTCCATGYAGAGCTATATTTTTTTNGGTGAAACACAYTAATAAATTGATAGATACCCAAAATGTGGGTTGAGGAATTGAAGGGTCTGTTTTGTCAGCCCGAAAAGCAGATTCGTTTCATGTTTTGCCTGTGCTAATTATTAACAATGGCATTGCTTCCTTAAGATGGCTCAGATTTCAAATCATTCTCAGGAGGATCTGTTTTACTTTCTTCTGGCGGCTCAATAATTATATTGCCATTTTCATCAATCTCTGCAATCATGTCTCCTGTTTCACTGTTGGCTGCCAGGATTTTGCGTGCTTCTTTTTTTCGTTTCTTTTCCTCTTTCTTTTTCCGTTTTTTCTCTTCTTTCTGTTTCTTTATAAAAGCATTATAATTTTTTCGTCCCATAATAACTTATCATTTAAATTTTCTGCACTACAAGTTTACACTTTCTATCGCTTATAATGCGGTTTAAAATTCTTGGGCTTACTTTTATCCTTTTGCTTAGACCAGGAAGATCTAGTGCGCTTATTTCTATCATCGTCTCTGTTTACACGAATGCTGCGACCTTCAAATTCAATTCTCCTAAAACTATTGCTTATCCCCCTGTCTTTAGTTTTGTCCACATCGAAATAGGCACAGTTTTTTTGCAGAGACAACTCTCCAAAAAACTTACGATCTATGCTCGCAACGTCTGACAAAAAATTAATAAGATCAACTTTCGTCATACCGTCAATCAGTCCCAGGTTCACAAAGTAACGGTTGAATCCACTGCTATCACGTTTCCTTTCGCGTTTATCCGTTGATTCCCGATGTGTTTCGTTGAGATTGCCCTCCGATGTATTCTTGACCATCAATTGGTCCAGTTGGGTGGTAATTATTCGCTGCAACAGATCTTCTTTGCTCAGATGGGCAAACTGTCCATGAAGCTCTTCCAGTATTTTCTCAGCTCGTTTGTCAACCTTGGTATTAAGGATCGATTGAACCCAGTTGTTAATACGGGTGGATCTTAGTTCTTCATAACCGGGCACTTCAATACGCTCAAATTTCACTTTAATCTTCCTTTCCAGCTCAGTAATTCGTTTTCCTTCTCTCGTATTGATAAATACAAGCGAAATGCCTTTCTTACCAATACGTGCTGTTCTACCGCTTCGGTGCGTGTAGCTGTCCAGCTGGTCAGGAAGCGTGTGATGGATTACATGGGTCAGGTCATTTACGTCAATCCCCCTTGCAGCAACATCTGTTGCAATAAGCAACTGCATCGAACGACTCTTGAATCGCCCCATAACTGCATCTCTTTGTCCTTGCGATAGATCACCGTGAAGAGCCTCTACGCTATAGCCCAGATTTCCAAGTTCATCCGATATCTTCTTGGTTTCCCTTCTTGTACGGCAAAACATAATCCCTTTCATATCCGGCTGCAAGTCCAGAAATCGTTTGAGTGCCGGTAGTTTATTGGCTGTTTTAGTTGTGACATACTGATGCGAAATGTCTTTGTTGATCTTCTCCTGAGTATTAATGGATACCTCCAGTGGTGCATCCATGTATTTATTGATAATCTTCCGAATTTCAGGTGGCATGGTTGCCGAAAACAGCCAAGTCACCCGATCTTCAAGGGTATGCGAAAGGATGCTGTCAATATCCTCTTTAAAACCCATGTTGAGCATTTCATCAGCTTCGTCTAACACTACATATTTTACATTGTTTAGCTGCACAGCCTTCCGTCTGATAAGATCCAACAAGCGGCCGGGTGTTGCTACAATAATCTGCGTGGGTTTTCTAAGCGCTCTCATTTGATTGGAAATGGGTGCACCACCATACACTACTTCTATATTGAGCGCCCTGTTGTTCTTAGAGAAGTCAACCAGCATCTTAGCGGTTTGCTGTCCCAACTCACGCGTTGGAGCCATAATAAGTGCCTGTGTAGCTTTGTTTTTTGTATCTATTAGCTCAATTAAAGGAAGGCCAAATGCGGCTGTTTTTCCTGTTCCGGTTTGTGCAAGCCCAATGAGATCAGTGGGATCATTATCCAATAACAACGGAATGGCTTGTTCTTGTACTGGGGTCGGACGTTCGAACCCGAGTTGATCAAGAACTTCAATAATCGAAGGTGAGAGTCCCAGTTTGCTGAAGTGATTCAATGTCTGTTTGTTAAATGAGCTGCAAAGGTAGTGAGATTACACCGGATTAGCTGTGTAATTCAATTATATATACTAAAAGCGGGTTTATGTGGGGTCTTTCTTGCATCCTGAATATCGCAGTACCAAAAACCCTTCGTTTCGGTTTTGGTGAGCGCAGTCGGGTGGTTTGAATCAAGGGTTTTTATTTCAAGCGGCTTGTAAACCTTTTCCCCTGCTTCAATTTTGATGGGATTTTTGAACAAAGGCCCTTCAAAAACAAAGGTGTGGAATTCCCCGTTTTCTCCACAAGGATCTACGTTTTCAGGAAGTTCGGTGATGAATTTTTCATCAATGATTTTCCCCACATGGCTTTTACCTAAATAGCCATCATTTACACAGCAAGTTATTGTTTTAAAACCGTGCGAAAGAAACTCATGAATTAACACGCTTGTATTTTGTTTCCAGATCGGAAAAACACCTTGCATGCCAATCGGTTCAAGGTTTTTCTCGCGGTATGCCCGCAAGTCCTCCAAAAATATATCTCCGAAAATGATGCTATTGATACCTTCTGCCTTGAACTGAAGCAGCATTTCTGCCATTTTTTGCTCGTATTCCTTGTTGGTTCCTTCTTTCACAAAAACTTTCACCAACGGAATACCAATGCACTTTTCCGGTGTTTAAATAGTCAGCCATCGCCGCTTTGTATGCTTTGCGCTGTGCTTCGGGAACGAGCAAGTCAATGATGTTTTGGCCAATGGCTTCGTTGCTGCTATAGGCAAAGATATGTTCGGCTGCGGCATTGAATTCCTGCACAATGTTATGCTCATCAACGCTGATGATGGCATCCATGGCAGAATTAAGAATAGCAGCATTGCGACGCTCGCTTTTGAGTAGGGCACGGGTTGAGTAGGCTAATAAGCTTGTTAAACCTAAGCCCAATAGTCCACTAAGGAAAAACAGGAAAAAGACCGGATCGAACCATGCGATATGATAGGATGTTTGTAAGATCAGCTTTTGGTATTGTAATTTGAAGGTGAAACTTTTGTTGAACGTGATGCCTGTCAAACTCAAGCCTGCAGGAAATAATGTTTGATTTTGTAAACCGGAGCGAAAAACATCCTGACTCGTTGATGGGGTGCGCATGTCTTGTATCGCAAGGCGTACGTTGACCTGCTTGGATACGGCAGACATGTCGATAAATTGTTTCACCTCGACAGCCAGGCCAATAATACCATTGACCATTTCAGTGCTGTGTTTGGCAAAGTAGGGGTCGGAGCTGCCTGAAAAACCGCTATAAATGGCTTTGAATAACCATAATTGTTTTTCTTCACCATTAAGGCTAGCGACAACAGCAACATCGTTGCCTGTTTTGATGGCATCGCGGATGCTGGCACTAAACGGGGGGGCGGCGGATAAATCGATGCCGCGCAGGCTCGCGCTATCAACATTAAAGGGCTCAACTTGGGAGATGGGCAGATAAGAAGCGCGTTTTGGTGCTTTCACCATGCTATGTTTGTAATCGCTGATGGCAAAGGAAATAAAACCTTCATCGTGTTGCATGGCTTCAAATTCAGACACGTCCAGCAAAACAGCAACGCCCTTGCCATGCTGAGTAATGACGAGCGGTCTTTTTGTGTCATGCACTTGTTTTAAAAAAGAAGCAATGCCTGTTCGAAATTCCGACATCGGTCGAATATCTTGATCTATTTTGAGTCTTTGCATCCCACAGCCCTCGAAAAAAACTATTTAGTACATAATATCGTACAATGTATGTCGGCTACAAATGCCCTCTAGGGGGAGCCCGTATTTCTGTAAA
>NVWW01000053.1 GCA_002746335.1 Flavobacteriales bacterium | reverse complement strand
TGCTTTGGGTGATATGACCTTTGACCAAACTCAAATCACCGGGTTGGGAACTTTGGCAGGTGCAGGACCTGTTGTAATGGATGGGGCTACTGCAGATGCTAATACGACCACTTTAGCGGTAACCGATCCAACAGGAGTAAACACCATTACTTTGCCGGATGTTACAGGAACAGTGATTACTACAGGAAACTTGAGCGGCATCACTAGCACAGGGACACTTACCAGCTTAACTGTTTCTGGGGCGACCACGCTCAATGGTGGATTAACAATGGACGCAACTGCATTCACAGTGGCCGATGCAACAGGTAATGTGCATACTGATGGAACACTCGATGTAGACGGAACAGCCACAATTGGCCCAAATGGCACAGCAATTACCAACGTCATTAAATCAACTGTTAATAAGAACGTTGCGTCAGTTCCGGCCACATCATTTTCAACTGAAACTTATGCAGTTGCTGGTTCGGCAACAACTTCTTCCGTTTCAGTTGGAACAGCTGCTGATTTAGGTGACTTAATCATTGCTTCGGCACGAGTATCCGCTGCGGGCACGGTCACCATTAAGTTTTTCAACCCTACCGGTGTAGCTGTTGATCCTGCCGCTATGGATTTCTACATTACTGTGATTGAGTAATTGATTACGCTTATAAAGAAAACCCCCCAACTTTCATGAGGTTAGTTCGGGGGGTTTAAATTTTAAAAAGGAGATTTTCTACAACCCCAAAAGAACTTCTTCGGGCTGCTTGCTGCCGAAAATCATTTTCGCAGGATCTTCCAGCATTGCTTTTACTTTCACCAAAAAACTAACGGATTCTTTGCCATCAATAATACGGTGATCGTAAGAAAGCGCTACATACATCACCGGACGTATTTCTACCTTACCATTTACTGCAACGGGCCGTTCCACAATGTTATGCATGCCCAAAATGGCACTTTGCGGTGGGTTGATGATAGGTGTGGAAAGCATTGAGCCGAAAACACCGCCATTGGTGATAGTGAACGTACCTCCTGTCATTTCTTCGAGAGTGATTTTTCCATCTCTGGCTTTAACGGCCAATCGCTTTATTTCCGCTTCTATTTGCGCTAAACTCATTTGTTCTGCATTTCTCAAAACAGGAACCATCAATCCTTTTGGGCTACTTACCGCAATTCCAATATCAGCATAATTGAAGGAGATCATTTCGTCACCATCTATCATTGAATTAACAGCAGGATAGATATTCAACGCTTCTGTAACTGCTTTTGTGAAAAAAGACATGAAGCCAAGTCCAACACCGTGCATTTCCTTGAATTTTTCCTTGTATTTCTTACGGATTTCCATGATGGGACTCATGTCCACTTCGTTAAAAGTGGTGAGCATGGCAGTTTCGTTTTTCACCGCTACCAGCCGTTTGGAGATTTTCCTGCGCAATAAAGACATTTTCTTACGCGATTCTTCGCGTGTGCCACCCCATCCTGAAATAGCGGCTGAAAAAATTCCCCCGGATAAATAAGCCACCACATCCGATTTCACTATTTTTCCACCCTCACCAGTTCCTTTTATTTTTTCGCCATCTAATCCGTTTTGCTTGAGCATCTCTTTTGCAACGGGTGTGGCTTTGATGTCAAGTGCAGTATCAGGTTTCGGAGCTTTGATTTCAGGTATTCCTTTTTCTTCACTGCTAACTGCTACTGCCACAGCTGCTTCTTCTTTCACTTCTTCTTTTTTGGGCTTTTTCTCACCTTTTGCGCTGGTGTCAATCGTACAAATCACATCGCCAACGGAAATGGTATCACCTTCGCTCACCAAAAATTTAATCACCCCTGATTCTTCCGCAGGAAGCTCCAAAGTGGCTTTGTCGGAGTCAATTTCGGCAATCGGTTCATCCCTTTCCACATAATCTCCATCAGAAACGAGCAAAGAGGCTATTTCCACTTCGGTGATGGACTCACCAGGGCTGGGCATTTTCATTTCTAACATAACTTACTAATTACGAATAAACTGGGTTTCGAATTTACTACAAATTGACAAAAAATATTTGTAATTAATAGTATTAAATCACTCGTTTATGAAATGCGTCAAATACCCCTTCAACTGCTTTTCCTTGTGATAACTCTTTTCAAACACTTGCTCGAACAATTCAAAAAGCTCAATTTGATGCACCCTGCCTGAACCCGTTGCAGGGGTAGCACTTTCAGGGCGTGAAATCACCCGCAGCGGTTTGTGTTTGAAATGCCGCATCATATGCGTCCATGCACCCATGTTTTCGGGTTCTTCCTGCACCCAAAGCCATTCCTGCGCATTTTCGTATTTCGAAATGATGTTTTCCAATTGGGTGTATGCCAGCGGATAAAGCTGTTCGATTCTTACAAAAGCAATGTTTTTGATTTTCTTTTTTTCGCGCTGTTCAATCAAGTCGTAATATATCTTGCCGCTGCAAAAAACAATTTTTTCGACATTTTTGACATTAACGGCATCGTCATCAATGACTTCCTTAAATCCATCTTTTGTGAAATCCACCACAGGCGAAACGCACTTCGGATGGCGCAACAAACTTTTTGGCGTAAACACGATGAGCGGTTTACAGAAATCGCGGTGCAATTGCCTTCGTAACAAATGAAATAAATTGGCTGGCGTAGTACAATTGACAATTTGCAGGTTGTATTCTGCACAGAGTTGTAAATAGCGTTCCAAGCGCGCGCTGGAATGTTCCGACCCTTGCCCTTCGTAGCCGTGTGGCAGCAACATCACTAATCCGTTTTGGCGCATCCATTTGTCTTCGGCAGCGCTGATGAATTGGTCAATAATCACCTGTGCTTCATTGGAAAAATCACCGAATTGTGCTTCCCAAATAATGAGTCGCTCGGGCGAAACGCTGGCATAGCCGTATTCAAATCCTACCACACCAAATTCTGAAAGCAGTGAATTGTAGATGTTGAAAGGGGCTTGTTTTTCGCCTAAATGCTGCAAGGGAATGTAGATCTCTGCAGTGTCTTCCGCAATGATGGCAGCATGACGATGTGAAAAAGTGCCGCGCTGCACATCTTGCCCGCTGATGCGCACGGGGTAGCCTTCATCCAGTAAAGTAGCATAAGCCAACAATTCGCCCATTGCCCAATCCAATGCATTGTTTTCAATCATTGTTTTTCGGTCATTGAACAATTTTTTAACTTTTCTAAAAAAGTTTTTTTCTTCAGGCAAATGCAGCATTTTTTCAGCTAAATCCAACAGCTTTTTCTTTCCAACAGCCGTTTTAGGCGATTGCTCGAAGTCAGCCGCAGTAGCTATGCGTTTGCCTTTCCATGGACCGCCTAATTCCCTTTTAACTGTCACTACTTTGTCTTCTTTTTTTCGAACAAAATCAAGCTTTTCCTGTAAAATATTACGGAATTCCTCATCCATGTGCTTCACCATGCCTTCGTTGATACTGCCTTCTTCAATCAGCTTATCGCGGTAAATATCACGCGGGTTAGGGTGTTTCGCAATGGCATTGTATAAAAGCGGTTGTGTGAATTTCGGCTCATCGCCTTCGTTGTGCCCGTGTTTTCTGTATCCTAATAAATCAATAAAAACATCGCGATGAAATTCCTGCCTGAATTCCATCGCAAGCCGCACGGCMAGCACTACTGACTCCACRTCATCTGCATTMACATGAAAGATRGGCGAWAGCGTGATTTTRCCCACATCRGTGCAGTAGGTGCTGGARCGTCCATCCAAATAATTGGTAGTGAAACCGATTTGGTTGTTAATCACGATGTGTACCGTRCCWCCTGTTTTGTAGCCGTTAAGCTGCGACATCTGCACCACTTCGTACACCACACCCTGTCCCGCGACAGATGCATCACCATGCACTAAAATCGGACAAACCTTATTGAAGTCACCATTGTATTTGTGGTCAATTTTGGCTCGGGCTGTACCTTCTACAATCGGGTCAACGGCTTCTAAATGCGAAGGATTGGCAGCCAAACTCAGGTGAACACTTTTACCCATGCCCGTTTTCACATCAGCCGAGTAGCCAAGATGGTATTTCACATCACCACCAAAAGAGAGCTCGTCATAGGGATTGCCTTCAAATTCAGAAAAAATGTCTTCGTATGATTTGCGGAAAGTGTTGGTGAGCATGTTGAGTCGTCCGCGGTGTGCCATGCCGACAACAAACTCTTCGATACCCAACTCAGCTCCTTTTTGCACTACTGCATCAATGGCTGGCGCGAAGGTTTCGCATCCTTCGAGCGAAAAGCGCTTCTGACCCACAAATTTGGTGTGCAGGAACTGCTCGAAAGCCACTGCCTCATTAAGCTTGGCGAGAATGTGCCATTTTTCTTCTTGCGAAAAAGCGGGGGTATTTTTGTTAGATTCCATTCGATTGCGCAGCCATTCAACCACTTTGGGTTGGCGGATGTACCGGTATTCCACTCCAATGGACTGGCAATAGGTTTGTTGTAAGTGTGAAATGATGTTACGCAATGTGGCAGCCCCGATGCCGATTTCAGAACCCGCCTGAAAATCAAGGTCCAAATCGCTTTCTTCCAACCCAAAATTTTCGATATCAAGCGAGGGGGTATATTTGCGCCTTTCACGCACGGGGTTGGTTTTGGTGAACAAGTGTCCGCGTTGGCGGTAACCGTTAATTAGGTTAATCACATTGAATTCTTTCTGAACGTTTTCAGGGATGGCACCAGTGGTATCGTAGGTTTCGGTAGCGAGCTCGAATCCTTCGAAAAATTTCTGCCAGCCGAAATCCACTGAGCCGTTGTCTTTTTTGTACTGCTGGTACAATTCTTCGAAAACGGCTGTGTCACCGTTGCTGAGGTAGGAGTGTTTGTTCATTTTTTAAAATGATTAACACAAATCTACAACAATTTACAGGGAAAAAGCAAAATGGAAATTCATCAAATCTTTTGTGGCAAAGGCAACCGGCCCTGAGCACCAATTTATAGCAAAAAAATTAGATATCTTTGTAAGTTCACATTGAACTTAAAATGTCTTTGGCTATTCGGAAATTATTGCTTTTGACTTGCAGCGTATGGCTGATTAGCACAAGTTGTATTGCGCAAAACTGGCTCTACCTCGATACTCCTGTGAAGTGGGTAAACCTGGGTGATTTGGATGTTTCGGGCACCCAATTTACCGTTGAAGCAAAAATCATGAAGACGGCCTCTTCCTCCAATATTGTTTCCAAGCATACAAACCCTACTGATGTTAATTACTTGCTGCGCCCGGGGGGCTTTGAAATCACCACATCAAACGGGTATTTTTCTTGTCCGGCCAACTATACGATTAACAACAACGAGTGCTACCACGTTGCCGCTACTTATGACGGGGCRAAYGTTCGTTATTACGTAAATGGGTGCGAAACCAACTCAGTGGCAGTAACGGGCACCATGTTCCTTAACAACCTTAACACAGCCATCGGAGACCAATCTTCATGCCAGTGCGAGCCGTTTACGGGTTATATTGATGAAGTGAGAATTTGGAATGTTGCGCGAACTCAGCAGCAAATAAGCGGTAATATGAATAATCTCCCCAGCCCAACTGTGCAAGCCGGGCTGTTGGCATACTATCAATTTGAAGGAAATTATGTAAACGTACAAGGAAATACCACGTGGAACGGCACTCCTGTTGGAGCAACATCAACCACCACCAACCCGACTTGCAATCAAATTGATACACTAACTGTTTCTGCTGCCGGAAGTGATCCAACATGCTTTGCGGGAAGTGACGGCTCCATCAGCATTACCGCGAGCGGGGCTGCCACGCCCTATACCTATTCTATCGATGGCTCAACTTACCAGTCATCCAATGTTTTTAACGGCCTTGCTGCAGGAAGYTAYACAGTGTATGCGAAATCYGGCACAAACTGCATTGAAACAACTTCAATYACCCTTACCGACCCTGCGCCTATCGCCACCAGYGCGGGGTYAGATACATCCATTTGCCCTRGTGGGARTGCCYCGTTRAATGCCACAGGCGGAGTAASCTATTTGTGGTCGCCTGCGGGAACACTCRACAAYCCAAATATTGYTAATCCCAYCGCAACACCAYCCGTTACAACTACCTACTCCGTAACTRTTACAGAYGCTTCAGGRTGCAGCGCMACAAATAGTGTTACAGTAACTGTAGTAAGTGTCTCAGTGTCTGTYACAACTACCGATGCTTTGTGCAATGGAGGAAATGACGGGACCGCCACGGCCAATGCTTCAGGCGGGTTGGGAAATTAYACTTTCCAGTGGGATGGGAATGCCGGAAACCAAAGCACACAAACTGCAACAGGGCTTTCCTCCAATACCTATTCSGTWACCGCAACYGATTCYATCGGGTGYWCAGKCACCAACAGTGGAACGGTKAATGAACCRGGGCAGCTTGTGGTGAATACCAACTCGACCAACGAAAGCAACTTTGGGGCGTGTGACGGAACGGTGTCAGCTACCGTAACTGGCGGGACCACTCCATATGCCTACAATTGGAGCAACAGTGCAACAACTCAAACCATTACAGGCCTTTGTTCCGGGCTTTACACGCTTACTGTTACCGATGCCAATGGCTGTGCCACCACTGAAATTGACACCATTTCTGGCCCAGGCTGTTTCGCTGTGTTGGATTTTAACACATGGGGTCAGCAAGGAAATCCCGCCAACGGCAACTGGACGGTTCAGGGCGGTGGAGGTTCTGTGTTTCAGTCCATCAATGGTGAGCCCACTTTTTATGTCTCCCCTTTTGATTTAATAAATGTTGAAATTTCAGGTAATTTTATGACAACCGATAGCGATGATGATTTCATGGGATTCGTATTCGGATATCAAAATCCACTTGGCACACCTTATGACAACTACGATTGCTGGCTTTTCGATTGGAAGCAAGGCAACCAAGGTGCTGCGCAGGAAGGAATGTCGCTGGTGCAAATTCAGGGAACCATCCCATCAGGAAGCAACGGCACCTATTTCTGGGACCACACCAGCGATGCCACTTTTAATGTGGTGGCTAATAACTGGGGGGCAGGCACGGGCTGGACAACCGGATACAACCACCAGTTCACATTAATATACACCCTTACCCAAATTACCGCTTATGTTGACGGCACTCTTGTTTTCCAGCAGACGGGCTGTTTCGAGCCGGGAAGGTTCGGCTTTTACAACTATTCTCAGAAAAGCGTTACCTATTCCAATTTTTCTTACCAAATGTCAATTGATTTCAGCATTCCAGCCCCCGATGTATGCGTGAATGAACCTGCTTTAATGCAATTCCTGGACACCTGTGTGCAAAATTTCAACTTTGCCATGATTGACACCATGCTGTGGGATTATGGAGATGGCAGCATGGATACTATTTTAAGCCCGACTATCACTACTGTAAATCCAACACATGTTTACACTGCACCCGGAATATACACAGTTAAACTTACTGTTGTAGACCCATCCGGGTGTACCGATACCGCTTTACAAATTATCAACGTGCATGCTGTTTCGGCAACTATTTCTTCCTACACAGATATTCTCTGCAATGGTGGAAATAACGGAGCTGTTGATTTGTCGACAACGGGATTGGGAACTCCTTTCACTTACAATTGGTCAAACGGCTTGACAACGGAAGATTTGACAGGACTAACAGCAGGCAACTATTCAGTAACGGTAACAGATACCTATTCCTGCACTGATACAATAAGCGCAATGCTCACCGAACCGCCTATACTCTCGGCTATTGTTTCAACCACCAACGTGCTATGCAAGGGTGCCTGTGATGGCAGTGCGACTATTAGCCCAACAGGCGGGGTTTTACCATATAGTTATCAATGGGATGCAGCGGCCAATTCCCAAACAACCGATTCTGCTATTGCGCTTTGCGCTGGAACGTTTGATATAACAGTTACTGATGCAAATGCCTGTTCACTTATTGATAGCGCCATTATCACCGAGCCTGACTCGCTGACAATTTCCTTTTCAATCACAGATGTTTCCTGTTACAGTGCCTGTGACGGAAGCGTTGATGCAACGGCTTCAGGAGGAACAACGTTGTATTCTTATTTATGGAGTACCGGCAACACATCGCAAAGCGCCAATTCGCTATGTGCAGGCGCTTATGGCATTACGATTACCGATTTCAACCAATGCGCAGCAGACAGCATGATAACGATTACTGAACCGCCCGAAATCGTGCTTTCCACCGACAGCACAAACGCCACCTGCAACGGCTACTCAGACGGGACGACTACGGTGCTGGCATCAGGCGGAATTCTCCCATACAGCTATAGCTGGAATAACGGGCAAACGGATTCCACGGCAACAGGACTTCCAGTGGGCACGTATTCTGTAACGGTAACAGATGCAACTGCAGCAGGATGTAATGAAACGATGTCGGTAAGCATCACACAGCCACCGGTACTTGTATTGGTAGCTTTTGCCAATGATGACACGATTTGTGTTGGGCAGAGTGTTGATTTAACGGCAAATGCGGCAGGCGGTACAGCACCTTATATTTTTGTATGGAACAATATTGACACAAATCAATACATCACTGATTTTCCATCTAATGATACTGATTACACAGTGAATTTGTTTGATGCCAACAATTGCCCCGTAACGCCCGTTACAATTCCCGTTTACCTTCATCCACCATTGAGTATTGCTGTAACAAATGATACCATTTGCGATGGAGAAACTGCTACGATTAGTGTTGTGGTTTCGGGCGGAGACGGGGCGCCTTATACGTATTCGTGGGATAACGGAGGAACGGCTTCCTCTATTCAGGTTTTACCAACAATTTATCCCAATCCTTCATTTTATATCGTAACTGCCTGGGATGGCTGTTCGCCCACGTTAAGCGACACAGCTATAGTGATGTTTTACCCCACTCCGGTGATTATCTTTACAGCAAGCAACACGTACGAATGTGTGCCAATGCCTATTAATTTTGCGGGAGTGAGCATCCCTTCAGGCATTTGTGAATGGGACTTTGGAGATGGCGGCACAGACAATTCGTGCAATCCTGATTATGTTTACGAAACACCCGGCAATTATGATGTTACGCTAACAGTAACCACACCAGAAGGATGCGTTAACGACACCACCTACTATTCATACATCACTGCCAATGAAAAACCGGTAGCCTATTTTGGTATGTCACCCCAGCCCACCACTGTTTTATGGACAGAAATTGAATTCAGCGACAACTCAATTGGACCAGTAACTCAGTGGAATTGGAATTTTGATTTCACAACCGCTGTTGACAGCAATCCGGTAATTATTTATCCCCCAATTGCAGGCGAATATCCGGTTGAGTTGATTGTCATCACCTATGCAGGATGTCGGGATACCGTAGAAAAAACCGTCATCATCAATCCTGAGTTTGAATGGTATATTCCCAACAGTTTTACTCCGAATGAAGATGGAATTAATGATTATTTTCTACCCCAAGGCATCGGAATCAATGACGAAACCTACCATCTGATGATATTCAACCGGTGGGGTGACAGGATTTGGGAAACATTTAAACCGGGTATAGGTTGGGACGGGATGCATAATGGTACTCCCTTGGCTGAAGACGTTTATATCTGGAAACTAATTATTGCCGATCTTGCAGGTAATGAGCCGGAAAACCGACAAACTATAGGGTCTGTAACATTAATACGATGAGAAGCTATGAAAAATTTAATGCTCAATGCCCAGCAAATCTTCCAGCCGTTGCGGCATGTGCTTTTCCACCCATTGGTTGTAATTTCCATCATAGCCYGCCCTTTGCTGAATTTTGCTGATGTTCGAATAGAGTTCGTCAATCTTTTCTCCTGAAAGCAAGGTGGTTTTATTCACGCTTTCAGCAATGGCGTTTACAGTTTCARCAGTGGCGTTTTCTTTTTCGCGCTGGTAATTCTCAAAGTCGGCATCCGTCCAACCCAAATAATCGTCCRTCACTTTTTGAGARAGYTCGTTTCCATGCTTGAAAGAATCCTTGATGTTGCCTTTGCCCGTTACCGCATTGCCAAGCGCAAACACGTTTTCGTAGCCGTCTATGCGACATAATTCCTTGTCTGTGAGTTTGTAGGTTTCCCATTCAGTGGGAATTCCGTCCAGCAATTCAGGGATACTTCCAATGGATGAAATTACTTGCGAACCACGCACTTCGGTTTCACTTCCTTCAATAGGGATGACCTTGCCATCTATAATTTCGGTTTTTTGRAAAACCAGCCCTGTCACACATCCGTCTTCCACAATTTTGTCAACAGGGGCATGGCATTCCTGAAAGCGGAAGAGATATTTACGCATKGCATTGCCGAGCACCTTTTGGCGAACCATTTGGGCTTTTGCCAGAAGTTCAGGTGTATCAGTTGCTATTGGCGAAAGTGGCATATCAATAGGTCGCCTGCGGTAGTATAGCGTGCAACCCTTAATGCCCAAATCATCCAGCGTTAAGTTGTGTTGTTCCAAAACACGGTCAATGCCGCGATCGAGATCGAGCACGTTGATTTCAATGCCTTTCTTTTCTTTTAATGCACGAGCAACGCTTTCCATCATCATTACCTTCACCACATCAATAGATGCCAAGCCACCTCCCACTACAATCGTATCGTCCAGAATTTCGTATTGCTCACCGCTGTAATTTGGCTCATGGTAATGGTTGAACCAGTAGATGAACGGGTTTTGGTAAATCAGCCCCCTGCCAAGATATTCATCAATACCATCAACGGGCAACGGGCGGTCGCGCCAGGCGCCTGTGGCGAGCAGCACCGCACTAAAACCCCAGTTTTTGGCTACATCTTCAAAATCAATGTCGCGTCCCAATTTGGTATTTGGAACATAAGTCACAAGCGGCAAATTCATTTTTTCGTTAATGATATTTTCTTCTTTATCGCGCAGTTTCACATGCCATTTGGGGAGGCCGTCTTCTATTTTGCCGTAGGGCAGGGCATTTTGCTCAAAAACAACGGTGTGAATTCCCCTTTGGGATAGTTGATTGGCAGCTTCTGCTCCTGAAACTGCCCCACCAAAAATAGCTACGAAATGGGCTGGTGCTGTCATTGTTATTTATATTGTGGATTTTGAATTGAAACCAATAGAATACTTTTCGAAAGTAGGAAATTTGGACGATATGTTACAAAACAAAAAAGAGGTCATCTCAAAAGTAAAACTTTGAGTTGGCCTCTTCCCAACTAATAACGATTAACTAATCAACCACCCATGTGTTTCCGCTGCTTATCAACTCGTCCATTGAATTGATTTTGGCGGATGACTTGGCACCTTCGGCTTGCTTTTCCATCATGTCACCATAAGTCAGCCCTTCAACTTGGCGAATAATGCCCAGCGCTACGGGAAATTCGGGGAGCATCATACGTACCAGCATGTTGTGCAGCGTAGGATCTGGCTCGTGTGCATCATGTACCAAAATATCGTTTTCGGTAATGCCGTTTTCACCAATGGTAACTATTTCCAATTTTAAGCCGTTCAAGCAAATTCCTTTGTTGCTTTCTTTTCCAAAAATCATCGGTTTTCCGTGTTCCAAATGAAGTTGGTGGTCGGCAGCAGTTTCGCGGCTGGTGACTTCACCGTGTGTTTTGTCGTTATAAATTACACAATTTTGAAGGATTTCAATCAGCGAAGTACCTTTGTGTTTTGATGATTCCACAAAAACTTGCGTCATCAATTTTGGGTTGGTGTCGATAGTACGCGCAAAAAAGGTTCCTTTTGCCCCCAGGGCCAGTTCGCCAGCGCTAAAAGGCGTTTCAGCAGAACCTAGCGGGGTAGATTTAGTGCGCAAGCCTGTTTTCGATGTAGGCGAATACTGCCCTTTTGTCAATCCGTAAATTTCATTGTTGAATAGCAAAATATTCAAATCAACATTTCTTCGAATGGCGTGGATGAAATGATTGCCTCCAATGGCCATCGAGTCGCCATCGCCCGTTACAATCCACACGTTTAAATCTGGATTGGCAAGTTTCAGGCCTGTTGCTACCGCAGGTGCCCGCCCGTGGATGGTGTGAAACCCGTAGGTGTTCATGTAATAAGGAAACCGTGCAGCACAACCAATTCCCGAAACAAATGCAAATTTTTCTTTCGGTAAGCCCAATTCAGGCATTGCCTTTTGAATAGCCGATAAAATGGCGTAATCACCACAGCCAGGACACCAACGCACGAGCTGATCGCTGGTAAAATCCTTTTTGGTTAATGGTGGTGTGTCAACCAGGTGTTCAGACATAACTAACTTTTCAATTGTTTCAGAATTTCATCCTTAATTTCAAACACTGTAAAAGGCAATCCCTGTACTTTGTTGTATTGCTCGAATTTGAATTCGGGGAAATGCCCGCGCAGGTAATTGGCAAACTGGCCAAGATTCAATTCACACACTAAAATTTTCTTATATCCTGCAAAAATTTCTGCGGTATTTTTTGGCACCGGATTGATGTAGTTGAATTGTGCCAGCCCCACTTTTCTTCCTACTGCTTGAATTTCCTTCATCGCGGTTAAAAGCGCACCTTCTGTGCTGCCCCAGCCAACTATCAGCAAATCGCCTTGGGATTCACCGATAAGTTTTTGCTCAGGAATGTAGTTGGCTACACGAGCCACTTTTTCTACACGTATTTTGGTCATCTTTTCGTGATTAATGGGGTCGTAGGAAATATCGCCAGTTTCGTCTTCCTTTTCCAATCCGCCTATGCGATGTTCCAGCCCTTTTGTGCCGGGAATTGCAATAAAACGCGACAACTTTTCGGGGTCTCTCTTGTAAGGGTAAAATTTTTCTTCGCCATTGACTTGTGCCAATGGGACTTTAATTTCAGGAAAATCTGCCATTTTTGGGAATTTCCACGGCTCTGAACCGTTTGCGAGATAGCCGTCCGAGAGAATCATCACAGGAGTCATGTGCTCGATACTGAGCTTAACCGCTTGATAAGAAAAATGAAAACAATTGGCAGGTGTGCTTGGTGCGATAACGATAATGGGGCTGTCGCTGTTTCTCCCGCCAATGGCCATATTCAGGTCGCCTTGCTCTGTTTTTGTGGGTAGTCCTGTTGAAGGGCCTCCACGCTGCACATCAATTATTATCAAAGGCAACTCAACCATAGTGGCCAAACCAATGGCTTCACCTTTCAACGCAATGCCCGGCCCTGCAGATGCGGTTATCCCGACATGCCCGGCATAACTTGCCCCAATGGCAGAACAGCAAGCGGCTATTTCGTCTTCGGCTTGCAGTGTCATTACGCCCATGTGTTTATGCTTGGCCAGTTCGTGCAAAATATCCGATGCGGGCGTTATGGGGTAGGAACCGTAAAACAGTTTTTTGCCTAATTTTTCTACCGCAGCCATCAATCCCCAAGCGATAGCCTGATTGCCTGAAATATGACGGTATTCGCCTGCTTCTACCTTTGCAGGCGGCACTTTGTATGCAGATGGCAGCGCTTCCACGGTCTCTGCATAGAAATAACCTGCATTAAGCGCTTTTTTGTTTGCTTCAACAATTTCGGGTTTGTCTTTGAATTTCTTTTCGAGAAAATTAACCGTAGAATCCACCGAACGATCAAAAAGCCAATACATCATGCCCAAAGCGAACATGTTTTTACTTCGCAAAATACTTTTGTTGTCCAGCCCCAATCCATCAAGTGCGGTTTTGGTGAGCGAAGTAATGGGCGCTTCTACCAGATTGTAATCATTCAATATGCCATTTTCAAGCGGGTTTTGTTCCCAGCCTGCTTTTTCGATGTTGCGTGCCACAAAAGCATCAGTATCAATGATAATATTGCCGTTTTTTTTGACCCAACTTAGGTTTGATTTGAGCGCAGCGGGATTCATTGCCACCAACACATCGGCTTCATCACCAGGGGTGAGCACATCGGTTTTCCCTATTTGTACCTGAAAGCCCGAAACGCCCTCTACAGTTCCCAACGGGGCACGGATTTCGGCAGGAAAATCGGGGAAAGTGGCTAAATCGTTCCCAAAAAGCGCGGAAGTAAAGGTAAATTGCGAGCCCGTCAATTGCATGCCATCACCCGAATCGCCTGCAAAGCGGATGACGACTTTTTCACGTTCTTCAATTGTTTTGTTTTCAGCCATTACTAATAAACCCTTAAAGTTACGGCAAAATTACGAATAATTACGAATAATCACTATTTACAATGATTCTAAATAAGAAGTTTTTAGCAATTTTATATGTTTTGGACTAAGCCCTTTTCTTTAAAATTGTCCGAACCATTTAAACACAAGTTTTACAGAGTTTTGCTGAAATAATGCTTTGTAACTACTTTTTTTAGTTCGCGTTCAATAATGATGTGGGTTATAATTGCAGAAGGGCTTGATGCTTTCTCTTCTGAAGTTGCTTGCGCAATTTGCTTTTCGCTGATGTCGATTCGGTACAAAACCGAAAGGAATTTCTCGTATTCTTCACTCAGCATTTTACTGATGATGGGCTCGATTTGGGAAAAAAGTTCGTTGTAAGCAGCTTTTGCATTGCCTGAAAAAGTAATTTCCTTACCATAAATCCCGAAGTCCTTGATGATTTGCTGAGCGGTTTCGCAAATGATTTCGGTCTTTTTAAAAAAAGGAGTTAAATCCTTTGGCAGCAAGGGTTTTTCAGCCATCTACAGTTCGCGTATCATCAATTGACTGACAAATGAAGTTATCTCGGATTTTTTTTCGGAAGATGTACTGGTTTCATTGAGAAATTGCATGCCTTTGATGTAGTATCGCTCAATTTCTTTTTTTGTGATTTCCTTTACATTTAATTGACAGTACAAATCGGTAACTCTTTCGATTTTTTCTTTTGCTTTTTCTCGCACCGATTTCTTACGCACAAGCTGGGGATTCTGACGTACGGGCTGGCTCAAACATCCACTGGATGTTTGCCCCCCGATTAAATCGGGATGCCCTTCGTCAACAAGTAAATTTTGAAGTGTTCTTTTCTGTAAGGCGTCAGCCAATTCAAAAGCTTTTAGAAAAAGGAAGGTTTTTTTGTTTGCAATAATATCCCCGCCTACCGTTTTGCCAAACTTTTCGGGATTGCCGAAAACATCAAGCAAATCATCTTGCAATTGGAAAGCAATGCCGATGTGTTTGCCGAATTCCTGTAATTTCCTTGAGTCATCTGCACTTGCCCCGCCTAATATTGCCCCGATTTTTAAACTGCCTGCGAGCAAAGCGGCCGTTTTTAATGAAATCATTTTGATGTACTCATCAATAAAAATTGTTTCTTTTTCTTCAAAATCCATGTCCATTTGCTGGCCTTCGCAAACTTTTGTGGCAGCTTCATTGAAAACATTCAATATTCCTGAAAGATTTTCTGTTTCGCAAGAATTGAGAAGCTCGTATGCTTTTACCAACATCAAATCGCCTGACAAAATCGCCACATTTTTGTTCCATTTTTGATGGGTTGTGGGCTGGTTGCGTCTTAGCGGAGCATTGTCCATAATGTCATCGTGCATCAATGTGAAATTGTGAAACAACTCAACAGCCAACGCAGCAGAAATGGCTTTTTCAATGTTGCCATCAAACAAATCACAGCCAAGTAGCAGCAGCACAGGACGCATGCGTTTGCCTCCCAGCGAAAGGGTGTATCGAATGGGTTCGTATAGTTTTTTTGGCTCTTCTGGAAGTTTTAAAACAGCCAATTCCTTCTCAATCAATGATTGATATTGACTCACTTTAGAAGGCGGTTCTGCCACAAGATTCTTCACTTTGTTCAGAATGATAAATGGATTATTTAATTATTCCCAGCAAATAATTGCCATAGCCGCTTTTGAGCAGTGGCTGGGCCAGTTTTTCGAGCTGTTCTTTGCCGATGTAACCCATGCGGTAAGCGCATTCTTCGATGCAGCCGATTTTTTGACCTTGCCGCTTTTCTATTACTTCCACAAATTGGCCTGCCTCCATCAATGATTCAAAAGTACCTGTATCAAGCCATGCTGTACCGCGGTCGAGCACTTGTACTTTTAGTTTCCCTTTTTGTAAATATTCTTTGTTTACATCAGTAATTTCATATTCACCACGGGCACTGGGCTGTAGGTGTTTTGCAATTTTCACTACTTCGTTGTCGTAAAAATAAAGGCCGGGCACAGCGTAGTTCGACTTGGGGTTTTCGGGTTTTTCTTCGATGGAAACGGCATTCATGTTTTCGTCAAATTCCACTACACCGTAACGCTCGGGATCAGCAACGTGGTAAGCAAAAACCACCCCGCCATCAGGGTCGTTAATCGCCTGCAGCTTACGGGCAAGCCCAGATGCGTAAAAAATATTGTCTCCCAAAATGAGCGCTGCTTTTTCGTTGCCAATGAAATCAGCGCCAATAACAAATGCCTGTGCCAGCCCGTTAGGGATTTTTTGCTCTTCATATTGAAAATTACAACCTAAACCGCTGCCATCGCCCAACAAACGCTCAAAACCGGGCAAATCTTCGGGGGTAGAGATGATGAGAATTTCACGAATACCCGAAATGAGCAGCGTAGACAGCGGGTAATAAATCATCGGCTTGTCGTACACGGGCATGAGTTGCTTGCTCAATGCTAATGTGATGGGATGCAAGCGCGTTCCTGCACCGCCTGCAAGTATTATTCCTTTCATTGGTTAGTTAATCGTTAATGGCCAATTATTGATTGTCATTTTCTGTTTTACCATCGAAAACATCAATTATGTGTTTCTTTTCTCTTCGGTTTCTTGTTTTTCGATGTTTGCTCCGTTGTCTTTTCCAATTTTTAATCGCTCATGATCAATGTCTTCTTCTTCGTCAAATACTTCGATTAATGGCTCTTTAAAGGCCTTTGTTGTTAAAGCTCTTTCCAGACTGAGCAGCATGGAGGGCAAAAAAAGCAGATTCGACAACAAAGAGAGGAAAAGGGTGAGCGAAACTAACATACCTAGCGCTTTGGTGCCGCCAAAATCAGAAGTCATAAAAATGGAAAATCCGAAAAACAGAATGATAGACGTATAAATCATGCTGACGCCAGTTTCGTTCAATGCGGCATACACCGAATGGCGGATATCCCAGCCACTCGCTTTTAGTTCCTGACGGTATTTTGCCAAAAAATGAATGGTATAATCCACCGAAATACCAAACGCAATGCTGAACACGATAATTGTGGAAGGTTTTAAGTGAATATCTAAGTAACCCATTGCTCCTGCGGTCAAAAGCAGGGGAAAAAGGTTGGTGGCCATCGAAATAAGTACCATGCGCCAGACGGCAAAGAACAGAGCCATGATGATGGCAACCAGCCCTATGGCGATTCCAAGGGAAATCAACAGGTTTTTTATTAAGTAAGTGGTTCCTTTGAGGAAAACTATGCTGCTACCCGTCATGCTCACGTTGTATTTTGCAGAAGGGAAGATGGAATCAATCCTTGGTTTTAGCTCAGTGAGCAGCGTATCCATTTTTCGGGTACCGATGTCGGCCATAAAGAAACTCACACGCGTGTTTTGTTTGTTGCTGTCTATATAAGCCTTAAATAAATTCTCTTTGTCTTTCCTGTTTTTGATGTATGGCTTAAAAAATGCCTTTTCGCTGTTGTTTAGGAGTTGGTATTTTTTGGGATTTCCGTTGTAAAAGCCCTGTTTCATAAACTTGATGCCTTCCGCAATTGAAATTGCGCTTGAAAATTCAGGGTAAGCCGAAATCATATCCTGCAGCTCGTCAATTTTTTTGAGCGTGCTGATTTTAGTTATGCTGTTTGGTTTTTTCCCGTCAATCGAAATTTCGAAAGGCATGATGCCATCGAAGTTTTCTTCCACAAATTTAAGGTCGTGAAGCACTCTATGGCCTTTAGGGAGGTCGTCTACCATATTTCCTGTGGTTTCGATGAGTGTTACACCAAGAAATCCAGCCAAAACGAGCAGTATGACCGATAAGTACACCCATCTTCTTCCATTGGTCACACCCTTCACAAATAAACTCAAAACACCTGTAAGCCAAACTTTATCCAAGTGCTTGGTAGTTTTTTCGGCAGGGGGTTTCATGTAGCTGAAAATCACAGGCAGGGTAAATAGCGAAATGAAGAAAATCGCCATGATGTTGAGTGACGCTACCACACCGAACTCCTTTAAGACCTCGCTTTGCGTAAAGATGAAAGTAATGAAACCAATGGCAGTGGTGGCATTGGTAAGCATGGTTGCGCTACCAATTTTTTCAATCATCCGCGAAAGCGCGAGAGCCTGATTGCCATGCTTACGATACTCGCTATGGTATTTGTTAATCAAATAGACACAATTGGGCACGCCAATGACAATCACCAACGCGGGAACAATTCCCGTAAGAATACCAAGTTCATATCCCAAAATCGGCAAACTTCCCAGCGACCAAATCACCCCGATAATTACCACAATTAACGATGCGAGCACAGGAGGCAGGGTACGAAAAAACAGATAAAGAATGATGACGGTAACTAGGAGGGCAAGAAAAACGAAGTAGATCATTTCGTTTTTAATCATTTCACGCATCACAGTACGCACATAAGCCATGCCCGAAACATAAACTTTCATCCCTTGCTCTTTTTCGAAGTTTGCAATTTCATCGAGCAAAGGCATCACCACTTTAGAACGTTTGCTGGAATTGAATAAGGATGAGTCCAATGTGGCAAACATCAGGTTGGCGCCCGTTTCCTTGTTGTACAAGCGGCCTTCAAAGAATTTCAATGACTTCACATGTTTTTTGATGCTGTCGAGTTCCTGCTCGTTGGCGAGCGCGGAGGTCACTACCGGCCTGATGTTGAATTGCTTGTTTTCGGTATCTTTTTCGATGTAAAAAATATTATTCGCTACCGAAACCAACGTGTCCACTCCCTCAATGGCATTAATTTTTTCGCCCAAACTACGCCATGCGTTGAACAGGGCCAGATCGTTCAGCGGGTCTTTGTGAATACCGATAACGTAAACAATGCCTTCACGGCCATAACGCTCTTTAAATTTCTGGTAAGCGATGTAAGTAGAGTCATTATCGGGCAGCAGACGTGGAACACCGTAGGAAACTTTTAGTGTTGTTGCTTGCCAGCCCATAAAAGCCGTGGCCAACCCCAGCAGCGAGAGCAGCAAAATGCGATTTCTTAGTATTCTTCTTGCAAAATAGGCCCACATGAACTGTTGCGTTGGGGTGTTTAGGTGTTCATGTATTGTGTGTGTAACATGAACGCACAAACAAGCAAGCACCTATTAAAGCCCGAAAGTACGAATAAAAGGGAAAAGTTATTGGTTATTGGTTATCGGTTATCGGTTATATGTTAAATTTGGTCTGATAATTGACAAAAACAAGAGAAAACTGATGATGAAACGATTTGCCATTTTGCTTGTTATTTTATCCCTTTTCGGCTGCGCTCAAAAGAATCTAAACAGCGGTAATTACGATGCCGCTATTCGAAAATCAGTTCGAAAACTGAAGAAAAAACCCAACAGCCAAAAACACATCAACATCCTTACTACGGCATGGAACAAAGCCAATGGCCATAATAACGACCGCATCAAATTCCTCAAAACCGAAGGACGCCCCAGTCATTGGGACGAAATTTATTCGCTATACATGAATTTGAAAAGAAGGCAAACATTGGTAAAAACATTGCCCTCTGCCCCGAAAGGAATCTCTTTCAGTGATTACGATGGCTACATCATCCAGGCCAAAGAAAAGGCCGCTGAATACCACTACGAATACGGCAACCGGTTGTTGAAAAAAGGCAACCGTGAAGATGCGCGCAGGGCCTATAACGAATTCACAAAAGTAAAACGGTACTATGAAGTGTACAGGGACCTTAACGACATGATTAGCCGTGCCGAGTTTGCTGGGGCAAGCAACGTTTTATTTAAAATGCAAAACGCTACACCTGCGCAGTTGCCAAAGCAATTTGAACAAGAACTGACTAAAATTTCACTCTACGAACTCAACCGTAAATGGCTGAAATACCACACGCAGGAAGTGGAGGGGCACGAATACGATTACACTATTTTGGTGAACATGAAAGTGATTGATGTTTCCCCGCAAAACGTGAAAGAAAAACACTATGAAGAATCGAAAAAGATACGCGATGGCTGGGAATATGAGTTAGATGAAAACGGCAACGTGAAAAAGGATTCGCTGGGTAATGACATCAAAAAACCCAAGTTTCGAACGCTCACCTGCAAAGTGATTGAATCCCAACAAACCAAAGCTGCGACCATCCGTGGCTCGCTTGATTTTTTGAACAACCGCAACGGCCAACTGCTCAAAACCGCGCCTATTGCTGCCGATGCTTTTTTTGAGCACATTTCGGCCAAACCATTGGGCGATTTGCGCGCGCTCTCACCCGAAACACACCAAAAAACTAAAAACCATCCTGTACCCTTCCCTGCTGATGGCGCGCTGATTTTGCAGGCAGGTACCACCTTGAAAAAAATGGTAAAAGGCATTATTTGGGAGAATAAAGGGTTGTTGAAGTAATGACAGTAGACAGAAAAGTTGTGTGTTTTTAATGTTTGCTTAACGTTTTGTGTAAAGTTACGTTTTTGCGAAGAATGAGCAAATATGAACTTTATACATTGTTACCTGCTTTTCCCTATTTCAAACTGTTAGTTTATGCGGTTTTATGGATTAAATTTATTATAACTTAATAATACAATTATTTAAGGTACCTTTAGTGCCAGATTATTTATCCGTTGATATTATCATACTTGTAGGTTCTATTCTAGTGAACCAAAAAGGTCACTTTCTGTAAGTCCTTTCTAATTAATGACTGATTTTTAGCAAGTAACCATTTATAAGAATCTTATTAAGACGTCTTGTTTATTTCATTAATAGCGGTCGTCTGTTTCAATTAAAAAACAAAAATCACATGGCGTTATCAAAAATAGGTGTTATTGGAACTTCAAAAAAAGAAGATGAAAGACGTATCCCCATTCATCCAGAGCATCTACAAAGACTTCCGGAAAACATTCGTAGACAGCTCATTTTTGAAAAAGGATATGGAGCCCCTTTCAATATTGAAGATGAAGAAATCGCAGATCAAACAGGGGGAATGGCTACACGAAATGAAATATTATCGAATATTGGATCTGCTATTATAGCTAAACCAGTATTATCTGATCTTGAAGAGTTGAAAGTGGGTGGTGTTCTTTGGGGTTATCTTCACTGCGCTCAGCAGATGGATATTACGCAAACAGCTATAGATAGGAAATTGACCCTAATTGCCTTTGAAGATATGTTCGTTTGGAAGCCAAATGGGCAGATCGGTAGACATACTTTCTATAAGAACAATGAAATGGCTGGTTACAGTGCAGTTATACATGCCTTGCACCTGAAGGGGATAGATGGACACTATGGAAACCAAAGAAAGGTGATTATATTTAGTTTTGGAGCCGTGAGTAGAGGAGCTATTTACGCATTAAAAGCTCATGGTTTTAGAGACATCACCGTCTGTATTCAAAGACCTGATCATGAGGTGAGAGAAGAGGTACTGGATGTGGATTATGTCCGCATTGAAAAAAGGGAAACAAACGAGCCTCGACTGCTTATAGTAGGACATGACGGATCGGAAAAACCTCTATTAGACTTGATTAGTGAATCCGAAATCATAATTAATGGTACTTTTCAAGATCCAAATAATCCTATCAATTTTGTGATTGAAGAAGAAAAGTCTAGGTTAAAGCCAGGTACATTGATCATAGATGTGAGTTGCGATGAAGGAATGGGTTTTTATTTTGCCAAGCCGACCAGCTTTAAAAACCCAATTATAGCAGTAGATAAGATTGACTACTATGCAGTGGATCATACTCCTAGTTATTTTTGGGAAAGTGCTTCAAGATCAATTTCCGCTGCATTGATTGTACATTTAAGTTCAGTGATCAGTGGTCGAGCAAGTTGGTTGGAAAATACTACTATCAAAAATGCAATAAATATAGATAAGGGAGTAGTAGTAAAAGAAGCCATTCTTAGATTCCAGAACCGCCAAGAGACTTATCCTCATTCAATGAATTAAGTAAGGTAATCGAAAGGATTTGTATTATTGTAGGTAACGTTTAGTGTAAAATGCGTTTTAATGCATTTTTACACTGTGTTAGCAACTTTATCTATTTTCTTCCACTCATCTCTAAAAAGAGATCTTTCGTCTCTTCATTTTCAGCAAAAAATGAAAGCATTTTATCATGTACATTTCCCTTAACCAAAGAATTAATCCCCAAGTCAGCAAGGATAATTCTTGAAGTCGACTCACCATATAAATATCCTAACTTATATTTCTGTCCATAATAAATCTGATTAATGGAATCGTTTTCAATAATCTTATTAGCATATCGGTTGAATTCTTCGACCGTCATTGATGATATTAGCTTTCCAAGCTTAATTTTTTCAATCTTTTGTAACAGCAAAAAAGTTATTTTCAATTGCTGATCACTAAAATGTGGAACAGCATTTTCGGCTTCATTTATGGAGCTGTAATCATTGTTCATCGACTCAACATGCATTGAAATTTGAGCTTTCGCATCAATCAAATTAAAATAGAAGATGTTGAATGTGACAGTTGAATCCTTTTTTGATGATAGGATGAAACATGTATTGGTATTGGTAGTTATTGTCTTCTCAATTTTAGATGAAAATGAATTGTAACCGTAATCCTGCTCAGGGTTTTCAAAACGTACTTTCGTTAAAAAAATGGAATCTTGTGTTATGGTAATTTTCAACAACTTGTTTCGAAGTAGGGTGTACCAACTTCCTTCATTATTTTGGCTTAATGCAGGGTTTGTTACTATTGTAAGAAATAGAAATACCACAAAGAGTATTTTGTAATTATATGTTTTCATTATGCATATTATTGTTGCTAACGGCCCTGGTATGAGTAGTGCGGGCCTCCCTTTATTAAATACCACTTACGAACTTAACCTGCCAAACGTTATAAAACGAGCTTCCCCGCATTACTTCATACCAATTGTTGGGCGTAGTATTATCTTTTCCAATTACCCTCCATATAATCAAGTAATGCTGTTCTCTGTTGATTATCAATACCACCCTTTAAAAATACCGCTTCAATGAGCTTTAGGCTTGCATTTTGTCTTCCCGCTAAATTCGCAGCTATAACATGTCTCTCAATAGCCGTATTAATCTTTTTAAAACGTCCTTGTTGTTCATCTACCAGATTATTATCACAAAATAGCGACATAGTTGCAACACCATTTTCAAGATTTATGAAACTCCCAATACATATCCACTTACTGTTATTGTGCCATAAGAAGTTTTTATACATAGTGTGAACAATTGCACTACCATTAATTTTGCATTTTGAGATCAGGTCACCTTCTCCACTTAAAGTTATAGAATAATTAAAAAATGAATTGTCCCTTCCTCCTATCTCATAAATAAAACGTTTACCCTCTTTTTTTTGAGGCATTATCCTCACCTCCAGCAATGCGCCAAATCCATTTTTTATCTCATCATTGATATTATCGGTTTTCATATACTGATTCTTTCCTTTGAAATGCATACTACTGTCGGGCCCAATGTTATAATGTGCAAGATAGGGTAGGTTTTTGGGAAGCTCAATTATTGCCTCCTTTAAGGGGTTCAATGCAATGAGAACAATATTTGAAATCTCGAATACTGAATGTTGAAGTACTGGATAATCTACCTTAGCCAGCAACTTTTCAAGTTCATCTTCACTACTATCCTTATTTCCAAAATGAACCCCTCCTTTTTTGTTAGCAGCATACTTGATGATTTCTACTACAGTGAACTTCTGATTTTCTATTTTTAAAAGTTCAAGCTTAAGAAATTGACCAATCTTTAGAGTTCGGAGTGATATAGAGTACTGTAGTTTTAATTTCCCAATTTTGGTTCCTACGAATAGAATTCTAGCATTGGGAGCGATATTCGGCAAGAGAGTATTGTCAACTTCAAACTTAGCCTTAAGACTGAATTTTTTATTCGCTAAATGCAGCAAGGGACTTCCATCAATTAAAAGATGTCTTAGGATAGCACCAGCCTTAAGGGTTTCGTATTTCCCCATTTCTCTTTTGAGAAAGCGGAGCTCATTGTATTTTCTAACGAATAAGTCTTGAGGGTTAACTTTCATCTGAATATTACGCCCAACGGTTCGGGTATGAAACGTAGGGATTATTGAAACCGGATTTGTTCCCGAAAACCAGAGTCTTTTAGTAACTCAAAGATAGATATTTAGATGTCAGCCCTATATTTTCATACCCATTGTTGGCGGTAGTTAATTTTTTATCTTAGTCCAAAAGTTACCTGATAATTTATAAACTCCTTTCGTAAAATTGTTGACTTCACATTTTTTGTCGCAAGATGGCTTTTCAATATACAATAGTCCATTTTTGAAAATAATTGGACGGTCGCATTCACAATAGATTGGCTTGTAATCCTCACTTCCGTCATTAATATCTTGATGAAAGTACTCAGAAATGACTATGTCCAATAGACATATTGCACTGTCAATATTCCAAACTTGGATACCTACCGTATGTCTTCCACCATCCTTTCCTCCTGCATAAGTTTCATCGTGTCTCCATCTGATTACTATTTCAGGGTTTCCCTGATTGTCAAGTTGGGCTGTATCTAATTCAATAAGTTCCTCATTGAAAAACATATTGATTTCAGGCAAGGAATTTTCGGAAAAAATCGTCCAAGATTTCCAACTATCCGTACCATGCGAAAAATTAAAGGACTTTTGAACAGCTATGTTAATAGAGGAACTCTTTTCACCGTAATCTCCAGCTTCATAAATGATAACTTTAGGGTCGTCTATGAAACCGAGTAATTTGTTTACGAAAATTTCAGTCAATGCGTAATGATGTTCTATTTTGTCAGGTGTAAGGTTGCTCGGAATAGGTATTGTGTCTGTCTGTCCATTGACAAGACAAAAATTCAAGGAAGTTATTATTGTCAAAAGCTGTCTCATTTTTTAATTACCGCCAACGTTTAAATAAACGCCAGTTTTAATTGCGTTTATTTTTTGTTGTGCATCTGTGCTTTTCTTTTTAATCAATATTCATCATGATATTTAATCCACGACATGCTCCAGGGCAGTTTATCTTCATCTCTTCCTTTAGGTACAATGTCCAAGTATCGATATGCCGTGTTAAATGACTCCAACTCTCTCGCGTAGCAAGAATAAGTGTGATAAATATTTCCTTCATTATCCAGATAAAACACACTAATTCCAGGCATTTCATTTGACATCTCCGTTGTCAATTCTTGATAGTTATATTCGCTGCTTGCGCCCTCTCTTGTTGTAACATGAAAATCAAAGTTGAAATCAGAATTTATTGACGACATCCATTTGAATTTCCACCCCATCCGTTTTTTATAGGCTTCCAATTTTTCAATTGGTCCTCTGGAAACGCAAAGCATTGTTAAATCTCGTTGTTTCAAATGTTCGATTATTGAATTGAAATTGTCAGCCCAGAATGAACAAATCTTACAACCTTGTTCGGTATTTGGCCCAAACATAAAATGGTAAATTATGAGTTGACTATTATTCCCAAACAAGTCGTTGAGAGTTTTTTCTCCATCCAAAGATTGAAATCTATATACTTTGTCAATTTTTACCCAGGAGAGGTCCCTCCGCTGATTTGAAAGTTCATCTCTGAGTTTGGTAAATTCTTTTTCTTTCTCTAAAAGCAAAAGTCTTTGCTTACGCCATTCTTCTTGATTGACTATTTTATTTTTCATTGTTAAGGTTTTTTTGCATGTTGCACAACTTGTTGTTAAACCAAATATAGAAAAAAGCTTTGCTTTAACATTTTATTTCGGTGTTAAATCACAGAAATGCAGCCCAAATTAGTAATTTTGCTTTATGAGCATTATTACAGATTTTGTTAAAATAATAGAGTTAAAACGTTATAGCCCCAACGATTGTATAAATCAGCGTTTCAATGCGCTTTAGCGTTAGTTAAGCAACTTACGAAAAATTGCCGAGAAAAGTTTCAAAGAGTACTGCTACTGCCAACTGCCACTGTCTACTCAAAATCACATCACCACAGTCAGCGTAAATTTCGCAGCCAGGTTGTCCTGCCAGTTAGGGAGTGCGTAAGGCCCGTAGCGGTAAAATACGCCAACACCAAAGCCCAGCAAGCTGTAGCGTAACATGTTGTTGATTCGAAAACCCGACTCAAAGTAGCCCCTTTCAAGTGTGTTAATGTCAATGCCTTGGTGCTTTTCGGGGTTTGTCAATGCGCCAATTCCGAGGTTGGTCACCAGTACAATATCGGGCTTAAATTTTTTGGCTTTCAGCAGCAAATGCCCGAAGTTGTGTGAAAGAAAAAGTGAAACGTATTTATCCGAAAGGAATTCGTTGAGCCGCATTGTTTCAAAAGTGTTTTCGGCTGAAACATTGTACGATAAAAAGCTGCCATTTCCACTATACAGCAAGGTATAGGGCGTTTCTCCCGACACATAACCTCCCAGCAATTGCACGTGTGGCTTGCCAAGGTTTTTGATGCGAAATGTCTTTTCCACTTTCAAATCAAAACGGGTGTAGCTGTATTCCCCATCCAGCAAATTGGGCACGCCTTGTGTGATTTTTCCATGGATAATGGGGTAGTCCGTTCCCAACGGGAAACGCATATCTTGTATTTCCATGAATTTTTCGTTGTAAGCATAGCGAAAGCCGATACCGATTTCCGTGAGGTTATAATTCTTTTTCCGGAAAGAAATGTCATTCGACAAATCTTCTGAAAAGTAGTAATCGTCTGTGGTTTGACGGAATTGCTTGTTGGCAAAAACCCGAGCATCCATATATTGCATAGCATGAAATCGCAGCAATGCTTCATATTTTTCGATTTTGTCCATTTTTTGAATGAGGTACCTGCGATAGTACTCGGTGGAAAGGGGATTGAAATCAAAGGGAAAAGCCACTCCGCCTGATTCGATGACATCGTTGGAGTACTTTAAATCCAATTGGATTTTTCGCAGCTTGTCAATTATAAAAGAGAGTTCTCCTCCATACTTAAAGGCGTTATCCCTGAACCCGTATGCAAAGCAACCCCCCAGTGCAACGATGCGCGAAATCTGCTCATTGGTATGGCCGCCAACACCCAGGCGAAACCCTTCGTATTCGTTGTAATCGATGAATTTATCGAGGTAGAAGTTGAAGAATTTCCACGGAATTTCTCCATTGAGCAGCGTGGTGAGCATTTTCAATTTCAAATCAAAATCTTCGGCTTCGCCAATGCTGTCAATGGTATGGTAGGTATTTTGCTCTTTTTGATTGAGTGAATCCTGCCTGAATTGATTCCAAAATTCATCCGACTTTTTGTAAGCGTCTTTCGCCACTGTCATTTCAATGTTGCTGAACTCTTTTTTCTCCAATTCCGGATTGATACTGATGTCTTTGAGATAAGTTCGTCCGATGCCCACCACATGTTGGTTGTTGACTTGCAGTGAACCGAAAGTCATATCAGAATTTAATTGCACCGGAAACCATTTGTCCTCAATTTGCTCGTACTTCTGCTGAATTTTGATTTTGGTGTCGTTATCGGTGGCTTCGAATGGGCCCGCAATCACATTTTGCAGCGCATAACCTTTGGTGTTGATGTAGAGCAGTCCTTCCAGCCCATCAAAATTGGCCCCTTTTTTAGGGCGAAAGGCAATGATGAAAACTGTGTCGTTTCCTGCCCAAACCGTGTCTTCCAACGAAAAAACATACTTATTGATGCTTCCTTTGGCGATAGGGTTGAGGTAGTTGTAGTCGAAAAGCGAGATGTAATCGTCATAAAAAGAAAATGACTGCATTTGTGTGGCGAGCATGGTAAACATGGGGTTTTTCAACCCGGAAATACGCGAAGCAATTACCGTTTCGTTGTTTTTGTCGGGCGCAAGAAACTTACGTTCGCTCACAAATTCCATCATCATCAGGTAGTGGTCATCTAAAAACTCAAGCGCTTCCCTATCGCTTGAATCCAGTGTTTCTCTTTTGGATTTATCGTAAAGGTAAACGCTATCATAATCAGCCGTAAAAACCGCTTTGTTGTAGGAAGTGTACGAGAAAGAATTTAATTTTTCGGGGTTGTTGATGTCGCGGTTTTCAGTTACTTTTTTGATGATGCGGTGAGCAGGGTTTTCACCCGGAAGCACAACCAGTTCTGGCAGTTCATAATTGGTTTTTTCTAGTTTGACAAGCAGGTTTTTTTTGTTTTCAGGATTGATTTTCAGTTTCTCGTACCCAACATAACTGAATGTGAGTTGCTCAATCGGCTCTGGTGACTGCAATAAAAATTTCCCGTCAATGTCGGTGGCTGTGCCTGCTTTTTGCTCATTGGCCGTAATGTTGACAAAGGCGAGGGGGTAATTAGTTTGCGAATCAACCACTTTGCCGTTTACAGAATTAATTTGGGCGATTGAAGATGTCCATTCTAAAAACAGCAGAAAAATGATGAGCCCAAACCGCATGGGATAAAAGTAAAAAGATTCGAGCAACGGGACACAGGGTATGAGAGAGGACGCCTCTAATTTGTTTTTTGCCTTTTAGTTGTTATTATTCATTTTTTGCGGAGCACAAATTTTAAATCATCCACAACATCTCCTTCTCTGCTGCTATGAATGTCAAAAAATAAAGATGTTGGAGTGGCTGACATTTGCAAATCGCGCAATTGCGTAGTGTCTATACTTGCTGTATAAGAACCTGGAGATAGGCCTAGAAAGCTAAAATAGCCATCCATTTCAGAATGCGTACATGCAAAAACAGAATCGTTATTATAAAAACAAACCTTAATACGACCTATGCCATTTTGTTCATTTTTGTCTTTAATGTAAACCATTCCTGCAACTTCACCAACAACTGCAACTGGAATTTCAACTAATTTTAACTGGTTAGGATTAATGGCAATACTTAAGTTTGATTTTTTAATTTCCCAAGCAATGTATTCAAAGCCATTTGCATTAAGTTCAACAAAATAGTTTATATAGGGTTCCAAACCTAAAATAACAATTGTAGTAT
>NVWW01000052.1 GCA_002746335.1 Flavobacteriales bacterium | reverse complement strand
ATGATATGGTAGGAGCAACCATTCATATGTTGTCCAAGGGGCTTGATTCAGGAGAAATGTTGTTTCATGCTCTTCCGGACTTCGAAGAAAATCTTTTTGATTTGGGAATGAGAGCAGTAAAAAGTGCTCATAAAGGTCTGGTTGAAAACTTGAAAACAGGAAACTTGTCCAAATTTAAAAGAGTCCAACAGGATAAATCAAAAGAGCTACGTTATACAAGAAATATAGAGTTTGATGATAATGTTGCTGCTGACTACCTAAGTAATCCTTCTATAAAATCTGATGTTTTCAATGCTATATTAAATAGGAATAATGAAAAGTTCTTAAATCCTTTCATTTATTAAAAAACATTTGCTAACAATGTATAAGCGCCATTAAAACACGCGTTTATTCATCCGGTATATTTTATAAAGCTATGCGAATATTATTGATTACTGATGGTATATATCCAATTGTCATGGGAGGAATGCAGAAACACTCGTACTACCTCGCAAAATTTTTATCAAAAAAAGGCATTCAGGTTTTTTTGGTTCATTGTGCCAATGACGAAACTTCCATTAACGAAAGCGACCTAATTGAATTCATTGATTTTAATCAGGCAATGATTACATTTAAGAGGTATGAATTTCCTTCTTTAAATGGTTTGCCAGGCCATTACGTAAGAGAGAATAAGCAATATTCGAAACTTATTTATAACGATTTAAAAAATCAACTAAATGATTTTGACCTAATCTATTGTCAAGGGTTTACAGGTTGGGAATTTATTAAARAATCCAAAAAAGGAAATTTAAGCATCCCTATTATATCCAATTTACATGGCTATGAGATGTTCCAAAAAGCCCCTTCATTTAAAGTGAAATTAGAACATTTTTTAMTCCGAAATATTGCAAAACAAATTTCGGYAAACTCTGATTTCGTATTTTCTTTTGGAGGTAAGATTACGAGTATATTAAAAGATATTGGTGTCTTAGATAAACAAATTATAGAAAGCCCTATTGGYATTGAACATTCATGGATTAACGAAACGGTTATTGAGGCAAATAAAAATTTGAGAAARTTTGTTTTTRTWGGACGAAATGAAAGAAGAAAGGGAATACAAGAATTATCYGAAGCTTTAAAACAATTAATCAAAGAGAAAAAAATGAAGTTTGAATTCCATTTCATTGGTGATATTAATCAGGAGCAACAAGTGAAGGCTGAAAATATAATTTACCAYGGAATGGTRGTGGGTGATAAAAAAATACAAAATGTCTTACGCTCTTGCGATATTTTAGTTGTTCCAAGCTATTCCGAAGGTATGCCAACTGTAATAATGGAAGCAATGGCATCAGGCTTGGCGATTATTGGAACTGACGTTGGGGCCATAAACCAACAAATTAATAATAATGGTTGGTTAATTAATAACTCAAAGGTTGAAACAATAAAATCAGCAATGGAATCTGCTGTTAAGATTAGTGACGATGAGCTAATGAAACTCAAAAAAAATTCTTTGGTCAAAGTACAGGAAAATTTTCTTTGGGAAAAAGTTATTGAACACAAAATCAAATGCTTTAATAAAGCTATTAACGAGTTTAAAGTCGAGTAGGTAAAGAGCCATCTCACTCACTTCATTTAAAAAAGATGGACAAATTTGAATTAACAATTGATAAAAATATTTTTGAAAGAACGAATTCTTTGTGGAATGAACTTATGTTAAATGATCCTTGGAGTGTAGGTTATGTTAGCACATTAATTGAGTCCAAAAATTTTCAAGTAAAAAAAGAATGGGAGGAATTCTATTATCATTCGGGTGAAAATCGAAATAAATTAATTAAACAGCTAACTATTGATAAGCAGGAAATGTTAAATAATGAACAACTTATTAAAACAAATAAAAATGTCATTAATAAATTGAATTGGAACCTAAAGAATTTAAACACTCAGTATGGTAGAACCAAGAGCCAATTGAAACACAAAGGGGAAATTTTATTTAAAACCTCACAAAAGATTGGAATTCAAATTTCAGAAGCGGAATGTTTTGAAGCAGTAAGATTTCGCACTATTTGTCAAACTTGGAATGGGATAATTATTCAGGAGAGAAACACAATAAAAAACTTAAAACAGACTTTTAGTAATTGCGTTTTCGAAAAGACAAAAGGCGATTTTGACCACAAATATGCGGTTGATTATATTTTAAATAGAGGTAATGAGAAAATCTGTGGAATTCAAATAAAACCAAAATCTTATACCTATGACACGCCTTATTTGAGAAAAGCAAAAGAAGCTAATAGAAAAAAGAATAATGAGTTTAAAGAACAATTTGGATGTCCGGTTTTTAATATTATTTCAAAATCAAACGGTGAAATTATCAATAAAGGCCACTTGAAAGAAATAAAAAGATTAGTTGATTAATTAGATTGCCTAACATTGGCGCAAAGTAAAACCTCTACCGCTTCACCTTTTCCTCCTCTCCATTCGCCTTTTCTGCAAAATCTTTACTGATTTAAAATATTTGGAATCATCCAGCCGTTAACACTGCAAAAATTCATATGAAAAACTGTTTGATACTGATTTTTTGCCTGACTGCTCATTCTATCTTTTCGCAATCGCCTGAAAAGGGCAAGTGGCAGTTTTCATACGTTCAGGCAAGCGCAAGTATTTCGAGCGACCACTACACAGGTGTCGATTTCGAAGATTTTAAATCGAATGCGAAAAACAAAAATGAGTTTAGGGAAATTGACTTGAGCCAATTTAGCAAAGGCAAATACAGCGACCCATCAGCGTTTTTCAATTTTTCGGCTGTGTTGTCGCCTTCAAAAAACAGCATCTTAAAGCCGATTTACAGCATCGGGATTGCATATTTGCGGCATGGAAGAAAATACTACGATTACTGGCGGGAAGAAGAAGTGGGTTCGGACATTGCGGTTTTTGAATACTACAGCTATGAAGAAACCATTGATGAGATTGCTTTGGAGGGAGCTTGCCTTTTTGAAGGACGTAAGGGAAAACGTTTTAAAACACTCGTTGGGATTGGATTAGGCGCGGGTTATTCGGTTCATTTATCAACTGCTGAATATTATTATGCCGACACTACGATTACAACTTTTAATAATCAAGGTTTTCAAACGGTCCAATCCACTGGAAACAGTACTTTTTCCAACCAATACATCAAATCAAAGCCAGCCATTTATTACAGGGTTTTTCTACCGATAGGGCTGAGTTTTGACATAGTAAAGAGAATAACTGTGACAGCGGAAATAAAACCAGGGCTGGCTTATGAAAAACGAATCAACGGAAATGGATATTGGAGGAATCAAAACAGCTTCGGGCTGGGAGTGCGTTACAATTTTGTTGCTAAATCGGCCTGATTCTCCTCTGATGGTTTGTGAGTAATTTTGTCATCTCCTGTTGTACCATTTCAGTAGCTTCCCTCGCCTTGTCCGCAAAATCATCTTTATTTGAAGCGTAAATAATCCCTCTCGAAGAATTTACTAAAAGGCCACACCGTGTGTTTTTTCCGTATTGCGCCACTTCTTGCAAACTGCCACCCTGCGCGCCAATGCCCGGAACRAGAAAGAAATGCTCGGGAGCGAGTTCTCGGCAGCGTTTTATCAGCTCCCCACGCGTTGCACCTACCACGTACATGAGATTTTCGGGAGTACCCCATGTTTGAGAAGTCAATATGACTTGCTCAAACAGTTTCGAGTYTCGGGTTTCGAGWCTCGAGTTTAATTGAAAATCATTTGCTCCTTTATTGGAAGTYAACGCCAGCAAAATCACCCATTTGCCTTCGTATTCTAAAAACGGCAAAACCGAATCGCTGCCCATGTAGGGAGCAACGGTAATGGAATCGAAATCCATTTGCTCGAAAAAAGCCTTTGCGTACATTTTTGAAGTGTTGCCAATATCGCCTCGCTTGGCATCGGCAATGGTGAATATTTCAGGGTGATTCTCATTTAAATAAACCATTGTTTTCTCGAGCGATTTCCAACCATCTGCACCCCTGCTTTCATAAAAAGCAATGTTGGGCTTGTAAGCAACGCATAAATCATGAGTGGCATCAATTATGTGCTTATTGAATTCGAAAACTGGGTCTTGTTCATTCAGTAAATGCTTCGGAATTTTTTCAAAATCTGTGTCCAGACCAATGCACAAAAAGGATTTTTTTGATTGGATGTTTTGTACTAATTCCGCTCTCGTCATTCCCGAACTTCCTCCATCCCAGATTTGAGTTTCTCCGCATTTTCAGCCACGCGCAATGATTCCATGAATTCTTCAATATCTCCATTGATGATTCCCTCGAGATTATAAAGGGTAAGCCCGATGCGGTGGTCAGTCACGCGCCCCTGCTGCCAATTGTAAGTACGGATTTTTGCTGAACGGTCACCCGTTGAAACCATCGTTTTTCGCTTTGCAGCTTCTATTTCATGTCGTTTTCGCAACTCAAGTTCGTAAATTCTTGCACGAAGAACTGATGTAGCCTTTTCGAGGTTCTTCAATTTGGATTTTTGGTCCTGGCATGAAACGACTATGCCGGTTGGGATGTGTGTTAGCCGAATGGCAGAATATGTTGTGTTCACCGATTGCCCTCCGGGGCCAGATGAACAGAATTCATCCCTGCGGATGTCTTCATCTTTGAGTTGCACATCAAACTCATCGGCTTCTGGCAGCACGACCACCGAAGCAGCCGAAGTATGCACCCTGCCTTGCGTTTCTGTTTTGGGCACGCGCTGTACACGGTGCACACCAGATTCGTATTTAAGCAGTCCGTAAACCTCCTCGCCTTCCACATTAAAAATCACTTCTTTGAACCCACCTTGCGGGGCCTCTGTGTAATCAACCAATTCCGTTTTCCACCTCTTCGATTCGCAAAATTTGGTGTACATACGATACAAATCTCCTGCAAAAATGCCTGCTTCATTCCCACCAGTACCGGCCCTGATTTCCATTACGGCATTTTTCTCATCTTCTGGGTCTTTGGGGATGAGCATAATTTTGATTTCTTCGTCTAATTTTTCTTTTTTTCCTACAAGCTCGTCTAATTCGCCCTTAGCCATTTCGCGGAATTCTTCATCCTTCTCTGTGGCAAGAATTTCTTTGGAAGATTTGATATTGTCGAGCACATTCTTGTATTGCTTGTGCATCTCTACAATCGGCCCCAAATCCTTATATTCCTTGCTTAACCTCACATAGCGCTTCATGTCGGCAATTACTTCAGGGTCGGTAATAAGTTTCCCAACTTCTTCCCTGCGTTCTTTTATGGCTTGCAGTTTGTCTAACATTAGCTGCTAATTACGAATTATTACAAATATACGAATGTGCCTTTTGAACTTTCGATCGTTAATTTTTTAGAATTGGATACCTGCACCCCTCCTACAATTTGTGCATCCACATTAAATTCTTTTGAAATATTAATAATGTCTTGTGCTATTTCTTCAGGAACGTACAATTCCATTCGATGTCCCATGTTGAAGACTTTGTACATTTCCTGCCAATCTGTTCCCGATTCTTTCTGAATTAATTGAAACAAAGGCGGAATTTCAAACAAGTTATCTTTAATGATGTGCAAATTTTCTACAAAATGCAGCACTTTGGTTTGTGCGCCTCCGCTGCAATGCACCATGCCGTGAATTTGATTCCTATCAATTTTTTCGAAAACTTTTTTGATAATGGGCGCATAAGTTCGAGTTGGGGAAAGAACTAATTTACCAACTTCTAATTTCTTCCCGATTTGATGGATAATTTCTACTTTATCTGTCAAAAATTTACTCCCTGAGAAAATTAACTCGTTCGGAACAGCCGAATCGAATGCTTCAGGATACTTTTTAGCTACAGATTTATTAAAAACATCGTGTCGGGCAGATGTCAGCCCATTGCTTCCGATACCACTGTTGTATTCTTTCTCATAGGTTGCCTGACCGAATGAAGCCAGGCCCACAATTACATCACCTGCACTGATTTTAGCATTGTCAATGACATCAGCTCGTTTCATTCGGCAGGTAACAGTAGAGTCCACAATAATGGTGCGTACCAAATCGCCTACATCAGCTGTTTCTCCACCCGTTGAATAAATGTTGATTCCGGAATTTCTGAGTTCTTCAAGCAGTTCTTCTGTTCCGTTGATAATGGCTGAAATTACTTCGCCAGGAATCAAATGCTTGTTTCTTCCAATGGTGGAGGAAAGCAGGATGTTGTCAATAGCGCCAACACAAAGCAGATCATCCAAATTCATTATGAGCGCATCTTGTGCAATGCCTTTCCACACTGACAAATCACCTGTTTCTTTCCAATAGGTATAAGCTAACGATGATTTGGTTCCAGCGCCATCGGCATGCATTATGATGCAACGATCATTGTCATTACCTAAATAATCAGGTACGATTTTGCAAAACGCCTTTGGGTAGAGTCCCTTGTCTACCTTTTTGATGGCGTTATGCACATCGGTTTTATCTGCTGAAACGCCTCGTAAATCGTATTTTGATACTTGTGTCATTACTCAAAAAAAAAGCCCCGATATTCGGAGCGTTCTTTGTGAATTATTTTATTACGCGGTGATATCTTTTTTTCAATAATAATTTTTGATTCAAACTACTGCTCTTTTGGCACGTAATCATCTTTGATTACACTAAAAACCGTTCTTCTGTTTTTTTGATGTGCGGCTTCTTGCTCTTCTTTTGTTGGCAATTTACCGATTTCCCTATCGAGAATCAATAGACGTTCTTCACCATAACCCTTTGGCAACAGACGCTCTGAATCAATGCCTTTTCCTATTAAATAATCCACGCAAGATTGTGCTCTTTTTTGCGAGAGGTTCATATTGTATTTATTGCTTGAGCGAGAATCAGTATGAGCCGAAAGCTCGATAACGAGAGTTGGATTGTCTATCAGTGTTTGGTAAAGGTAATTGAGCGAATCCTTTGATGCGGCACGAAGTTCCCATTTAGCAAGATCGTACTGCACTTCAGGGAATTCGATTTCAACAACTTCTTCGGGCGTTTCAGCTACGAATTTCTGCAGAGCAAAGTCGTGAACAAAAGTTGTTGAAACCTCAACTCCTACAGTCGTTTCCTCACCTTTTGCATTGAGATGTTGTTCCTTTGTGACAAAAATCTGGTACGATGTATTCTCTTTGATGTATCTATCTTTTTTGCTCCCGATAGTAGTAAATTCATAAAAGCCAGTAGCATCAGAAGTGGATTCGTAAGAAGATCCGTCACTGCCTATCAGCTTGATTGATGCCGCTTCAATTGGTTCACCTGTTACTACATTTGTGATATTACCCTGCAAAGCAAAAACGAGTGATGGTATGAAAAAACTGTAAATGTCGTCTCCGCCTTTTCCGCCTGCCCTGTTTGAAGTGAGGTAGCCTCGTTTCTCCTTTTCGAAAACAATTCCGAAATCATTGGCCGAAGAATTAATTGGCGACATGAGGTTTTGTGCTTTTCCCCACTGACCTTCGCCTTTTTTTTCTGCCTTAAACAGGTCTAACCCGCCCATGCCTACATGGCCATCAGAGGAAAAGTAAAGCGAGCCGTCAGTGTGTACATAGGGGAACAGATCATCACCGCGTGTATTAATGTTCGGTCCTGGATTTACCGGATCTCCCCATGCCTTGGCTTTTTTATCCCAAGTAACGAACCAAATATCTTTGCTCCCCTGTCCTCCGGCCAAATCAGCGGCAAAAAACAGGTATTTGTCATCCCCTGAAACAGAGGGATGGCCTACCGTTACCGTATCTGAGCCGAGGTTGAGCGCTACAGGCTCACCAAAAGTATTACCCATTTTTTGCGATGTCCATATTTTGCAGGCATAATGCTGTTCTTTGTCGTCTATGCAGCGGGTAAAGTAAAGCATGTTGTATTTGCGATTCATAGCTGAACTGCCCTCGTTATGCTCGGTGTTTACACCACCGTCAATTACTATTGGCACACTCCATTTACCTTTTTGGTCTCTTTGGGTGAAATACAAATCGGAATAATTTTCACCTGTACGCGTGTCGCTGCTCTCTCCTGTTGAACCTTCACGAGTAGAAGTAAAAATTAATGTTTTGTACTTTTTATCGGTAAAACAGGGAGAAAAGTCATAAAATTTGGAGTTGAGCAACACTTCGTTGTGCACTTCAAATCGGGTAGGGTTATCTTTCCATTTCTGCGACAAATTGCAAGACTTAACCCCATTATCTCCTCTCGGATCACTTGAGTTGAGTTCTTTGTATTTCTGATATTCTGCAAGCGCCTCGTCATAACGCTCTTGAGCTTTTATGGCATCTGCAAGATGAAGTTGCGCCACAGGATCGTTAAATTGTGCCTTAATGGCTTTGCTATACCATGTTTCGGCTTGCTTCATATCAACGATGTGGCGGTAGCATTCTGCTATTTTAAACAGAATTTCTGCTTTTTTAGCCCGGCTGGGCTCCTTTGCATACGCCCTTTTATAGAGTTCGATTGAGCTGAAGTAAGCCTCGCCTTCAAAGGCAGCATCAGCTTCTTTGGTGAAGTTTTTCTGCGCTAACGCGCCCAGAGAAATAATAACAGCCAATAAAAAGGGAAGAAGTTTGGTTAATTTCATTAGATCCTGGTTTATTGAATTTTAACCCGTTGCTCCTGCATAAAGGTGCCCAAGTTTTTTAAACGCGAGCAAATTAAATAAAATTTTTTCAAAGATAGCACAAATTTAAAAAAAGCGTATTCAAACGCATAGTAAAGGTGAAAATAATATAAACAGGGAAAAGTTAATGAACTAACGAGAGAAAAGCAGCTCACGGTATTTGGGCAGCGGCCACAAGCTGTTGTCCACGAGCAATTCGAGTTGGTCAACATGCACACGGATTTTTTCGAACAAGGGCTTCACTTTGTGGCAATATGCCGTTGATTTTGCATTTGAACCTATTAATGAATTGGCTTTTTGGCTCGCTTCGTTCATCAGTTCGATGCTTTCAAGCACAGCAGAAATGTGGCTTGAGATTTTCTCCAAAATTTTGAGCTGGGCCTCATACAGATTTTTGTTTTTATCTGTTAAAAGCTCAGCCAGACCACTCGCATTGGCAATAAGCGAATTCTGATAATTCACAGCAGCGGGAATTACTTGATTGATAGCCAAATCGCTTATCATACGCGATTCGATTTCCAATTTCAGCTTGTAATTGCTCATTTCAATTTCGTAGCGCGCTTGCAACTCCACTTCTGACATCACCTCCATTTCGCTGTACAATTTTTTGTTTTTTTCAGTTACAAATGCACCAAGCGCTTCAGGAGTTGATTGGATGTTGGATAGTCCCCTTTTCACCGCTTCTTTTAGCCATTCTTCTGAATAGTTGTTACCGTCAAATCTTATTTTTTTCGATTCGATGATGTATTTCTGCAATGTTTTGAAAATGGCCTCATCACGCTTCATCCTGCCTGCTGTCAATTCGTCCACTTCCTTTTCGAAATTCTTTAATTGCTTCGCCACGATGGTATTTAACACAATCATAGCTGATGCGCAATTAGCAGATGCGCCCAATGCGCGAAACTCAAATTTATCGCCTGTAAAGGCAAATGGCGAAGTGCGGTTGCGGTCCGTGTTGTCAAGCAATATCATTGGGATTTTGCCAATGTCGAGCTTGAGTTCCGCTTTTTCATCTTCTGTCATTTTTTTCTTCTGAACCCTTTTTTCAATCTCTTCAAGCATTTCCGTCAAGTACGAGCCGATAAAGACAGAAATAATTGCCGGGGGCGCTTCATTGGCTCCCAGCCGGTGATCGTTACCTGCTGATGCAATGGATGCCCGCAGCAAATCGGAATAATCACAAACGGCTTTTATCGTATTAATAAAGAAAGTGAGGAACATGAGAGTTTTCCTCGGAGTACGGCCAGGGCTGAGCAGATTGATTCCTGTATTTGTTTTCAATGACCAATTACAGTGCTTTCCAGAACCGTTGATACCGGCAAACGGCTTTTCGTGCAGCAACACTTTGAAATTGTGCCTTGCAGCTACCTTTCCCATTAAATCCATTAATAATTGATTGTGGTCAACGGCAAGGTTGGCATCTTCAAACACTGGGGCGCATTCAAATTGGTTGGGCGCTACTTCGTTGTGGCGTGTTTTTACGGGGATGCCCAATTTTAGCGCTTCGGTCTCAAAATCACGCATGAAGGCCATCGTCCTTTCGGGAATTGAGCCGAAGTAGTGGTCTTCCAATTGCTGGCCTTTCGAGGATGATTGCCCAAAAAGTGTCCTTCCGGTGAGCGCTAAATCGGGACGCGCATGGTACAATGCCGAATCAATCAAAAAATACTCTTGTTCCCAACCCAAAGTGGCTGTTACTTTCGAAATGTCTTTATCGAAATACTTGCAAATACCAACGGCTGCTTTATCAACTGCATTTAATGCCTTGAGCAGCGGTGTTTTGTAATCGAGCGCTTCGCCAGTATAGGCCACAAAAATAGTAGGGATGCAAAGCGCACGACCAATAACAAATGCCGGAGAAGTAGGATCCCACGCAGTATATCCTCTTGCTTCAAATGTGTTACGTATGCCTCCACTAGGAAAACTGGAAGCGTCCGGCTCTTGCTGCACAAGCTGGTCTCCTTCAAATTTTTCGATAGGAGTACCTCCATTTTTCAAATCGAAAAAGGACTCGTGTTTTTCGGCAGTCAATCCGGTGAGCGGCTGAAACCAGTGTGTGTAATGTGTTGCGCCTTTTGTTACCGCCCACGCTTTCATCGCAGATGCCACATTATCGGCAATTTCACGGTCAATTTTTGTGCCTTGCTCCATCGCCTCAACCACTTGCCGATACACATTTTCAGGCAGGGAATTGTGCATGGCTTTTCGGTTAAAAACGTTTTCGCCAAAAAAATCGGAAATAGCACCTGCACGTGGCTGTGCATCTACCGGCTTTCTCGACAATGCTTCATCTAATGCTTTAAATCGAAGTACTGACATGTTTGCTGTTTTCAAAAAAAGGGCCAAATCGCTACAATTTGGCCCTTTTCATTAAGTGAGGGATTTTAAACGGTTTCTACAACACCGTTGCTGATGGTTTTAATAATTCTTGCCGTAATTTCATAGGGGTCTGCATTGGATGCCGGCCTTCTATCTTCCAAATATCCTTTCCATTCATTTTGAGGCACAGCAATTGGTATCCTTATGGAAGCTCCACGGTCACTCACACCATAGCTGAATTTTTCAATGCTTTGCGTTTCGTGCAGTCCGGTGAGCCGCTCATGATTAGCTGAACCGTAAACTGCAATATGCTCTTTGTGCATCTTGCCGAATCCTTCGCAAATTGATTTCATCAGTTCTTCACCCCCAACCTCGCGCATTTCTTCATTAGAGAAATTGGTATGCAAACCGGAACCATTCCAGTCGCCTTTAACAGGCTTGGGATGAAATTCAACCTGAACACCGTATTTTTCTGTAATTCTGTACATTAAGTAACGCGCTATCCAGAGGTTATCCGCAGATTTTTTAGCCCCTTTACCCATCACCTGAAATTCCCACTGGCCAAGCATCACCTCTGCRTTGATACCGGTAACGTTCAGTCCGGCCTCAAGGCAAGCATCCAAATGTTCTTCAACAATGTCTCGTCCGGTAACATTRCCATSTCCAACAGAGCAATAATACATGCCYTGTGGTGCTGGRWAACCCTGCTCGGGAAACCCCAACGGACGKCCTTCAAYCACCAAAGTRTATTCYTGYTCAAAKCCAAACCAAAAATCTTCTACATCGTTGTATTTCGCYCTGTTGTTGGAAGAGTGAGGACTRCCGTCTSCATTTAGCACTTCRCAAAGCACAAGCCAAGCATTTTTGCGCTGTGTGTCCARCACCACTCTTACTGGMTTCAGCAGGCAATCWGAAGAATGGCCATCRGCCTGTTGKGTGGAACTGCCRTCAAATGACCATTCAGGACAGTCACYTATGTTTCCGCTGAATTCYCCRGSAAAKATTTTTGTTTTGCTCCTGAGRTTGGCTTCGGGCTTGTAWCCATCGAGCCAAATGTACTCTAATTTAGATTTTGTCATTTTTTTKRRNCTTTAAATTAAAAARATTGATTTTTTATGCYGCAAATATACTAATTTACGTTAATSYGTMAAAAAAGTTATRTTTTTTATTATCATTTTATTYTTAAACAYAKRATTAWWRSTAAAAAAATATTTTTTTTAAAGAGATATGACAATAATTTTCTTCTCTTGGAAAAACGTTTCTTTAAAAAAATCAGTCATACTACAAATTTTAATTTGCTCGCTTGATATGTCTGCATCGTGCACTAAGTCGTCAATTTCTTGTTTCAAATCACCTCCTTTTAAGCAGAGCATTTTCCCACCTTGTTTTAACTTACCGTCCGCCCAGTGCCAAAGGGTGAGCAATGGGGCTACGGCACGATTCACTATATAATTATAAGATTGAGAAAGTTCTTCCGCCCTTGCTTGTTCAGCTACTACATTTTTCAAACCAATAGCGTTTTTAATTTCATCTACTACTTTTATCTTTTTACCGACTGAGTCCACCAGATGAAATTGGCATTCAGGAAACAAAATCGCCAATGGAATTCCCGGCAGCCCACCACCCGTACCTACATCCAAAATATTGTTCCTGCTCTTAAGCTTGGCTACTTTTGCAATGGCCAGTGAGTGCAGCACATGCCGCTCGTATAAATAGTCAATATCTTTACGAGAAATCACATTGATTTTCGCATTCCACATCTCATACAATTCCTTTAACTGGGAAAATTGTGTTTTTTGAGTTTGAGTGAGTTCAGGAAAGTATTTAAAAATAAGAGAAGTATCAGGGGGAGTCATTCTGCAGTCATTTGCTCACTATGCTCGTATCATTGACACATCAGCTAATCAACAAATCAAATGTTGTCCCTTGTTTTTTTCAAAATCTCAAAAAGAAACTCACGCGCTCTAAAGAGCTGTGCCTTTACCGTACCGAGTGGCAAATCAAGGTGCGCTGCAATTTCTTCGTAAGAAAATTCCTTGAAGTAGCGCAATTCAATTAACTCACGATAGCGCGGCTTGAGCTTCTCCACCACATCGTGCATCAACTTGATTTTCTGTTTTTTGATGATTTTTTCTTCGGGATCGAGCAATTTTGACTTTAAACTAATAGACATTTCCCCTCCCGATTCATCCTCCACCGGCTTGTCAATAGACACTACATTTTTCTTTTTTCTGCGAATGAAGTCAATGCAATTATTGGTAGCGATTTTAAACAACCAAGTACTGAACGCATAAGTAGGCGTGTACTGTTCGAGTCGCTTAAACGACTTACCAAACGCCTCAATGGTCAAGTCATCGGCATCTTGTTTGTTATTCACCATCTTCAGCAGCATGAAATAAATAGAATCGCGGTAGCGCCCCATCAATTCTGCATAGGCCTTCTGGTCTTTTTCATCCAGTGCCCTTCGCACAAGTTTGAAATCATACCGCGCCTTTTCTGAAAGGTGCCCGATCAGTTCAAATTCTTCGTCCATCGCTTTGGTTTGGCAATCAAGTTTGAAACAGCAAGTATAGGGTAAATAAGTGTAAGCAAAAATGCTAATAATACAGCTAAAAACAACAAACCGCTTTCTCCCAGCTGCTTTAGTGAACCTCTAAAAATAAGCATTTGGGCAAAAATACGAAGTATCACCGGTACAAATATTAGATAAATATTAAATCTCAGGATGATTAATATAATGAAAGTCAATATAAATAAATATTTTGCTATTTGAGGTAATGCAAGCAGTAGCAAATCAACAAATTTGTATCGAGAGCCGGTAGTAAAATGCCTCCTTTTTTGCCAAAACCATTCGCTAAATGTACTTTTTGCTTTCGAAACGGTTTGGCTTTCTGGAATCATTTGAATCACAATATTATTTTTTTTTGCAACTTCATTAATGAACAAGTCATCATCCCCAGATGAAATTCGCTGATGTGAAGCAAACCCTTTATTTTTAAAAAATAATGATTTGCGGTAAGCCAAATTCCTGCCCACACCCATGTAGGGAAAGCCAATAAGCGCATGCGATAAATATTGTATAGCAATCAAAAAAGCGTCAAAGCGAATCAATTTATTTAAACTGCCTTTTTGTTGCTGAAAACCACTGTAACCGAGCACAATTTCGGTCGTTTCATCAGCAAAAGGTGCTGTCATTTGCTTAATCCATCGGTCTGATTTCGGCTTGCAATCAGCATCGGTGAGCAGCAAAACATCATATTTGGCAGCTTTAATTCCCAACGTGAGCGCAAACTTTTTCCCACCTGAAAAATGTTCGTTTTCCTTTACAGTTACAATCTTCAAATTATGGTGCTTGTCTGCAAAAGCCCTTAATACGTCTTCGGTTTCATCTACCGAGCAATCGTTCACTACCACCACTTCAAAATCGTCATGCTCTTGATTAAAAATTTCAGGAAGATTTTCAAGTAAGTTTTCCGCTTCATTTTTTGCACAAATAATTACTGAAACTGGCAGTTTAACCAAGAAAGGGGCAGGCGGTTTGTAAAAAACGAGGCGGCCGTAAATTCCCAAATAGAAAAAAAGTTCTACTGCAAAAGCGAATAGAAAAACAAAAAATAATACGATAGCCGTTGACACGATGCCAAAAGTAAAACAAGATTAACATAAGTGACAGCGGCAGTTACATTGAACGCGAATACTGAACATTGAACACCGAAAGTTATCTTTGCTCCGTCATGCAATTCACCTTATTAAAAATCGATGCACAATCAAAAGCACGTGCAGGCGAAATCACAACCGGCCGGGGAAAAATCCAAACACCCATCTTTATGCCTGTGGGCACGCTCGGCTCGGTGAAGGCCGTACACCTGCGGGAATTGGAAAATGACCTCAGGGCTTCCATCATTTTAGGTAACACTTACCACCTCTATCTCCGTCCCAGCCTTGAAATCATTGAAAAAGCAGGCGGGCTACACCAATTCATCAATTGGAAAAGGCCGTTGCTCACAGATAGTGGCGGCTACCAGGTTTATTCGCTGGCCGAAAAAAGAAAAATTTCTGAAGAAGGCGTAAAATTTCAGTCGCATATTGATGGRACCTCACACTTTTTCACGCCCGAATATGCTATTGATGTGCAACGGACAATCGGTGCTGACATCATCATGGCTTTTGACGAATGCACTCCTTATCCCTGTGAATACGATTACGCCAAAAAATCAATGRAACTCACCCACAGATGGCTCAAACGATGCTGCCAAAGGTTTGACGAAACTGAAGCAAAATACGGTTTTGAGCAAACCATTTTCCCAATTGTTCAGGGTAGCGTTTATAAGGAATTGCGAACAAAATCGGCAGAAGTTATTTCATCATTCGAAAGAGAAGGCAATGCCATTGGCGGGCTTTCGGTAGGAGAAAAGGAAGAAGAAATGTACGCGATGACCGAAATCGTGTGCGGCATACTACCGCAAGACAAACCGCGTTACCTCATGGGTGTGGGCACCCCGACAAACTTGCTCGAAGCYATTGCTTTGGGCGTAGATATGTTCGATTGCGTGCTTCCCACGCGAAACGGAAGAAACGGTCAGTTGTTTACCAAAAGAGGAATTATCAATATTCGCAACGAAAAATGGAAAGACGATTTTTCGTCCGTTGACCCCGAGGGAACAACATTTGTTGACAAGGAATATTCAAAAGCATACCTGCGGCACTTAATTATGGCCAAAGAAATTTTAGGTGCGCAAATCGCTACCATTCACAATTTGGGGTTTTATCTTTGGCTGATGAAAGAAGCAAGGCAGCGCATTCTGGACGAAACTTTTACCGATTGGAAAAACAAAATAGTGAAAGAATTGAATGAGAAATTGTGAAAATCATTGACCTCTATATAATCCGCAAATTCCTCACCACCTTCTTTTTCATGCTCGGACTGATCATGGTCATTGCAATCATTTTTGATATTTCAGAAAAAATTGACGACTTCCTCGAAAAAGAAGCACCGATCAAAGCCATTGTTTTTGATTACTATGTAAATTTCGTGTTGCACTATGGTAATCTCTTCAATTTCATGCTCATTTTTATTTCAGTGATTTTCTTCACGGCCAAAATGGCGCAAAATACGGAAATCGTAGCCATACTCAGCAGCGGGGTGAGCTTTAGGCGATTGCTGCTACCTTACTTTATCGGGGCAACCGTACTTGCCTCCATTTCTTTTTACATGAACCATTGGGTGCTGCCCGAAGCGAACAAAGTACGCCTCGAGTTTGAAGAACAATATATAAGGAATAAAGCGCATTACAGCGCTGACTTTAACATTCATAAAGTATTGCAGGAAGGCGAAAACATTTACATCCGAAAATTCCGCCTGCTGAATAACCGCGGGTACAAATTCGCACTTGAGCAATGGAATGGSACCGAACTCACCAATAAAATCATTKCACAAAGCATTRGTTGGGATTCAACCAAGCAAAAATGGGTCATAGAGGGATGGCGGTGGCGTAAAATAAACGGCATGGAAGAAACTCTGGAACGAGGGCGCGTAATTGACACTGTACTCAACATGCATCCCAGCGACTTTGCCAGCCGCATCAACAAGGTTGAAGCCATGAACAGCAATGAATTAGATGCCTACATTGAGGAAAAGCGCAAAGAGGGCTCAGATTACGTGCCTTTTTACGAAATCGAAAAGCACCAACGCTCATCTTATCCTTTTGCCACCTATATTCTCACACTCATTGGTGTTTCAGTGGCGAGCAGAAAAGTAAGAGGCGGCATTGGGCTGCACATCGCCTTTGGGTTGCTGATGTGCGGCATCTACATTCTCTGTATGAAAATAACTTCCGTATTTGCCACAAATGCTGGAGTAAACACCATGATTGCCGTATGGATTCCAAACTTGGTTTTCGGAATAGTGGCAATAGTGCTTTTTAATAAGGCGCACAAGTAATCACAAAGTCCCTTCCCAAACACAGTACTCCTCAAATTCCCTTTCAATATTCGGCTTTTTTTCAAAAATGCCGTAAACAGCCGCTCCGCTGCCCGTCATAGAGGCATAAACTGCGCCCATTCCATATAATATTTCTTTTATCTCTTTTATTTGAGGATGTTGCTTAAAAACAGTTTCTTCAAATTGATTGTGAACATGCCCCCTCCATTGCTCAACTGGTGTTTTCAAAATAATTTCGTTTAATGGACTTAATGACTTTTGCGGCTTTATATGTGCATACGCTTCTTTGGTGCTAACGTGGATATTCGGGCAAGCCAATATCAAATAATAACCTCCCAAACGAATTGGCATTTGCTCAAAGAATTCACCCCTTCCTGTTATAAAAGCGGGTTCATTTCTAATGAAAAAGGGGCAATCGCTACCGAGTTCAATAGCAAAATTGAGTTTCTTTTCGGCTGGGAGATTCAATTCAAATAGTTTTTCCAACAAATTGATCATAAAAGCCGCGTCAGCCGAACCTCCACCAAGTCCCGCTCCAATAGGTATGATTTTGTGCAAATGAATTTTTACAGGAGGAAGATCGAAATCTTCTTTAAGCAAATCATAGGCGCTGACACATAGATTTTTCTGTTCGTCTCCTGGGATGTCAATTCCTGTTGATTGAAATTGAAAAGTTTCATTTTCAACGATTTCCAAAACATCACACAGCCCAATAGGATAAAAAATACTTTCAATATTGTGATAACCGTCAGGCCGCTTTTCAACTACATTCAATCCGATGTTTATTTTTGCATTCGGAAAACAAATCATGTCGCCAAAGTTATGTTAATCACCCAACTAATAATTGATGACCAATAACTATTAACTTTTTCCTACTTTCGTCCTAAATTTGCTCCTTATGCCTACCCTGCTTGACTTTGAAGAACCCATCGGCACGCTGCTCGAACAACTCGAACAGGCAAAAAATATTGCCGAAGAAAGTGATGTTGACGTCTCAACACCGGTAAGGGAATTAGAAAAAAAAATCAAGGAAAAACGCAAAGAGATTTTCGAAACGCTTACTCCCTGGCAGCGCGTGCAAGTCTCGCGCCACCCAGACCGGCCTTATACCTTAGCCTATATCGAACATATCACGCAAGGGCGATTTCTCGAATTGCATGGCGACCGTAATGTAAAAGATGACAAAGCCATGATTGGAGGTTTTGGAATGGTTGATGAGCAAACCGTGATGTTCATCGGTCAGCAAAAAGGCATTAATACCAAAATGCGCCAATTCCGCAACTTCGGTATGGCCAATCCGGAAGGTTACCGAAAGGCGTTGCGTTTGATGAAATTGGCCGAAAAATTCAACAAACCCATTGTTACATTTATTGACACCCCGGGTGCTTATCCAGGCCTCGAAGCTGAAGAGCGTGGGCAGGGTGAAGCAATCGCCCGAAATCTATATGAGATGGTACAACTCGAAGTGCCAATCATGTGCATCATTATTGGTGAAGGTGCATCGGGCGGAGCGCTGGGCATTGCTATTGGGGACAAAATCTGCATGTTGGAAAACACATGGTATTCGGTGATTTCGCCCGAATCATGTTCTTCCATTTTGTGGCGCAGTTGGGAACAAAAAGAAAAAGCAGCCGAAGCGCTCAAGCTCACCGCGCAAGATATGCTGAGCAACAAATTGGTTGACTGCATCATCAAAGAACCAATTGGGGGAGCACATGCCAACCATGAAAATGTGTTTGAGCGGGTAAAAGCAGAAATCAAAAAATCGCTCGCTAAATTACAAGAGATGGAACCGGAAAAACGCATCGAAAAGCGCATTAAAAAATTCTGCTCGATGGGTGTTTTTCAGGAATAAAAAACAAGTTGCCTCCGCTTATTTTTTATCCACATTATCTACATCACCCTGTTGATAACATCTTTTTTCTCCTGAAAAAACAACGGTTTCAAGCACTAATTTTAATGCACTGATTTTTTAGTGCTATCGGTAAAATTTTCATCCTTAAACAAAAAGACACTATAGGGCTGTTCACAACCTGTTAATTGCTTCCTAAACCCTTGAAAACAAAACCATAGAGGTTTTGTTAAAACTTAAAATCCTGTTTTTCAGATTTTCAGGATTTCTTTTCGATAACTTTGTAGCATGGAAAAAACGATAGAAAAAGTGGTTGAGACTAGCGTGAGAAAACTGCACAAAACGTCTGATATTGCAGCATTTGATGCCGGAAAACTCCCCCCCCAAGCCATTGATTTGGAAGAAGCTGTTTTAGGTGCGTTGATGCTCGAAAAAGAGGCGGTAAACGATGTTATTGACATCCTATCACCTGATAGTTTTTACAAAGAGGCGCACCGAAAAATTTTCGAAGCAGTTATCGGGCTTTTTCAAAACTCACAACCTATAGACATTCTGACTGTTGCTGATGCGCTGAAAAAACGCGGAGAATTGGATGTAGTGGGTGGCCCTTATTACATCTCGCAACTCACCAACCGCGTGGCCTCTGCTGCCAATGTGGAGTATCACGCAAGAATCATTTCCCAAAAATATATTTTACGGGAGTTGATTCGCATCTCTTCAGAAACCATCAAAGGAGCTTATGACGAAACCACCGATGTGTTTGACTTACTCGATAACACAGAACAGAACTTGTACAGCATTACTGAAGGCAACCTACGCAAAGATTATGACCCGATGAACCGCTTAATGCACGAGTCATTCAAGCAAATTGAAAAACTACGTAATCAGAAAGATGGAGTGAGTGGGATCCCTTCCGGTTTTACACAGCTCGACAGGGTAACTTCCGGGTTTCAGAATTCTGACCTTGTTGTAATCGCGGCACGGCCGGGCATGGGAAAAACGGCCTTTGTACTTTCGCTTGCACGAAATGTAGCAGTGGATTTCAACCGACCGGTTGCTGTGTTTTCACTGGAAATGTCATCGGTGCAATTGGTCAATCGGCTCATCGCCAGCGAATCAGAAATAGAGTCAGGAAAACTGCGTAGGGGAAATCTCGAAGATTACGAGTGGGAACAACTCATTGCCAAAACCAACAAACTTTCCGAAGCGCCCCTCTTCATTGATGATACGCCTGCACTTTCTGTTTTTGAATTGAGGGCAAAATGCAGGCGGCTGAAATCACAACACAATGTGGAACTCATTATCGTTGACTACCTGCAATTGATGACTGTTGGCGGAAACGACAAAAACGGCAATCGCGAGCAGGAAATAAGTGCCATTTCGCGTTCTATGAAAAGCATTGCAAAAGAATTRAACGTGCCAATTCTCGCGCTTTCRCAGTTGAACCGCTCGGTAGAAACGCGTGGTGGCAGCAAACGCCCGCAACTTTCYGACTTAAGGGAATCAGGAGCAATTGAGCAAGATGCCGACATTGTGAGTTTTATTTATAGACCTGAGTATTACAAAATGTACGAATGGGAAGACGGCACCGATTCAACCAATGAAGCGGAAATCATTATTGCCAAGCACCGCAACGGGGCGTTGGAAAACATTCGTTTGAAATTCACTTCACACCTCGCCAAATTCTCCGACTTGCAACAAACTTTTAATGTTGCAATTGATGGAAGCAGCGATGGATTTGAAGAAAACGGCAACCTCATCCGAAAGTCAAAAATGGATGATATTGAAGATGATGCCGATGCCCCTTTCTAAGGGCATCCCGATAATATCGGAATGAGCCAGCCTGTGCGCCAGAAATTGGTGTGATGATGTGTTGTTTCTCAAAGGCAACCCAAGCACTAATTCCCCTTTCCTGCCGTTAGTTGTATAAATTTCGGGTAATTTTGTATCTTAGCAGTATATGAATTTTTTGAAAAAATACCGTTTTTTCCTTTTAACATCATTAATCTTTTTGGCTGTTTTGCCTTCCAATGCAGCCTATCTGCTCATTCCCATGGATGAATCGCAGAAAAACCACCTAAAGGCCTACGGCATCACCTACTGGGTGCTGCAACAGGAAATTGACACGTACTGGCTGCTGAACTACCGCGGAGGCAGTTTCATGTTTGAATACGCCAGACATTTTGAAAACGAATGCGTAATTCGTGGCGTTTCCTATGAAATGATTGCCGATGCACAATCAACTGCCATCCTTACGGAAATTGCCAACCCAGAAGTAAACATGGATGCAGTAAAGCTCGAAAAACCTCCAAAAATTGCAGTTTATGCCCCCAAAACCTATCAACCTTGGGACGATGCCGTAATGCTTGTACTCTCCTATGCCGAAATTCCCTACAACATGGTTTACGATGACGAAATTATTCAGGGAAAACTTCCTTTGTATGATTGGCTGCACCTTCACCATGAAGACTTCACCGGTCAATACGGAAAATTTTATGCTTCATACAGAAATGCCGGATGGTATCAAAAACAAGTGCAGGAAYTCGAGGAAACAGCCAAGCGGTTAGGTTTCAGCAAGGTCTCGGACTTAAAACTCGGTGTCTCCTTAAAAATRAGGGATTATACTGCAGGCGGAGGGTTCCTCTTTGCTATGTGTTCGGGAACTGACTCTTATGACATCGCACTTGCTGCCGAAGGCATTGACATCTGCGAGCGCATGTACGATGGTGATGGARCTGACCCGCAAGCACAGCAAAAGCTGGACTTTTCCAAGTCATTTGCCTTTACRAATTTCATGCTTGAAAGAGACCCGCTCAAGTATGAGTATTCAAGCATTGATGCCACCGAACTGAGAAACAAAAGACGGGTGTTGCAGCCACAAGACGTTTTTTCCCTTTTCGATTTTTCAGCCAAATGGGATCCAGTGCCTTCCATGCTTTGCCAAAATCACGAGCAAGTCATCAAAGGGTTTATGGGACAAACCACCGATTATTACAAAAAATACATCAAACCCGAAGTGCTCGTAATGGGAGAAAACAAAGCCATTGGCACGTCACGCTATATTCATGGCGAATACGGCAAAGGCCAATGGACCTATTTTGGTGGCCATGACCCCGAGGACTACCAGCACTTTGTTGGCGACCCGCCAACCGATTTGAACCTCCACCCCAATTCCCCAGGTTACCGACTCATACTCAACAACATCCTCTTCCCTGCAGCAAGAAAAAAGAAACAAAAAACATGATTGGTTAATAGTTAATTGTCCACCCCCCTGTCCCTAAAATTCGAACACCTATCTAAATTATTGTCTTGCCATACCTGCGTTTTGCTACATTTGGATGCTTAAAATTTTTCGTTTTGAAAAAAGCCATTCTCATATATCACATCTTATGCCTCATGTCTTTGGCTTGTTTTTCACAAAACACTAAAGAAAAACCTGCTATCCAAATCAAAAAAGCTGTTTCCGAAATAAAAATTGACGGTGAACTGAATGAAACCGACTGGCAAAATGCAGCAATAGCTAAAGATTTTTTTCAAAGCTTTCCTGCCGATACTTCTTTTGCTGAAACGAAAACTGAAGTTCGTCTCACCTACGATGACAAAAACCTATATGTTGCAGCACATTGCTATGATGAATTTCCTGAAAAAGACTACATCATTCAATCCCTGAAAAGAGATTTTTCCTACCCTGTAAGCGATGCTTTTGCCGTATTCATTGACCCGTTTGACGACAAACTCAACGGCTTTTCCTTTTCAGTAAATCCACTGGGGGCGCAGCGCGAAGGCCTGTTGCAAGGAGGAGCAGCCATGGGGGTAACTACCAATTGGGATAACAAGTGGTATTCGAAAGTGACAAGGCACAACGACAAATGGGTGGTTGAAATGGCCATTCCGTTTAAAACCATCCGCTACAAACCAGGAATTTCAATGTGGGGCATCAATTTTTCGAGAAACGATTTGAAGCGAAATGAAAGCTCTTCGTGGGCATCCGTGCCGCGCAATTTCAATATCGCTTCCCTAGCCTACACTGGAGATTTGATTTGGGATGTACCACCCAAAAAGGCAGGAACAAACGTCTCATTAATTCCATACGGCATTGTAGGATACAACGACAATTTCAAAGATGAAGCCCCTGAAACCTTTAGCTCCAACATCGGTGGCGATGCCAAAATAGCTGTATCTTCTTCTTTGAATCTCGATTTGACATTCAACCCCGATTTTTCACAAGTAGAAGTGGACAGACAGCAAACCAACCTTTCGCGGTTTTCACTTTTCTTTCCTGAAAAAAGGCAATTCTTTATTGAAAACAGCGACTTGTTTTCACGTTTTGGGTTTCGGCAAATCCGCCCGTTTTTTTCGAGAAACATAGGTCTGGCTCTTGATTCCTCTACATTTTCCATGCAACCTGTGCCCATTATTGCAGGTGCGCGCCTCAGTGGCAAGGTCAATAAGAATTGGCGCGTGGGATTAATGAACATACAAACGGCAAAAGATGCAAATTTAAACGTGGATGCTCAAAACTATACCGTTGCCGCTTTTCAAAGGCAGATTTTAAAACGCTCAAACATTGCTGCAATTTTTGTCAACAGACAAGGGTTCAACAACAGCGAAGTAAGTTATGCTGATTACAACCGAGTAGCAGGCATTGACTTCAACTATGCTTCAGCCAACAGCAAGTTGATGGGTAAGGCGTTTTACCACCATTCGTTTTCGCCAGAAAACAGCGGTGGAAAGTGGAACGAAAACTCGACCAATGCCACGTGGGTGATGTACAATTCGCAAAAGGTGTTTGCCATGTGGAATCACGAATATGTGGGCGAAAATTACCTGACCGATGTGGGTTTCGTGCCGAGAAACCGCCTGTACAATCCTGAAATAAGAGTATACGAAGGGTTCTCCTACTGGCGTTTCGAACCATTCTTTAATCTCATGTTTTATCCTAAATCGAAGAAAATTAATACCCACGGTCCGGGGCTGTACCTAAACGATTATTACGATAAGGATTTCAGATCATTTGAAAGACGGATAAATGCAAATTACAAAGTGAAGTGGCTAAATACGAGTGAACTCAACATTAATTTTAACCGACATGATGACCGGTTGATTTACGATACCGATATCACTTTTTCGGGGAATGAACCGTTGCCTGCGGGAGCATACACCTACTACAGCAACGTTATCAGGTTCAACTCAAATAAAAGAAGTAAGTTGAATTACAACGTAAATACAAATTTTGGCACTTATTACAACGGCACTAAATTGAGTTATGGCGGTGAACTGACTTATCGTGTGCAACCCTGGGGTATTTTTTCACTCAGCTTTATGCAAAATGAAATCCGTCTGCCGGAGCCATATGGAAATGCTTTTATTTCCCTTATCGGCCCTAAAGTGGAATTGTCCTTCACCAAGTCGCTGTTTTTCACCACTTTCTTTCAATACAACACGCAGATTGACAACTTCAACATCAACAGCAGACTGCAATGGCGCTTCAAACCGATGTCTGATTTATTTATCGTTTACACCGACAACTACGATACCAACCTGAGCGTGAAGAACCGCGCGGTGGTAATGAAATTAATTTGGTGGCTAACGATATAGTTCTTAATTCAATTGTTCTTTTATTTTATTGCTTTTTTGTATCTTTACTTACTTTTTGATGGCAAGGGCCTTGCATAAGAATTCGCACTTTTGGTGCTGACCAATCATCAATACAACAACCTATTAAGTATGGCTCAGTCAAAACAACAGCTTATCAAAGAGCTCTCCCAATTGAAAAAGGAGATTTCGCAGTTAAGGCGTGCCAAAAAAGAATCTGAGCACAAATTAAACTCATCAGCAACAAGCTATTATGATCTTTATGAAAACTCGCCTGACATGCTTTGTTCGATCGAAGCAAAAACCGGCAAACTGATGCAGTGCAACAATGCAATGGCCAGTTCTCTGGGATACAGTAAGAGCGAGTTGATAGGCCGTCCGGTTATGGAGTTGTATCACCCGGAAAGTATAGACAAGACAAAAAAGGTTTTTCAACAATTAGTTAAAAATGGAAGTGTGAAAGGTGCGGAACTACAGCTTATGAGAAAGGACGGAAGCAAAATGGCCATCAGACTTAATGTTTCAGCTTTTAAGGATAAGAAAGGCCAGATCATATACAGTCGAACAAGCTTTCAGGACATCAGCAAAACAAAACTGGCCGAGAAACTGTTAAAGGAAAGTGAAGGGCGCTACCGGACACTGGTCAACACCATTCAAGAAGGTTTGATAATGGTGGACAATGATGGCATTATTCAATACGTAAACAAACCGTTTTGTAAGATGCTGGGTTATACAGAAAAGGAGATAATAGGTCAAAATGCAAACAATGTGAAATGGCTGAATAAAGAGCAGCAGGCGATTATAAAAGAAAAGAGAAAGCTGAGAAAAAAAGGCATACCAGATACCTATGATCTTGAGTTCACTAATAAAAAAGGCGAAAAACGCTGGTTCTTAATAAGCGGTGCCCCGGTGTATGATGCACATGGAAAAATTATAGGATCCTTTGCCGTCAACACCAACATTACCAAGATCAAAGAGGCCGAAAAGGAATTAAAACAGCAGTATGATCAGATCAAGAAATACGCATTCATCACCTCCCATGGACTTAGGCGACCAGTTTCATCAATTCTTGGCTTAATCCCGTTATTTCAAACAAGAATGTCAAATGAGCCAATTGATGAGAAGATACTGACCATGCTGAAATCTGCTACTGAAGAAATGGATAAAGTTACCCGTGAAACCCACGAAATCTTAGTTAAAGACAAGCTTGTCGAACCCTAGTATTAATTACGGCAGCATTTGGAGAATAACGATACTTTTGCTTGTTATATAACGAGTTGACAGCAATTGATTAATTACAAACTAAAAGAAAATGGAAATATTAATTTTTATCATCATTCATTGGTATGTGTCTTTGTTTTGTCAAACCTTTTTTCATCACAGGTATTCTGCCCATAAGATGTTCGACATGTCAAAAGCATGGGAAAAAGTGTTTTTTATCCTCTCATTCATAACCCAAGGATCATCTTATTTAAGCCCTTATGCTTATGGGATTTTGCATCGTATGCATCATGCTTTTGCCGATACGGAAAAAGACCCCCATTCTCCAAAGTACGATAAGAACTTATTTGCGATGATGTGGCGCACTAAAGTTACATATAATAACATATTACACGAGCGGGTCGAAATAGAAGAACGATTTAAAAAAGGGGTGCCGCAATGGGTTTCGTTTGAAAAGATTGCAAATAATTGGGGGCTAAGATTCTTTTGGGCAGCGTGTTACATTACATTCTATATCTTCTTTGCTTCAGAATGGTGGATGTATCTGTTCTTACCTATTCATTTTGTTAGTGGGCCATTACATGGCGCCATAATAAATTGGTGTGCTCATAAATATGGTTATGTCAACTTTAAACTTAGTGATACTTCTAAGAATTTCCTTCCCTTTGATTTTTTGATGCTCGGAGAAAGTTACCACAACAATCACCACAAGCATAGCACAAGTCCTAACTTTGGCTTTAGGTGGTTTGAACTTGACCCTGTTTATCTTATTATTAGATTATTTAATAAATTGAAAATTATACAGTTAAAGGTTTAGAGTTTCGCGTTACCTGCTACCTCATCAATCTAAAAACTGCCAGTTAATGCCCAATCTAAAAGCCCTGTCAGGCATAGGATAATGGGGGGTTTGGTAGTAAGTAAAGCCCATCAGTCCAGAGTTAAAATGCGTTACCTTAAAGAATACACGTGCTTTCGAAATTTTTGCATTGATAAAGAAATCCATATAGGGATATCCACCTAATTTCATCTCGTTTTGCAAGTAAAACTGGCGGGTAAGCGGCATGTAATCATCCGCAAAATAAGCCGAATTATAAAATACATCCACGCCTATTTGTGTATACGTTGCCTTTTTAAACAGGTAATTCTCAAAATATAATGAGCCGAATAGTATCCATGCCGGCACTCGAATTACGTTTGAACCACTTGCCTTTTGATAATAAACCCTTGTTTTAAGATGAAATGATTTTACGATAAAATGCTGTGAAATATACGCTTGCAGAAGATTGGTTACAGTTCCTACTGCCTGATTTGGCCTGACATTAACATCAAAATAAATAGGATTATTAATCTGCTGGTAAGAAACTCCGGTAAGGTTTCCCCACCTTTTATTGGAATAATCGAGGGAAACATGCTGAATTTGCTCTCGTTTAAAATTATTGTCCCATAGAAATTGACTGGAACAATAGTGACGATGGATAAAATCCTGCTGGCGCTGTTGAGCATAAGCGGTTAAATTCAGTTGGTGATGAGTAGAATCAGGATGAAAGCCAAGTGTTCCTTTATACAAGTAATTGTCTTTATTATAACCTTTCCAAACATAGTTTCCATGTAATTCCAAGGAAAGAAACTTGGCAATTCGGTTTATTCTAATTGTCCCTCCTCCAATATAATTCTGAAAAGACGTGTCAATTGTACAAAATGAAGTGTCTTTAAAATTCTGAGTCACGTTAATTTGCTGGTGCTTTGCCCAAAGTGAAAGGTTATTCTTAGCAAAAAACCTATTTAATTCGTGAAAATTCGTGTAATCCGTTGCAACTGTCTTCCACCCTATCTCATTTTCTAATTTCTTTTCGTGTATCGAATCAAAAACAGGCAAGGCGCTGTTGTAATTGAATAAATCAAGATAGAAAATAGAATCAGGGGTTGTATCTTCATAGGTATAGCTCTTTCCAAGGTACTGGATACTGTGATAAAGGCGAGAAGTGGGTAGGATTATCTTCTTATCCACTGAATCTTTATAGTCAAACCGCGTACTTTTTTGCCCGAAGTTCAGATATTGTTTAAAGTAAAATGAATGGGATTTGATGAGATTAGAAGCATCTAATAAGTTAATGGAATAAGCATCTCTACGGGGTTCCAAGTTATTTTCAAATAAAGAATCACCAATTATCCCTCCGTTTTCTTCTACTTGCAATTTGTTATAAATATAGTTTACCAAGCTACCGTAGCGGTTATTATTGGTTTCGTACTTGGTATAAAAATGTAAGTTAGTATGATTAGACTTTTGCCTCAAATAAAATCCATCTGAAGAGATTTTATTAAAAAAGAAACCAGCATAAAACTTTCGTGTAATTCGCTGAGCATGAATAGCATTTAAGTTCTGCTCTTTCTTTGAACCTGTAGTAAATAGCACCTTTGTATAGGGCTTTCTCACATCATAATACCTTATATTTTCCTTTATATTTTCATATTCATCTAAGAAATGAATGCCTAAATCAAACCCTACTCTCTCTCTGTTTTGGTAAAACAGCTGCTGAACGGGCGAACCAATATTGCCCATCGACTGAAAATTCAAAGAATAATTAGGATGATAATAATGGTAATACGCTAAAGTAGTATCAATGGTGAAATAATTTCCGCGCTCTAAGTCCTCTTCAGTAGTAAATGAAGTGTGAAATATTTTAGATGGAGAATGCGTAGAATCTTGCGAAAAGGCAAATAAATAAACGGAAGTTAAAAGTGCAACTAATGAAATTTTCCAAATGGATTTCACCCCAAAAAATTTACTTGCGAAAATATTAATTAACACCAAAGTTTAACTTGTGGATGGATAAAAGTAACAAACAAAAAGCTGTTCACCGGTTTGCCAAAAAAAAGCCCCTCTCGATAAATCGGGAAGGGCTTTTTAAAAACCGGCAGCGACCTACTCTCCCGGGTGTTACCCCAGTACCATTGGCGCAAGTGGGCTTAACTTCTCTGTTCGGAATGGGAAGAGGTGAACCCCACCGCTATAGCTACCGTAAATCGTCATCCCGATAAATCGGGATATAAATAAGTTTGACATAATGAAAGAAATACTATGAGTATTAGCATAAAACCTACAAAATCGTTCTGTTTAAAAAAGCTTACGGGTAATTAGTATCGCTCGGCTTTGGCGTTACCGCCTTTACACCTGCGACCTATCAACGTCATCGTCTTTAACGACCCTTAATGGAAATCTCATCTTGAGAAGAGCTTCGTGCTTAGATGCTTTCAGCGCTTATCTCTTCCGAACGTAGCTACCCAGCGGTGCAGTTGGCACCACAACTGGTACACTAGAGGTTCGTCCAACTCGGTCCTCTCGTACTAGAGTCAGCATCTCTCAAATTTCCTACGCCCACAACAGATAGGGACCGAACTGTCTCGCGACGTTCTGAACCCAGCTCGCGTGCCACTTTAATGGGCGAACAGCCCAACCCTTGGGACCT
>NVWW01000051.1 GCA_002746335.1 Flavobacteriales bacterium | reverse complement strand
GCTTCTTCTCGATTTTTTAACTTTTTCTTCTTTTATATATGTCTCGTTGAAATCAACCAACTCAATCATGCACATTTCTGCGCTATCTCCCAGGCGAAAGCCAGTTTTTAATATGCGGGTGTAACCTCCTGGCCGCTCACCAATTTTTGGTGCTACTTCCCTAAAGAGCTCGCTTACAGCGTTTTTATCTTGAAGATATCGAAAAACCATTCTGCGCGAATGCGTGGTATCGCTTTTTGATTTGGTGATAAGCGGTTCTACGAATCCGCGCAACGCCTTTGCTTTAGCTATTGTTGTATTGATACGCTTGTGCTGAATGAGCGAACTGGCCATGTTTGCTAACATAGCTTTTCGATGGGGTGCCTTTCTTCCGAGCGCGTTTATTTTATTTCCGTGTCTCATTTCGAAATGTTAAATATTAAATGCTAAATGTTAAATGAATTGATCATCTAAAATTCAACATTTATAATTTCATTAGTCCTTATCCAACTTGTATTTTGTTAAATCTATTCCAAATGAAAGTCCTTTGGCTTCTACCAAATCTTCAAGTTCTGTCAAAGATTTTTTTCCGAAGTTTCTAAATTTAAGTAAGTCGTTTTTATCAAAAGATACCAAGTCGCCCAAAGTTTCCACATCGGCTGCTTTGAGGCAGTTGAGCGCTCTTACGGACAAGTCCATGTCCACCAATTTTGTTTTGAGTAACTGGCGCATGTGTAGCGATGTTTCATCAAACTCTTCTTCGGCTGCCCTTTCTTCGGTATCGGCTGTTATTTTTTCATCAGAGAACAGCATGAAATGGTGAATCAAAAGTTTTGCGGCTTCTTTTAGAGCTTCCTTTGGGTGGATTGACCCATCGGTATTAATATCAATCAACAGTTTTTCGTAGTCGGTTTTTTGCTCCACGCGGTAATTTTCTATACTGTACTTTACGTTTGTAATCGGAGTAAAAATAGAATCCATTGCAATGACACCAATTGCCGAACTAACCGTTCGGTTTTCGTCTGCAGGAACGTAGCCGCGACCTTTGTCAATAGTGAGTTCTATGTTTAATTTAACGTTAGGCTCCATGTGGCAAATTACCAAGTCTGGATTTAGCACCTGGAAAGAAGTGATGAACTTGCCAATGTCGCCTGCCGTAACAGTGTCTTGTCCTTTTAGGGTAATGCTCACATGTTCTGAATCGTTTTCTTCGATTTGTTGCTTGAACCGGATTTGTTTGAGGTTCAAAACAATTTCTGTAACATCTTCCACAACACCTTTTATAGTTGAAAATTCATGTTCAACACCATCAACTTTCAGCGATGTGATAGCGAACCCTTCAAGCGATGAAAGCAAAATTCTTCTCAGTGCGTTGCCTACAGTGATGCCATAACCGGGTTCGAGTGGCCGGAATTCAAAGTTTCCTCGCGTTTCGTCCGCTTCTACCATGATTACTTTGTCGGGTTTTACGAAATCTAAAATTGCCATAATATTAAAATTTAGAGTTTATAGTTTTATTTTGAATATAATTCAACGATGAGTTGTTCTTTGATGTTCTCTGGAATTTGTTCACGTTCAGGCATTGCTATTAATTTGCCTTTCATTTCAGTGCTGTTAAAATCAAGCCAGGGATATTTGCTAATATTTTCATTTAGAGAGTTGTTGATGGCTTCGAGCGCTTTTGACCTTTCTCTTACAGCTACTTCCTGTCCAGGACGTAATATATACGAGGCTACGTTAGCCACCTTGCCGTCAACAGTGATGTGCTTGTGGGAAACCAGTTGCCTGGCCCCTCTCCTTGTAGGTGCAATACCCATTCTATACACCGTATTGTCCAAACGTGTTTCACAGAGTTGCAGTAAATTCTCTCCGGTAATACCTTTTTTGCGCGATGCTTCGCTAAACATTTTTCGGAATTGCTTTTCCAAAATGCCATAGGTGTATTTTGCCTTTTGCTTTTCTTGCAACTGAACGGCATATTCGCTTTGTTTCGTGCGCCTTCTACTTGCTCCCTTCGAACCGGATGGGTGGGATTTCCGCTCCAGTGTTTTGTCGGGACCAAAGATCGGCTCTTTGAATTTTCGTGCTATTTTTGATTTTGGGCCTCTGTATCGTGCCATAATTTAGTTTATAATTTAATTTTAATGTTTTAAGTTATTATACTCTGCGCCTTTTTGGAGGCCGGCAGCCGTTGTGGGGCATGGGTGTTACATCCATAATTTCCGTCACTTCAATACCTGCATTATGAATGGTTCTGATGGCGGATTCTCTGCCTGATCCGGGGCCTTTTACAAATAGTTTCACCTTTCTCAATCCTGCCTCAAAAGCCACTTTCGCACAATCTTGTGCAGCAATTTGTGCAGCATAAGGTGTGTTTTTCTTTGAGCCACGAAACCCCATTTTCCCTGCTGATGACCACGAAATTGTTTGTCCTTGGTTATTCGCCAGCGTGATAATGATGTTGTTAAAAGATGCCCGAATATGGGCTTGACCCATCGGTTCTACTTTGACTTTGAGTTTCCGCTTTCTTGTTGTTTGTTTGGCCATTTTCTATCAATTTTTTAGCAATCTCAATTAATTATTAATCAGCACTCATTAAGTAAATTAGACTTTAGTTGCTTTTTTCTTGTTGGCAATAGTTTTGCGCTTTCCTTTTCGTGTTCGGCAGTTGTTTTTGGTTTTTTGTCCACGTAGCGGCATGCCGATTCTGTGGCGTATGCCCCTGTAACTGCCAATGTCCATCAGCCTCTTGATGTTGAGCTGAACTTCACCGCGCAATGCGCCTTCTACTTTGTAATTTTCGTTGAGGGTTTTGCGTATGCTGGTCAATTCCTCGTCTGTCCAGCTTTCAACTTTTTTGTTGTAATCAACACCGGAAGCATCGAGTATTTTTCGCGCATTTGTGCGGCCAATTCCATAGATATAGGTGAGGCCTATTTCACCACGCTTTTTGTTTGGTAAGTCAATTCCAGCTATTCGTGCCATTTTTTATAAATGTTAAATTTTAAATTGTTAATTATAAATGCTGTTGCTCATTCAACATTTATCATTCGCAATTTCTATTATCCTTGCCTTTGTTTGAACCTGGGATTTTTTTTGTTGATGACATAAAGCCGTCCTTTTCTTCGGACGATTTTACAGTCTGCGCTTCGCTTTTTTATGGATGCCCTTACTTTCATCGTTATTCTTTAATGGTTAAATTGCTAACTGTTTTTTATCGATACCTAAATGTTATTCTTCCTTTTGTCAAATCGTATGGCGACATTTCCACTTTTACTTTGTCGCCGGGTAAAATACGAATGTAGTGCATGCGCATCTTGCCAGAAATGTGGGCTGTGATAACGTGCCCGTTTTCCAATTCCACGCGAAACATGGCATTTGACAAGGCCTCATTCACTGTTCCGTCTTGCTCTATTGATGATTGCTTTGCCATTAAGCAAGTACTTTATCGTTGTTTTTTTCTTTTAATACTTTTTCAATATATTCAAACGTTGACAAAATTTCTGCCTTTCCTTTTCTAATGACTACTGTGTGCTCGTAATGGGCTGATGGTTGGCTGTCTGCCGTGTGTATCGTCCACCCGTCTGATGCTTGCCTCACGTTTTTGGTGCCCATATTTATCATCGGTTCAATAGCGATGACTAACCCTTCTCCTAATTTTGGCCCTCTTCCTCTTTTGCCAAAGTTTGGCACTTCAGGAGCCTCGTGCAGTTTTTTACCCACTCCGTGCCCTACCAATTCCCTCACCACACCGTAGCCGTGATTTTCGGCATGTTGCTGAATGGCATTGCTGATGTCTCCCACGCGATTTCCTGCCGCTGCCTGCTCGATGCCAAGATAGAGGGCTTCATAAGTGACTTTCATTAATTGCTTTACATCATTACTGATTTTACCTACTGCAAAAGTGTAGGCTGAATCACCGTGAAAGCCGTTTTTAAACACTCCACAATCAATAGAAACAATGTCACCTTCTTCAAGCGGTTTGTTTGAAGGCATCCCGTGCACTACTTCCGAATTTCTCGAAACACATAGCGCGTAGGGAAACCCCCTGTAGCCCTTAAAAGAAGGCACTGCTCCGTGGTCGCGGATGAATGCTTCAGCCACTTCATCGAGCTGTTTGGTGGTTACGCCCGGCTCAACTAGTTTGGCCATTTCAGCATGAACTTTGCCAACAAGTAAAGAACTATCTCGCATTAATTCAATTTCTTCTTCCGTTTTATAGTACAGGTCTTTTGCCATAATATTATCCTGCCATGCTAAATGATGATCTGCCTTTTATCTTGCCTGTTTTCATCAATCCGTCATAATGTCTCATGAGCAAATGGCTTTCTATTTGCTGTAGCGTATCAAGCGTTACACCCACCATAATCAGCAATGATGTGCCTCCGTAAAACAAAGCAAACTGATAACTGATGCCTGCCATTACTGCAAATGCGGGTAAAATGGCTACAAATGCCAGGAAAAAAGAACCGGGTAACATGATTCTCGACATGATGTTATCTAAAAACTCAGCGGTTTTTCTGCCGGGCTTGATGCCTGGGACGAACCCACCGTTTTTTTTCATTTCTTCGGCCATTTGCTGTGGAGGGAATGTGATTGCGGTATAAAAATAGGTGAACAAAATCACCATGATGGCAAAGGTGAAGTTATACCAAAAGCCTGTGAAATCGGCAAAAGCTGCTGCAATACCGGTCATTTGGTCTGAGTCAGCAAAGCCGGCTAAAGTAACCGGGATGAACATAAGCGCTTGTGCAAAAATGATTGGCATTACACCTGCAGCATTCACTTTTAAGGGGATATATTGTCTCACACCACCGTATTGCTTGTTGCCTACAATGCGCTTAGCATATTGTACCGGCACCCGTCTTGTGCCTTGCACCAGTAAAATACAGATAAGCGTTACAAGTAGTAGAAACACAATTTCGATTAGCAACATCACCATGCCGCCTGTTCCGCTGGTGCCAGCTCTTGCATCAAATTCAAATACAAATGCTGTTGGGAAATTGGCGATAATACCGATCATTATCAATAAAGAAATTCCATTACCTAAACCGTTATCTGTGATTCTTTCGCCCAACCACATAACAAACAGGGTTCCGGTTACCAATAGTATAATTGAAGAAACCCACCAGAAAGTTGTGTTGTCTATGATTGCATCTTGCGGGATATAAGCTCTGAGGTAGCCGGGCGCTTGGCCTAGACAAATTAAAACAGTAAGAAACCGGGTGTATTGATTGACTTTTCTTCTTCCGCTTTCACCTTCGCGTTGGAGCTTTTGGATGGTGGGTATGGCAATGCCCGCTAACTGCATGATGATAGATGCCGAGATGTAAGGCATAATTCCCAACGCCAAAATAGATGCTCTTGAAAATGCTCCGCCAGCAAATGCGTTAATAAGGGATGCCAATCCGCTTTGGTTGGCGGTGGCTTGGCCGAGCACCTCAGTATCAATCCCTGGAAGAATGACAAAAGACCCCACCCTGTAAATAAGAAGTAAGCTCAGGGTATGTATAATACGGCCTCTGAGGTCATCAATACTCCAGATGTTTATAAGTGTATTTATGAAATTTCTCATTCAGCGCTTTCTTGAATTTCTTCAACTATTTCTTCTTTTTTCTCTTTTGCTGCGCCATTTGTTTTTTCTTCTACGGGCTGCTTAGCTTTTTTTTCTGATGCTTGTGTCTCAGCTTTCTTTTTGGGCTGTTTTTTTGTTTTTTCTTCTGTTTTTTCTTCTGTTTTTTCTTCTTTCTGCGGCTGACCAATGATCAGGGCTGTTCCGCCACTTGCTTCTATGGCTGCTTTTGCGGAAGCAGAAAAAGCGTGTGCTTCAATTTTTAGTTTTTCTTTCAACTCGCCTCTGCCGAGAATTTTCACCAAATCCTTTTTGCTTACCAAGCCATTTTTATGCAACACACCGGGATTCACCTCTTTTAGTTTTTTGCTCTCGGCTAAACTTTGAATGGTGTCGAGATTGATCCCGTTATATACTTTTCGGTTGATATTTGTGAATCCATATTTTGGGATTCTTCGCTGCAAAGGCATTTGCCCGCCTTCAAAGCCAAATTGTTTCGAATACCCCGAACGAGATTTCTGGCCTTTGTGTCCGCGTGTGGCAGTGCCGCCTTTTCCGGAGCCCTGTCCACGGCCCAAGCGAGTTTTGTTTTGGACGGAACCTTTTGCTGGAGTTAAATTGCTTAAATTCATTGTTGCTTATTTTACTTCTTCAACTTTTACTAAATGGGCCACTTTATTGACCATTCCGAGGATTTGGTGTGTGGCTTCTTTCTCTACAGTCTGCTGCATTTTTCGCAGGCCCAACGCCTTCAATGTTTTCTTTTGGCGTCCAGGTCGCCTTATTTTGCTTCTTACCTGTGTTATTTTGATTTTTGCCATTCTTTAAGTTTTAGAGTTGATTGGTTTTTGTCATCGCATCAATTTCTTGCTCACGGCTGGCTCAAACAGCCAGCGGCTGTTTGCCCTATCCGTTAAAAACTTTTTCCAAACTAACACCTCTGTGCTGAGAAACCGTGCTTGCATCTCTCAATTGAATAAGTGCATCAATTGTAGCTCTAACCACATTATGCGGGTTTGATGAGCCTTTTGATTTGGCCAGCACGTCAGTAATGCCCACGCTTTCCATTACTGCGCGCATAGCGCCACCTGCAATTACCCCCGTACCATGCGATGCGGGTTTGATGAATACTCTTGCTCCGCCATACTTTCCTGCTTGTTCGTGAGGGATAGTGCCTTTCACGATGGGTACTTTGATCAGGTTTTTCTTGGCGTCATCAATGCCTTTGGCAATGGCTGTGGTTACTTCCTTTGCCTTACCCAGCCCGTGGCCCACCACACCGTTTTCATTGCCCACTACCACAATGGCCGAAAAGCTGAATGTGCGACCACCCTTGGTTACCTTGGTTACCCTGCGGATGTTCACCAGTTTGTCTTTCAGCTCAATTTCGCTTGATTTTACTCTTTTTACGTTTACTGACATTTAGCTATCGGTTATTGGTTAACTGTTAAACGGTTAAAATTTTAATCCTGCTTCTCTTGCGGCTTCTGCCAATGCTTTAACCCTACCGTGGTAGAGATAGCCGTTTCGGTCAAATTTTACTGTAGTGACCCCCACTTTTGCTGCTCTTTCTGCTATTTCTTTGCCTACGATGGCTGCTTGTTCGTTTTTAGCAATTTTTTGAGCTTTGTCATTTTTTATAGATGATGCAGCCGCGAGTGTTTTGCTCGAAACATCGTCAATCAGTTGGGCGTAAATTTGTTTGTTGCTTCTGAAAACAGACAGGCGTGGTGTCTCAGCAGTACCGGAGATCACTTTACGTATGCGGTACTTTATGCGTTTTCTTCTATATGGTTTTGTCAATGCCATTAGTTTGTTCTTTTTGTAAAATTATAGGCCTTTTGCTGCGGATTTTCCGGCTTTCCTTCTTATGTGTTCGCCAACATAGCGGACGCCTTTGCCTTTGTACGGCTCGGGTTTGCGAAGTGAACGTATTTTTGATGCTACATGGCCAATAAGCTGTTTGTCGTTTGATTCCAAAATAATCGTAGGGCTTTTACCTCTTTCAGTAACTGTGGTAACCTTGATTTCTTCGGGCAATTCAATGATGATATTGTGTGAATAACCGAGTGTTAAATCTAATTTTTGCCCCTGTGCCTGTGCGCGGTAACCTACGCCAATTAATTCGAGCGATTTTTTATACCCTTCGGAAACGCCCACGACCATATTGTTGATCAAAGAGCGATACAGCCCGTGTTTTGCTTTGTGATCTTTTTGCTCGCTTGCCCTCTCGCAGGTGACTACATTATCCTCAATTTTGAGGGTAATGCAAGCATCAACTTGCTGATTCAATTCACCTTTCGGGCCTTTTACCCTCACCAAATTGGCATCAGATACGTTGACTTCAACGCCTTCGGGAATGGTTATCGGTGCATATCCTATTCGTGACATCGGGTTAGTTTCAAGTTTTTAGTTTCAAGTTTGAAATTTTTAATATACATAGCACAGAACTTCTCCGCCTATGTGTTCTTTTTTAGCGTCTTTATTGGCCATTACACCTTTTGATGTGGATAAGATGGCAACACCCAATCCATTGAGCACCCGGGGCATGTGTTTTGTGCTTGCATATTTGCGCAAACCCGGTTTGCTGGCTCTTTCTAATTTTCTGATGGCCGGAACTTTTGTTACGGGGTGGTATTTCAAAGCAATTTTGATGTTCCCCGGTGCACTTTTATCATCTTCAAATTTGTAATTTAAGATATATCCTTTCTCGTGAAGAACTTTTGTCATTTCCTTCTTGAGGTTGGATGCGGGGATGTCCACCACTCTGTGGTTGGCTTTAATGGCGTTTCTTATTCGCGTCAAATAATCTGCTACTGGATCTGTTGTCATTTGTTAAATGTTAGTAGTTAATCGTTTACCAACTGGCTTTTTTTACTCCCGGAATCAATCCTTGGTTGGCCATTTCTCTGAAAGTAACACGCGAGATACCAAAATGGCGAATGTAGCCTTTAGGTCTTCCGGTAATTTGGCAGCGGTTGTGCAGGCGGACATGTGATGAATTTTTTGGTAGCTTTTGTAGTGCTTCCCAATCGCCCGCTTCTTTTAGCGCTGCTCGTTTTTCCCGGTACTTATCAACGAGCTTTTGGCGTTTCCGCTCGCGTGCTTTCATTGATTCTTTGGCCATGTTATCGTTATTAGTTAATTGTTAAAAGTTAACAGTTTATTTTTTAAACGGCATTCCAAACTCTTTTAGCAGGGTGTGGGCTTCTTCATCGTTATTGGTGGATGTTACCAGCGTAATATCCAAGCCGTTTATTCTCTTCACTTTGTCAATGTCAATTTCTGGAAAAATGATTTGTTCTTTTACTCCCATTGTGTAGTTGCCCCTTCCGTCAAAACCTTTTCGACTAACACCCCTGAAATCGCGTGTTCTCGGTAGAGCAATTGCGGTGAGGCGGTCGAGAAACTCGTACATGTTATCTCCTCTCAGGGTTACTCTCACACCAACAGGCATTCCTTTTCTCAGTTTGAAATTGGAAATGTCTTTTTTTGCTTTCGTAATCACGGCTTGTTGACCGGCAATGGCTGTGATTTCTTCAACTGCTTTTTCGAGCAAACTCTTATCTGTCAAAGCCGCTCCTACGCCTTGGTTGATGCAAATCTTTTGCAGTTTCGGAACGCGCATGATGCTCGAAAACCCCAACTTTTCTTTCAGTGAGGTTCTGATTTCTTCGGTGTATTTTTTCTTTAATCGTGGTGTATATTTCATTACTTAATTGTTTCTTCAGTTTTTTTTGAATAACGCTCCAGTTTTCCGTCTTTATTTCTTCTTCGCCCTATTCTTGTTGCGTTGCCTTTGCCGTCAATCACCATCAAATTGGAAATGTGGATAGATGCTTCTTTCTTTATGATGCCGCCTTCTGGGTATTGAGGATTCGGTTTGGTGTGTTTTGACACCATGTTAAGTCCTTCTACAAATGCCCTGGTTTTGTCGCGGTCAATGGCTAATATTTTGCCTTCCCTGCTTTTTTCAACCCCAGCAATGATCATCACTTGGTCACCTTTTTTTATGTGGAATTTTTTTGGCATTTTTTTCGTTTTACAAATTCATTTCGTGAGATAACATCTTTCATTACAGCACCTCTGGCGCCAATGAAATAATTTTCATGTATTGTTTTTCACGCAATTCTCTTCCAACAGGCCCAAAGATTCGCGTTCCTCTGAGTTCTCCTGTGGGGTTGAGCAGCACAACTGCATTGTCGTCAAAACGGATGTAAGAGCCGTCATTTCTTCTTACTTCTTTTTTTGTGCGCACTACCACAGCGGGTGTTACCTGCCCTTTTTTCACGTTTCCATTGGGGATGGCGTCTTTTACGGTAACTACTATTTTATCGCCTATACTGGCATACCGTCTGCCTGTACCGCCCAGCACGTTGATGCAGAGCACTTCTCTCGCACCGCTGTTGTCGGCCACCGCTAATCTGGATTCTTGCTGTACCATTGCTTCAGTTTCAAGTTTAAAATTTCATGTTCAAAGTTTGCAATTGCAATTACTTCGCTTTTTGGATAACTTCAGTCAACCGCCAGCACTTGATCTTGCTTAACGGGCGTGTTTCCATAATTCTCACTTTATCACCTACTCCGCACTCGTTTTTTTCATCGTGAGCGATGAATTTTTTACGCTTTTTGACAAATTTGCCGTACATCGGATGCTTGACTTGCCGCTCTACGAGTACAGCAATAGACTTATCCATTTTGTCGCTGACAACGGTTCCGATTCGTTCTTTTCTTTTATTTCTGGTTTCCATTACGATTCATTGTTTTGTTTGGCATCGGCATTGAGTTGTCTGTATCTTATCTCTGTTTTCAGCCGGGAGATGTTTTTTTTCAAATGCCTCAGCTGAAGCGGGTTTTCTAACGGTGAAACCGCATGATTCATTTTTAACTTATTCAGCATCTCCGTATCTTCYAATACTTTGTCTTCGATTTCAACGGTTTTCATTTCTTTTATGACTGATGCTTTCATTTATCTTCGATTTTTATTTATTGGGCTTCAACAAAATCTCTTCTTACCACAAATTTTGTGGTTACAGGCAATTTTTGRGATGCCAGCCGTAGGGCCTCTTTTGCCACATCAATAGGGACTCCTTCTGCTTCAAACATAATTGTGCCTGGTTTTATGCGTGCCACCCAGTGATCYGGAGCACCCTTTCCTTTTCCCAWACGGACTTCAGCCGGTTTTTGAGTAATAGGCTTATCGGGAAATACGCGAATCCATAAGTGTCCTTCCCTTTTCATATATCTTGTAGCTGCTATACGTGCTGCCTCAATTTGTGCTGAAGTAAGAAAGCCCTGTTGCAGYGATTTAATGCCAAAACTGCCAAATGCGATGCGGTGGCCGCGACCGGCTATGCCTTTTACCCTGCCTTTTTGCTGTTTTCGGTATTTTGTTTTTTTCGGTTGTAACATTTCACAGTATTATATTATAGAAAATAANTCTTGGCTTACTTTCTTCTTTTTGGTGCTCTTTTRGGCCCTTTTGAAAGACCGACAGTAGGAGATAAATCGCGTTTYCCGTAAACTTCGCCTTTGCAAATCCACACTTTTATTCCAATTCTACCATATGACATGTGCGCTTCTGAAAGTGCGTAATCAATATCAGACCTGAAGGTATGCAATGGAATTCGTCCTTCTTTATAGGTTTCTGTTCTTGACATTTCTGCACCGTTCAAACGACCTGAAATCGTCACTTTTACTCCTTCCGAACCCATCCTTATAGTGGATGCAATAGCCATTTTTGTAGCTCTTCTGAATGAAATCCTCCCTTCGATTTGACGCGCAATACTGTCAGCTACAAGTCGTGCATCTAATTCTGGGCGTTTAATTTCAAAAATGTTGATTTGGATGTCTTTGCTCGTCAGTTTTTTTAATTCTTCCTTGAGTTTGTCTACTTCCTGGCCTCCTTTGCCAATGATGATGCCGGGGCGGGCGGTGCTAATTGTCACGGTAACCATTTTCATGGTGCGTTCAATGATAATGCGTGACAAGCTGGCTTTTTGTAGCCGGGCGTTGAGATAGCGCCTTATTTTGTAGTCCTCAACAAGCTTCTCAGTGTAGTTTTTACCACCATACCAGTTGGAATCCCATCCGCGGATGAAGCCCAATCGATTGCCTATCGGATTTGTTTTTTGTCCCATTTATGCTTCGGTTTCTATTTTAACAGCAGCATTTTCGCTGTCTAAAATTAATGTTACGTGATTTGAACGTTTCCTGATTCTGTGCGCTCTTCCTTGCGGAGCCGGCTGAATTCTTTTGAGCATTCGTCCGCTGTCTACATATACTTCTTTCACAAACAAATCACTGTTTTCCCACTTTTCGCCCGACTTTTCTTGGTAATTGTAAAGGGCAGAAATGAGCAATTTCTGCATCCGAAGTGCCGCTTCTTTTTTAGTGAATTGCAGGATGTTGGATGCTTTCATAACATCTTTGCCTCGAATCAAATCGGCTACCAACCGCATTTTTCGAGGTGATGTAGGACAATTGCGCAAACGCGCAATGTAGAGGTCCTTGCGTTCCTCTTTGGTTTTTTCTGCCCGTTCTCTTTTTCTTGCGCCCATTTTTTTATAATTACACAGATTTATTTTCTATTACCCATATTATTTTTGGCCGGAATGCCCGCGCCATGTTCTGGTGGGTGAAAATTCGCCCAGTTTGTGTCCAACCATGTTTTCAGTGATGTAAACGGGGATAAATTTTCGTCCGTTATGCACTGCAACGGTCAATCCCACAAAATCGGGGGTAATCATTGATGCCCTCGACCATGTTTTAATCACCGATTTTTTGCCCGATTTTTGAGCATCTTCCACTCGTCTTTGCAATTTGTAACTAACAAATGGTGGTTTTTTGAGCGAACGTGCCATGTTTAGTTCTTAGTTTTCAGTTTATAGTTCACTGTATTATTTCTTCCTTCGTTCAACAATGAATTTGTTTGATGCTTTCTTTTTATTTCTCGTTCTGTAACCCTTTGCAGGCAATCCCTTTCTCGATCTTGGGTGTCCGCCAGAAGCTTTTCCTTCGCCACCGCCCATAGGATGGTCAACAGGGTTCATTGCAACGCCTCTTGTACGGGGCCTTCTTCCGAGCCATCTTTTTCTGCCTGCCTTACCTGATTTTTGCAAGTTGTGCTCAGAATTACAAACGGATCCAATTGTTGCCATGCAGGTTTTGAGCACTAAGCGGGTTTCGCCAGAAGGCAATTTAATGGTGGCGTACTTGCCTTCTCTTGCCACTAATTGGGCGTGAGCGCCAGCGCCTCTTGCCAGTTGGCCTCCTTTTCCGGGAGAAAGCTCTATGTTATGAATGATGCTTCCCATCGGGATTTCTTCTAAATACATTGCATTGCCCACATCGGGGTTTACGCCTTTGCCTGATTTAATTTCTTGTTCTATCTTCATGCCCTGTGGGGCGATAATGTATCTTTTATCGCCATCAGCATAATAAACCAATGCAATGCGCGCACTGCGGTTAGGGTCATATTCGATGGTTTTTACCGTGCCGGGCACACCGAATTTATTGCGTTTAAAGTCAATCTCTCTGAGTTTCCGCTTATGTCCGCCCCCTCGGTAGCGCACGGTCATTTTGCCGCCCTTGTTGCGGCCGCCACTATTGTTTTTACCTTTCGTGAGGCTTTTTTCAGGTGAATTGCCAGTAGTGAGCAATTCAAAGTCGCTGATGACCTTGAAGCGTTGACCTGGTGTTACCGGATTTAATTTTCTGACACCCATCTTTCAGTTGTTAAATATTTGCGTAAAAATCAATTTCATCGCCTTCGGCAAGGGTGACAATAGCTTTTTTGTATGCGTTTGTTTTTCCAGTAATAATGCCACTTTTGGTGTTTCTGCTGCGTTTTTTTCCGCCATAATTCATCGTGTTTACAGCTTCTATCTGCACACTGTATGCCTGCTCAACGGCATCCTTTATTTGTATTTTGTTGGCATTTTTGTCAACAATAAATCCGTAGCGGTTGAGCTTTTCGCCCTGCTGCGACATTTTTTCGGTAACTACCGGCTTTATTAGAATTGCCATCTTACTTGCTTAAAACGTTTTCAATTTCCTTGATTGAACTTTCTACAAACAAAAGGTTGTTGTTATTTAAAATATCATAAGTATTCAAATCTGCTGCTCTCACCACCTTTGCATTGGGGATGTTTCTTGCCGATAAATAGATGTTTTTGTTGGCGTCATTCAGCACGAGCAGTGTTTTTTTGTCTGCTACTTCCAGGTTATTCAAAATTTCAGTATATGACTTGGTTTTTGGCTCTTCAAAGTTGAAATCTTCCAGAATTTTAATTTGATTATCTTTTGCTTTGTAACTCAAGGCAGATTTTCGCGCCAGCCGTTTTACTTTTTTATTTAGCTTAAAGCCATAATCCCTTGGCCTTGGCCCGAAAGTACGGCCACCTCCTCTGAAAATAGGATTTTTGATGTCACCGAAACGTGCAGTTCCGGTTCCTTTCTGCCTCTTTATTTTTCTGCGGCTGCCTGTGATTTCAGCTCTTTCTTTTGCTTTGCTTGTTCCCTGGCGTTGGTTGGCCATATGTTGTTTGGTGTCAAGCCAAATAGCATGGTCATTCGGCTCAATACCGAAGATGGCTTTATTTAATTTGACTTTTTGGCCGGTTTTTTTGCCGTCTGTTTTGTAAACTTCGAGTTCCATTACTTTTCTATTAAAACATAGGAGCCGTTGTGGCCGGGCACTGCGCCTTTTACCACCAACAGATTTTTTTCGGGTATTACTTTCAGCACTTTCAAATTCATAACTTTTACACGCTCGCTACCCATTTGCCCTGCCATGCGCATGCCTTTAAATACCCTTGAAGGGTATGATGACGCACCGATTGAACCGGGCGCGCGCAGGCGATTATGCTGGCCATGTGTGCTGTCTCCAACACCCTTGAAATTATGTCTTTTCACCACGCCCTGAAATCCTTTTCCTTTGGAAGTGCCTGCAATATCAACAAATTCGCCTTCTTCAAACAATTCGACATTGACCACATCGCCTAAGTTTATTTCTTCTTTGAAATCGTAGAATTCAACCACTTTTCTTTTGGGCGTTGTTTTGGCTTTTTTGAAATGTCCTTGCAGTGCATTGGGTGTGTGTTTTTCTTTGCCCTCGTCAAAACCCAATTGTACGGCTCGATAGCCGTCTTTTTCTTCGGTTTTGATTTGAGTAACCACGCATGGTCCGGCCTCGATAATTGTGCAAGGCAGGTTTTTACCTTCTACGCTGTAGGTGCTGGTCATTCCAATCTTCTTTCCTATTATTCCGGACATTTCTATTAAGTTATTGCGAATTATCAATTCGCATTTACTGTTATACTTTTATTTCCACATCCACCCCGCTGGGCAATTCCAATTTCATCAGCGCGTCAACAGTTTTTGATGATGAACTGTAAATGTCCATCAGTCGCTTGTGTGCATTCAATTGGAATTGCTCACGTGATCTTTTATTGACATGTGGTGACCGCAACACGGTGAAAATCTTTTTGTGGGTAGGCAATGGAATTGGCCCGCTCACAACTGCACCTGTTGATTTTACTGTTTTTACAATCTTTTCTGCTGATTTGTCCACCAGATTGTGGTCGTATGATTTTAGTTTTATGCGAATTCTTTGTGCCATATTCCTTTATATATTAGACGGTAACTAATCCTTTTGCTTTTGCAATGACATCTTCGGCAATATTTTTTGGGCATTCTGCATAATGCGAAAATTCCATTGTAGATGATGCCCTGCCTGATGAAAGTGTTCTCAATGAAGTAACATACCCGAACATTTCAGATAACGGCACTTTTGCTTTCACTATTTTGGCTCCGCTTCTGTCTTCCATACCTTCCATGTGGCCCCTTCTTCGGTTGATGTCGCCTACAATGTCTCCCATGTTTACTTCGGGAGTTACCACTTCGAGTTTCATAATTGGCTCCAACAAAATCGGGCCTGCTTTCGGGGCTGCAGTTCTGAACGCTTGACGAGCACAAATCTCAAATGAAAGAGAATCGCTATCAACTGAGTGATATGAGCCGTCCACTACGGTTACTTTTATGCCTTCCAGCTGGTAGCCGGCAAGTGTGCCATTGTTCATGGCTTCTTTAAAGCCCTTTTCAACGGCAGGAATGTATTCTCTGGGAATGTTGCCGCCTTTGATTTGATTGACAAATTGCAAGCCGCTTTCACCTTCGTCATTAGGTTCGAGAATGAAATCAATATCGGCATATTTGCCACGGCCTCCAGTTTGTTTTTTATAAACTTCGCGGTTTTTCACCTTTGTAGTAATAGCTTCTTTGTAATTGACTTGAGGAGCGCCTTGGTTGCATTCCACTTTGAATTCGCGTTTCAGACGGTCAACCAATATTTCCAAATGTAATTCACCCATGCCCGAAATGATGGTTTGACCGCTGTCTACATCTGTTTTCACCCTAAAAGTAGGGTCTTCTTCTGAGAGTTTGTGCAGCGCATTACCGAGCTTATCAACATCTTCTTGAGTTTTAGGTTCAACAGCCACACCGATTACTGGTTCAGGGAAAGTCATGGATTCAAGAATGATTTGCTTGTTTTCGGTGCAAAGTGTATCGCCTGTTCTGATGTCTTTGAAACCAACTGCCGCACCGATGTCACCGGCTTCGATGGTTTCGATTGGGTTTTGCTTGTTGGAGTGCATTTGGAACATACGAGAAATGCGCTCTTTTTTTCGAGTTCTCATATTGAAAACGTAAGAGCCGGCATTGAGCGTGCCCGAGTACATGCGGAAAAAGCATAGCCGCCCCACAAAAGGGTCAGTGGCTATTTTGAATGCAAGCGCAGCCATCGGTTCGCTTGAGTCGGGCTTTCGTTCTTCGGTTTCTTCGGTTTTGGGGTTGGTGCCTACAATGGAATCCACATCCAAGGGACTGGGAAGAAAGGCCATCACAGCATCTAGCATGGTTTGTACGCCTTTGTTTTTAAATGCCGAGCCGCAAAGTATCGGTACAATGCTCATGTTAACAGTTGACTTTCGGATGGCGGTAAGCATCTCGTCTTCAGTGATGGAATTAGGATCTTCAAAATATTTTTCGAGTAATGTATCGTCTGATTCAGCAACGGATTCCACTAATTTTTCGCGCCATTCGATTACAGTTTCCTTCAAATCATCAGGGATTTCAATTTCCTCGAAAGTCATTCCCATGTCCTCTTCATTCCATATGATGGCGCGATTGTTAATCAAATCCACCACTCCTATGAAATCTTCTTCTGAGCCAATTGGAACCTGTAACGGAACGGGATTAGCACCCAGTTTTTCTTTTACGTGCTGAACTACGGTGAAGAAATCAGCCCCAGCTCTGTCCATTTTGTTTACAAAGGCGATTCTTGGCACTTTGTATTTATCGGCTTGTCTCCAAACAGTTTCGGACTGTGGTTCAACACCGCCTACTGCACAAAAAACGGCTACTGCTCCGTCCAATACGCGTAATGACCGCTCTACTTCTACGGTGAAATCAACGTGGCCGGGAGTGTCAATAATATTGACCTTGTATTCGTTGTCTTTCCATTTCCAAAAACAAGTAGTAGCAGCAGAAGTAATGGTGATTCCGCGCTCTTGCTCCTGTTCCATCCAGTCCATCACGGCTGCACCATCGTGTACCTCACCTATTTTGTAGGTGAGGCCTGTATAATATAGAATGCGCTCGCTGGTGGTGGTTTTTCCTGCGTCAATATGGGCCATGATGCCTATATTTCTCGTGTATGTCAAATCCCTTTTCGCCATCCTCTCTTATTCTTTAAGATTAGAACCTGAAATGTGAAAATGCTTTGTTTGCTTCAGCCATGCGGTGGATATCTTCTTTTTTCTTGAAAGATCCACCTTCTTCTTTATATGCTGCAACGATTTCGTCTGCAAGCTTTTCGGCCATGGGTTTTCCCTTGCGCTGCTTAGCATATGAAATCATCCATTTCATACCCATTGAAATTTTTCTGTCCTGACGGATTTCCTGCGGAATTTGAAAAGTAGCTCCACCAACCCTCCGGCTTCTCACTTCCACTTGTGGCGTTACATTGCTCAATGCTTTTTTCCACACGTCCAGCCCGTTTTCTTTGGTTTTGTTTTCTACTGTTTCAAGTGCATCGTAAAAAATCTTGTAAGCAACACTTTTTTTGCCTTGACGCATGATGTTGTTCACAAAACGTTCGGCCAGTTCGTCTTTGTGTTTCGGATCTGGCGAAAGAAGATGTCTTTTTGCTCTTGCTTTTCTCATTTGTCAGTTGAGTTTATTTGGGCTTTTTTGTTCCGTATTTTGATCTGCGTTGTGTCCGCGCATCAACACCTGCCGTATCCAAAGCGCCTCTTACAATATGATAACGCACACCTGGCAAATCCTTTACCCTGCCGCCCCGAACAAGCACAATAGAGTGCTCCTGAAGGTTGTGGCCTTCACCGGGAATATATACGTTTACCTCATTGCCGTTGGTCAACCGCACTCTCGCCACTTTCCGCATTGCTGAATTGGGCTTTTTGGGTGTAGTGGTGTAAACACGCACGCATACTCCGCGCCTTTGTGGACAAGCCGTAAGCGCAAGCGATTTGCTTTTTTTAACTTTTTTTGTTCTTCCTTTTCGAACTAGTTGTTGTATCGTTGGCATAGCCCGTTTATACTTATAAAGTTTAACACAAAAAAATAACCCCTAAAAAAATAGGGGCTGCAAAGGTACATGAATTTTTCTAGATTACAATACCTGAAATGAATAATTTTTCAGGTGCGATTTGCGATAGAATTACCTTACGAGTGTTACGCTGCCTCTAAACTCATAAATGTCATCTTTTTCTTTGCCCGTAATTTCATCAATGTTGTAGCCTATAGCGTCTATTAAATAGTAGTAGGTGCCAGGAGGAGCAATGGTGCCTGAAATGGTTCTTCCGTCCCAGCCGCCTTCAACTGTATTCCAGATATAAATAAGTTGTCCCCACCTGTTGAAAATTTCAGCATTAATGGATTTGAGGTGAATGCCGTTTACATTGAAAACTTCATTGTAATTGTCTCCGTTGGGAGAGAAAATATTCGGCAGATTGATATCTGAAATTGCCACTGCACGAATTGTGAAACTGGCTATGCTTGTGCATATTCCATTGGAGTCAGATATTTCTAATATAATAGTGTGATAACCTTTGTCTTCGTAGGTGTGGGTTGGTTCAAATTCGGATGAAGTTTCACCATCACCAAAATCCCAGTTAAAAATGCCTGTGGTGTCGTCAACTCCTATACTGTTGTTTTCAAAGAATACTTCCAGATCAACTTGTCCGCTGTCGGGGTCAGGTTCAAAGGATGCATTGATGTTGATAACATTGTAAGTAACAGCAACCACCACGCTTTTGCAAATTCCTATTTGCTCTTGCACGTAATAGGTGTAAGTAGTGCTGCTTGCCGTTGTATCAATGTTTGGAATGTATTGGAAGGTGTCGCCTTCCAATAAAATGGATGCGCCGGGGTCGCTATACCAGTTAATAGAGCCTCCTGAACTGCTTGAGACCAGCGGCTGTAAATCATAGTTGCAAACAACTGTGCTGGCTACTACTGGTGTGTCAGGGATAGCGTAAATGATTAACAAGATAGTTTCTGTGTCACCACATGTTCCCGTCAGAGAATAAGTTATGGTGTGCGTCCCTGCTCCGGCAAGAGAAGGGTTAAAAGTTCCTGCTGAAGGGTCTTGAATTCCAGTGCCAGACCATGATCCTCCACTTTGAACTGCGGTTAAGGTAGTAGTTCCCGCATCAGCACAGAAAGGCCCTGCCGGGTTGATTGTAGCGTCAGCGCCTTGTTGAACAACCACGTTGTAAGTTCCTGTATCAGGACACGGATTACCCAAAATATAGGTGACTGTATAAGTTCCTGCCCCTAAGCCTGATGGGTCGAAAGTTCCGTTAGATGAGGTCCCCGGCCCTGACCATGTGCCCCCGGGGGTTGATGCCGATAAAGTTATTACTCCCTGGTTGTCGCAAACTGTTCCAGTAGGATTAATAACTGCGTTTTGTTGTGCCACTACTTCAATGTCTTGTGTGTCTGAATCTCCACATGAACCGGAAATTGTGTAAGTGATGGTGTGGGTGCCTATGCCTGCAGAAGCGGGGTCAAATGTTCCGTTAACAGGATCAGTGATTCCGGTACCGCTCCAAGTGCCTCCACCGTTTGTGGCTAATTCCAGATCAATTGGGGTGCCGTTTGCACAATATGGACCTACTTGCGGAATAGCTGCATTAGCGCTGTTGCTCACGATGATTTGCTCGGTATCAGAGTCGCCACAAGAGCCGGAAATAGAATAAGTGATAATGTGTGTTCCTATGCCTGCAACTCCGGGATCAAAGGTGCCATTTGCAGCATTGGTGATGCCATTTCCAGCCCAAGTTCCTCCACCCGTAACCGCAGTAAGCGTAATTGCTGTGTCAGTGGAGCACATTGAACCTACTGCATTAATGGTAGCATTTGCATTATCAATTACAATTACCTGTTCGGTATCTGAATCAGAACAACTTCCCGATGTTACATTATAAGTAATGGTGTATGTTCCCGCTCCTGCAATTGACGGATCAAAAGTGCCTCCGCTTGCACCCCCGGGGCCAGTCCATGTGCCTCCTGTTGTCGCAGCATTTAAAATTACGGCTGGGTCAGTTGTACATAGCGTAGCAATGGGAGTGATTGTAGCATCAGGCGTTTGTTCCACTACAATTTGTTCGGTATCCGAATCGGAACAACTGCCAGCTGAAATGTCGTAAGTGATGGTGTGTGTTCCTGCTCCGGCAATGGCAGGGTCAAAATTGGTGCCGCTTACTCCGGTCCCACTCCAAGTACCTCCTCCGTCAACGGAAGTTAAACCAAAAGCAGCATCGGAAGTACAATAAGGCCCGGGAGCTGATGTAATTGTAGCATCGGGATTTGTAACCACGATGATTTGTTCGGTATCTGAATCCGAACAACCTCCTGAAGTTACATCATAAGTAATGATGTGTGTTCCTGTACCGGCAATAGCAGGGTCAAAATTTCCTCCGCTCACTCCTGTTCCGGTCCATGTTCCTCCTCCAGTAGCTGCTGATAAAGTTACAGGAGGATCTGTGGTGCAAAGTGTGCTTACGGCCGTAATGGTTGCATCAGGGGTTTGGTTAACTATCATTTGTTCTGTGTCCGAATCGGAGCAAGTACCTGATGTGATATCATAAGTGATTATGTGTGTTCCCGCTCCGGCTATTGCGGGATCAAAATTAGTACCGCTTACTCCTGTTCCGCTCCAAGTTCCTCCTCCGTCAACAGAAGTTAAGCCAAAAGCTGCATCAGAAGTGCAATAAGGACCCGGGGAGGAGGTGATTGTAGCATCGGGGTTTGTTACGACAATAATTTGCTCTGTATCCGAATCAGAGCAGCCATTGACTGTTATGCTGTATGTGATAGTATGAGTTCCGGGACCTGCAATGGCAGGGTCAAAGTTACCCCCACTTACTCCTGTTCCGCTCCATGTACCGCCTGCGGTTGCAGCAGACAAAGCTACTGCGGCATCCGAAGTACAAAGCGTGCTTTGCGGAGTGATGGTGGCATCGGGGTCAGCATTTACTATCATTTGCTCAGTGTCAGTATCGCCACACGAACCGGAAATACTATAGGTAATGGTATGCGTTCCTGCACCTGCCAATGAGGGGTTAAAATTAGTGCCACTTACGCCTGTTCCGCTCCATGTTCCACCTCCATCAACGGAAGTCAACCCAAAAGCAGCATCCGATTCGCAATATGGGCCTGGACTGCTTGTAATCGTTGCATTAGAAGCAGCAGTTACAAAAATATTTTCAGTATCGGAATCCGTACAACCGCTAACTGTAACAGTATAGGAAATGTTGTGTGTTCCTACGCCAGCAATGGATGGGTCAAAGTTTCCTCCGCTCACCCCGGGTCCGCTCCAGCTGCCTCCTCCAGTGTTAGCTGTTAATGCAAAAGCAGCATCAGAAGTGCAATAGGTGCCGCTTGAAGTAATGGTTGCATCGGGGTCGGCATTTACGGTTATGCTTTGCGTGTCTGTATCGCCACATGATCCGGAGATGGCATAAGTAACTGTGAAAGTACCCGGCCCTGCTGAAGCGGGGTTAAAAGTGCTGCCGCTTACTCCTGTTCCGCTCCAAGTGCCACCGCCATCCGTTGATGTTAGTGTGAAAGAAGGGTCTGATTGACAGTAGGGTCCTGCACTGCTTGTGATTGTGGCGTTGGAAACGCTGTTAACAATGATTTGTTCTGTATCAGAAGACGGGCATGCTCCTCCAATATTGTATGAAATAGTATGAGTGCCCACTCCAGCAGTTGAAGGATTAAAAGTACTGCCACTAACGCCTGTTCCGCTCCATGTTCCACCACCTGAAGCAGCGGTTAATGTAAAAGCGGGGTCAGAACTGCAATAAGGGCCAGAACTGCTGGTAATAGTGGCATCGGGTGTCGAGTTTACAGTAATTGTAATGCTGTTGGTAGCTGTTATTCCGCAGGCATCGGTGATGGTGCAGGTATAAGTTGTTGAGGTAGCAGGGGTTACGGATATAGGGTTCCCTGATTGTCCATCAGACCATGAATAAGAATATGCGGGCACACCATAACTGCCTGTAGCAGTAAGCGTTGTTGAAGTGCCTTGACAAAAAGTGGTTCCTGCAGATGAGGTGGGTATGCTGTTTTGCTCTACCGTACGGCCTTCTACGGTCATTGTCCAATCTGAAGCAGCTCCGATAAAACTATTGTCGCAGGCAGAACCACAGGCATCGTAAAAGTTCATAGTGAAAGCCATAGTATAAGGTGAGCATTGCGGAGCAGGAACGCAAGGTGCAAAATCAGAAAGAATAGAGATATTAGTTCCAGTACACGTTCCTGCCGCCCCATCCTGACATGTCCAGTAGAGCGTTCCTACATTTGGGCTTCTACATGAGAGGTAATCAAAATCAACAGCGCCATCGTCTTTTATGGCACCGTTTTGCGCGATATAATTAAAACTCCAATTAATATCAGTAATGGTAACGTTGCTAGGAGTGGTTACAGAAACATTGTATGAGCAAGGCACGGTCCATCCGTTGCAAGCGCCTGTTCCACCTGAGCCTCCAATTGATGCCTGAGGCAGCGTGTTGGAGGCAGAAAGCAGTGGATCAATAATGACAGGATAGGTCAAATCATCGTTATCAAGCAATTCTGCGTAAAGTGGGATGTCAACAATGTTTTTTTCTTCATCAATCAAATAAAAACCCTTGCCAGTATTTTTTCTTAATCCTGAACTGTCGTAAATTTTTACCTCGCTTAAAGTGGCGTATGTTTTTTCATTTTCATTTTTTATGAGCAGTTTGCTTTTCCACCCTTCAATTTTTGTTTTTTTGCCTTGTTTATCAACGTAAGCGTTTGCGTTTTCAATTGAAATAGAGTGCCCTTGTGGTATTGCCAGTTTATCTCGAATAACAAGTTTATCAACATCGGGTATTTTGTTTTTTAGAATAAAATCGGTTTTCACTGCACCGTGATAAACTTTCAGCCGCAGGTCAATGCTAGGGAATATATTGGTGACATATAATCCATCATCTCCAACAGAATAATTCGACCAATCTGGTTTGATGGTTGTTACTCCTGCCGCATCATATTTGAGTAAAAAGAGTTGATTGTTGCGAATTTCTGTTTCATTCACTATGATGCTTGTCCATCCTTCATTTGCATTAATAGCAGTTGGTACAGGCTGTTTTTCGGCAACGTAAAAGCTGTTTTCTTTTTTCTTGAGGTGAGTATTGATTGCCGTCMAATGGCCGTTCTGTAAGAAGTTRCAAGGGCTGAAAGAGGTTTCATGATAGATAASTGAAGGGTCGTTTWCATCCACATAAAATCGTTCAAAAGCAGTTCTTTTATGAATTTCTTCGATACAATCATCRCARGCCGAAGTGTAAGGCATGGTTCCAAAATCGGGATGACTCCAATATTTTTCGGGAATTATTTCTTTGGCTGCCTCAACTTCGTATTTTTTCGTTTCAGAAAACGARGTTAGGTTAGCTGCATCGTTGAGCGTTTGAGGAGTAATGTTACGTGCACTTTTTGGGATGTTTTGATAAACATGCGGTGCRAACTGTTGTGTTTTTGACGGTTGATATACCAAAGACTCCAGCTTTTCAAAARGATTTTTCTGAGCCGAACCCTGAGGAAATACCTGTGAAATAAATAAAAAAACAGTTGAAAATGAAATAAAAAAACGTTTCACAAGAGTGAGTTTAATCTGCTAAAGTACAAATTATGATATTAATTGGTACCATTTAGACGAACCATAGAAAAAAAAGTTGCCCTGTTTTTACACAAAAAGACAAAACAAAACTTTTCAAAGGTAACATATCAGTCTGCAAATAGGTGGTTAATAAGCGTATTTTTTTAACAACTGAGTATTAATTTCTTAGTGTTTCAGCAATTTGAAAATAATTACCCGCCATTGTTTTATCTCCCATGTTGTGGTAAATCTTGCCAATATGCACGCATAGATTGTAATCATCCGGAGTTTTTTCAAAAGCATGGATGAAGTGCCTTAATGCGTTGAGTGTATCGTTTTGCACGCTGTAGGCATTGGCAATGTTGGTATGAAAATTATGGCTGTTTTGCGGTAGTATTTCAATGCCTTGTTTGCTCAATTGGATAGCTTTTTTATATTTTTTTTGGCTGAAATAAATGTTGTTCAATCGCATATAAGATCTTAAATTTGAGGTGTCGAGTGCAACGGTTTTTTCGAAATGAAAAATAGCGCTGTCCAGTTGACCGAGTTTTTCGTATGTATAGCCTAAATTGTAGTGCGCTTCTACATAATGAGGGTCTAATTTCACGGCTCTTTTAAAATAGGGTTTGGCTGATTTGAAATCGGCATAAAAAGTAAAATAAACCGTTCCTAAATTGTTGTTGGTTACGATGTAATCGGGGTAAATTTCCAATGCTTTTTCAAAGTGGTATTTCGTTTCTTCGATGAGCTTTTGTTTTTCATTATTATTTGGAATCGAAAACAATTTTGGAAAAAGGGTGCCTCCAATCAATGCGTGTGCTTTTGCTGATTTTTCCAAGTGCTTGATGTCGTGGCGATAGAGCGTTAAATGGTCCTTCCAGATCGGGTTGCGGGCAATTGTTTTATAAGAATAAAGCCCCAATATTGCCACTGAAGCAGTAATGAACATCGGTTTGAGTTTAAAGGATTTGGTTTTGTCTTCAAAATTGATTCTGAAAATTTTCAATAAGCCCCATGCCAGCACAATACAGAAGCCGATTGAAAAGGTATAGGCAAACCGCTCAGCCACAATGCCTATGGCCGGTATAAGCAGGTTGGAATAAGCCAGCAGTACACCCATATAAAGCAACAGGCCATATGCAGCTATGTGCTTTTTGCGAAGGAGCTTAAATGCAAAAATTGCCAAGGCAATATAAATGAGCGCGGAAAGCCATACTTGCCAGTGACTCCATCCAGCAATTGGAATTTCATTATAGCCGTAATAAAACGACAGCTGATGCGGAAAAATCAACATTTTCAAATAAAACCAAGCCGTGTAAAAAGCAACCGGAATCCGCTCTAAAAAACTTCCCTCTACAAAGAGTGGGTTTTCAAAATACAGCGCCTCTCGCACCACATCACCTGTCAATACAAGTTTGCTGATAAATAAAGCTACAACGACAAAGAATACCAGCATTGATAATGTAGCTACCAACGTCCTTTTCCAATTTTTTTCTCCAAAAAACCAAAGCGACAACGGAACGATGCCAATAAAAGCCAAAGCCGATTTTTTTGACATCACGGCCAGTAGAAAAACAATCATGCCAACAAGTAATGGCAGCCATTTGCCACTTTGTTGGTAGCTGAAATAAAGCCACAAAGCACAAAGTCCGCCAAAAAGTGCAAGTAGCTCATCACGACTTTTGATGTTGTCAACCACTTCTGTATGCATTGGGTGTGCTGCAAACAGAAGAGAGATAAGTAGAGGAAAGATGACATGGTAAGCAGATAGGAATTTTGCCAGCAATAAAAACAGCAAAACACAAGTGAGGGCATAAAGCAACACATTGAAAAAATGGTTTACGTGTGGGTTGGCTCCAAAAAGTTCGTATTCAATGGCAAAAGTGGCGAGTACCATCGGGCGATATTCATAGCGTTGTTTGCTGGTTTCCACATGGCGGCTGGAAAAAATTTCAGGGAGGGCTTTAATGCCTTTGGAGATGCGATCATTGTTGGGTCGTTTGGGGGTGGTAACGGTTACAATTTCGTCATCCATCGCATATTTGTTTTTGATGGAATTGCCGTAGAGGAGAAATACAAAAACAAAGATGCCGGCTGCAATCAACCAAAATTGCTTTTTGGCAATGGGTGTGTGTTTTGGCTTTGCCATCGGGCAAGTTTGGCCAAAAATAACCAATAATAAACGACCTTAAATATTAAAGAAACCTATAGTAATTCATTCGCATCAAAATTTTCATAGTTTTTTAAAGACAAAGAAAATTTTTGAAACACTATCGGGATAATGTAAGGAAATTTGATGCTGTATTTGGAAAACTATGAAAACCCAATAGGAACAAAGATAACAGACAACCTGACTGCGTTATATTTTTTATGAAATAGCTCAGGCTATTCCAAAAAAATATGCCTTGCATCTTATTCTGTTATCTTTGTTTTTTGAAAGAAATGAATTATTAGAGGTTTCTTAAGGCTATTTTTGAATTTTCTTTCGATAATGCAAATTCAATCGCGCTACGTAAAAGAAATTCCTATCCATTTTATCATCGGCATTGGGCGTTCAGGGACGTCTTTACTCACTTCGGTATTAAATGCGCATCCGAATACATTGGCCTGCCCTGAAGTGCTTTTCATCTCTTTTTTTTATTCAAAGTTTAAAAACAAAAAAAGTTGGAAAGACCAAGAAGTTGAACAAATTTTAGAGTACCTCGATTTATTTGCCATTGACCACCCATACATCGGTTGGAACTACGAAAAAGAAAAGCTCAGGGCTACTCTACGAAATTTGCCCACAGGAACGGATTATCTTACTCTTTGCAAAACCGTTTGCCTACACTTTGAAGTGGATGGAAAGAGCATGGAAGACATTCAATTGCTTGTTGACAAGAATCCAGCCAACACACTTTGCTGGGGAGAGTTGTTGCGGCTCAGCCCTGAATCGAAATTCATAATTGCACTGCGCGATTATCGTGGCAATGTGCTTTCAAGAAAACAGAGCATTCATACTCGCACACCTAACACAGCCATCAATGCTTTTCGGTGGAAATTTTTTAACGAAAAAGCGTTTGAATTGCTAAAAAAGCATCCTGAAAAGGTATTGCTTGTAAAATACGAAGAGTTGGCAAAGAATCCAGAAGAACAAGTTAAGAAAATGTGCAAATTTTTCAATATTGAGTACCTATCTGAAATGCTTGACTTCCACCAGCGGGAACATGATGTCTTGCATGAGGCTGGCTTTTCAGGTTCAGAACATAAAATCAAAAGAGCTGAAAAAAAATATGGCGACTTGGCGAGCCCAATCAATTCGGAAAGAGTAATGGCGTGGGAAAACGAACTACATGAAAAAGATGTGAAATGGGCCGAATTCATATGCAGAGTGACAGGCAAGAAATTCGGCTATGAGCCATCTTCCATTTTGCCAATAACTAAAAAAGCAGCTCTGTTTTTTAAAAGCATTTTGCCCTTTTTTGTTGCTTGGTGGGATGTTTCGAAAACACGTATCTTGCTTCATTTTCCTCCGGAAACAAAGCTGTCACGGCTCAGGGCAATTTACAAGAAATGACATCAACCCAACTCGAAAAAATACCATTGCACTTCCTTATTGGGATAGGACGTTCGGGCACCACGCTGTTAACCAGCATGCTCAATAGCCATCCGAATTTGCTGGCAGCGCCTGAAAACAACTTTCTATTGTTTTTTCAGAATTACTTCAAGAACAAAAACTTCACTTCTGAAAAAGACAGGCAACTTTTTCTCGATAATTTTAATAAAAAAACGGATCGTACCATCAGCATCTGGCGACCTGATAAAGCCTATATTCAGCACATTTTTGATCAATTTCCAAATGGAATTTCGTATCAAAATCTATGTAAATTGATTTACTTGGATTACGGAAAGCAATACAGTAAAACTTCAACAGCAATCGTTGATAAAAACCCTTTATATACATTGCATTGTGCTGCGCTTAAAACCCTTTTTCCATCGGCCAAATTTATTGCGCTGGTGCGTGATTACAGGGATAATTTGGTGTCGCAGAAAAAGCATTTCAAAGGATTGGTGAATTCGACTGCAATCCACAATTCTGTATGGAAGATTTACTATCAGCATGTGCTTGAATTCAAAAAGAAATTTCCACAAGATGTTTTGGTGGTTAGGTATGAAGATTTGGTAACGGATTCGGAAAAAAAGCTGAACGAAATTTGTGAACATATTGGCGTTGAGTTTGATGAGCAGATGCTTGATTTTCAATCCAATGCTGAAAAACTGAAAAAACAAAGTGAAACACAATTGGGGCAGAAGGAACTGGCAATCATTAACGAAATGCACGGTAATTTGACGAAGCCTGTTCATCAGCAGCGAATTAATGTGTGGCGGAACGAGCTTTTCAAAAATGATGTTCGAACTGTTGAGTTCATATCGGGGAAATTGGGTAAAGCATTTGCCTATGAGCAATCAGAAAAAAGCCACATGCTTGAAAAATGCTGGATGTTGCTCAAAACCTTTCCATTTGTGCTTTATGCGGAGGTCTATACCATTTTGTTTGCCCGTATGTATTACTACTTGCCTTTGGGTTTGCGGTTGTTCTTTATTAATTTGAGAAAAAGCTAATTGGCATCCGATGAGCTTCAATTCCATTGAATACCTACTTTTTCTGCCCCTTATTACCTTACTGTATTTCTTTTTGCCTCATAAAATCAGGTGGTTGCTGCTGCTTTTGTCGAGCTACTTTTTCTACTTGTATTTCAAACCGGAATATGGCATTCTCATTTTCGCCTCCACTTTTTTTTCATACCTCTCTGCTCTCAGAATGGGAAATGCTGAAAGTGAGGCAAATCGTAAATTTTGGTTTGCCATCGGGCTGGGTGCAGATTTAATGTTGTTGGGTACTTTCAAATATTTCGATTTCATTAATGAAAGTCTTACCCAATTACTTGGTTTTTGTGACGCAAGCAACCCGATTTCCAATCTTGATTTGATTCTTCCTATTGGAATTTCGTTTTATACTTTCCAGTCGTTGAGTTACACTATTGATGTGTACAAACGCAAACGAGAGGCAGAAAAGCATTTTGGATATTATGCGCTTTATGTTTCATTTTTTCCGCAATTAGTAGCTGGACCGATTGAACGTTCATCACATTTAATTCCCCAATTAAAAGAGCGCTGTGGCTTTGATATTTATAGAATTTTCGATGGCTTAAAATTAATTCTTTGGGGCTTTTTCAAAAAATTGGTGATTGCTGATACGATTGCTGTTTACCTCGATTATGTGTTTGGCGATTTGGAGAATCAAAGCGGTATGACGCTTATACTCGCCATGTATTTTTTCATCTACCAGGTGTACTGTGATTTTTCGGGTTACAGTG
>NVWW01000050.1 GCA_002746335.1 Flavobacteriales bacterium | reverse complement strand
GTTTGATGTGCAACTATGCGGTTATGACGCGTTGAACAATCAAATAGGTTGCTATAACCAAAACATCAATGTTGACGGCCCTCCGGGCAACTTCCCTATGCCCGATTCAGCCTGCCCTGGCGATGTGATTTACCTCGATGCCGGATTTAATACCAACGATAACTCCATTGAGTGGGATTTTGGTGATGGCACAACAGCAGGTGGATATGATGTAACTCATGCCTATTCTACAGCAGGAACTTACACCATCACGCTGATTGCACAAGACCAGCAATGCGGTATTTATGATACGATAGCGCAGAATATAGTTATCACAAATAATGCTCCCGCTTATTCCTTTTTCAGCGCTTGGGAAACTCCAGCCTGTCCCAACGATCAAATTACTTTTGACGCACAAGGTGTTGCAGGCAGTATTTACTGGCAGTTTGGTGACGGAAACGACACTACCGTCACTCAAGGGCGCACTTATCACAGCTACAGCAGTATAGGCACTTACACCGCATCTTTAATCGTAACCAATGGATGCGGTAATTCAGATACTTCTACTCAGATCATAAACGTATATGATACCTTATCTGCTAATGTAAGTAACATTGATCCACAGCCCGATACGGCCTGCATAGGCGATGCCTTGGAATTTAAATACAATGGCACGCTTCCATCCTTTTTTGTTTGGAATTACGGAGATGGGAACTTAGATACCAATAACACATCACCTTCGCACATTTATGCTGCTAACGGAACATACACCGCTACAGTAACTGTTACAAACGGTTGCGGCAACAGCGCCAGTTCATCAACAACCGTATTGATCACAACCAATGTTGTTCCCAATCCGCAGGATTTTGACTTCGGACCCATACCACAAGTGGCCTGCCCGGGCGATTCCATCATTTTTTATACCAATGGAGGTGGAGTGAGCTATCTATGGGATTTTGGAGATGGAAACACCGGCTCTCCCAACACCACTTTTGACAATTCACCGGTAGTGCTTTATGCTTATGCAGATACAGGCACATACAATACTACGTTCACATTGACCAACGGCTGCGGCAACAGTGCGAGTGTAGGTGTACCCGTTTACATTGTTGACACCGCATCATTAATTCCGCCATCCTGGACAGGCGGTCAAGGATTTTCTTTTGAAGGAGAAAATGGTGATGGAACCCAAACCGTGTCGGTATGCCAGGAAATTGGTTTTGTTTCACTGGTTAGCGGAAACTATTTCATCTGGAATTTTGGAGATGGAACCGTTGATACGATAAACGGCTCATTAGCAAACACCCATGTTTATACAGCTACCGGAACTTATACAATCAGCTTATTCGTACAAAATTCGTGTGGAGACACTGCTACTTTCACTACGCAAATCACTGTGTCGGGAACTTGCTTAGGACCTGTTGCAAGCATCACCAGCACTAACCCGAGCTGCAATAGCAATAGCGATGGAATCGCATCAGCATCGGCAGTAGGCGGCACATCACCGTACTCCTACAACTGGTCAACAACAGCTACTACAGCCAATATTTCAGGATTGGCGGCAGGAGTATATACCGTTACTGTAACTGACAGCTTAGGCTTAACAGGCACAGCAAGTATCACTCTGGCTGACCCTGCTGTACTTTCAGCAACAACTACTACAACAAATGCTGCTTGCGGAAGTTCAGACGGAACTGCAACTGCAACCGCCTCTGGCGGAACTTCGCCTTATTCATACGCGTGGTCTGATGGCTCAACAGCAGCAACTGCAAGCAACCTAGCTTTCGGAACTTATTCAGTAACTGCCACCGATGTCAACGGCTGTACAGCAACAGCAACAGCATCTGTTGTGAATTCAAGTGCACCTGCTGTTTCTATTTCCGGCACAGATGAAAGCAGTTGTGGCACCAATGATGGCTTTGCACTCGTTACAGTTTCAGGTGGAGCTTCGCCATACACTTATCAATGGTCAAATGGCGCAACTACAAAAAACATCACCAATGTAACCGCAGGAAATTACTCACTCACTGTTACAGATGCCAACGGGTGCATATCAACGGGAAGTGTCACTATCAATGCACCTACGCCACCAGCAACCAGCATTGCAACTTCTGATGCAACCGCATGTGGCACTAATGACGGAGTAGCTGCTTTAACTATAACCGGAGGAACAACACCTTATAGCTACAGTTGGTCAAATGGTTCTTCCAACCAAAACCTGACATTAGTTGGCGGAGGGACATATGTCGTTATCGTTACAGACGCAAATAGCTGTACTGCAGTTGATACAGCCGTGATTGGCGCTCCGGGAACAGCCACAATTACTATCACAGGAACCGACATCAGTTGCTACGATGCAAATAACGGTGCTGCTGACCTGACTGTAACAGGCGGAAACTTGCCATATATCTACAACTGGTCAAATGGCGAAACTACCGAAGACCTTTCAGGACTGGGGGCAGGTATTTATGAAGTAACGGTAACCGATGCCAACGGCTGTATTGTAAATGGCGATGCCACCATCAACCAACCCGCAGCAATTACCATTTCATCAACGGTAACCGATGTGGTGACATGTGGTGATACAACAGGAGCTATCGCGATTGCAGTTTCTGGCGGATCGGGAACGTTCAGCTATTCGTGGTCGAATGGCGCTAATTCCGGCAGCTTGCAAAATCTTTCAGCGGGAACCTATTCGGTAACAGTAACCGATGCCAGCGGATGTACGCAAACCGAAAACATTGTTGTTTCTGCACCATCAACCGCTACGCTTTCATTTACTTCAAATGATGCAACATGCAATGAAAGTTGCGATGGCAATGCCACGGTTTCCGCCTCCGGAGGCACTTCTCCCTTCACCTATCTGTGGGAAACAAGCGGCTCGCTTGTCGGACAAACCGATGCAATGGCATCAGGTCTTTGTGCGGGGACATACAATGTTATCGTAACTGAAGCCAACGGCTGTGTAGCCAACGATAGTGTTGCAATATCAGAGCCATCCGCTTTAAGTTTAACGATTTCTGCAACAGATGCAACCTGCGGAATAACCGATGGAAACGCCACTGTTTCAGCAAGTGGTGGAACTGCACCCTATGATTACCAATGGACAACTGGTGACTCAACAACAACGGCAGACAGCATCGGCTCGGGAATTTATATTGTCACGGTAACGGATGCAAACAGTTGCGTTGAATTCGCATTGGCAACCATCAACGATGTTGGTGGCCCATCTGTTACAGTCAATAGCACAAGTGATGTTACGTGTAACGGAAATTCAACCGGAGCAATTAGTTTGAGTGTAACAGCAGGCACAACTCCATATACTTACAGTTGGTCAAACGGAAGCACCACAGAAGACATATTCAATCTTATTGCAGGACCTTACGAAGTGAACGTTACTGATGCTGGCGGATGTGTTGCTGTTCAAAGCATTTCCATTTCAGAACCAGATGCCATCAGTTTATCTGTTTCAGCAACTGATGCCAATTGTGGCAGTGCTGACGGTAGTGCTACGGTTTCCGTAACAGGTGGCGTTTCTCCTTATACTTATGTGTGGTCATCTGGCGCTACTGCCAATTCCAATTCAGGATTGACAAGCGGGACTTACATCGTAACGGTAACTGATGCCAACGGATGTATGGCAGTTACGACAGCAGCAATCAGCGAAGTTGGCGGTGCAACAATTGCTATTGATTCCATTGTTGATGCGGGTTGCGGAGGTAATGGAGGTTCCATATACATCAGCACAAGCGGAGGTGTAGCCCCATTCAGCTATACTTGGTCAGATGGTACAGGCACAGAAGACCTGATCAATGCACCGGCAGGCATTTACGATCTTACGGTTATCGGAGCCAACGGTTGTGAAGCAACAGCAACGGCTGAAATCTCACCCGCCATTCCACTTACCGACCCCATTTGCCTGGTGAGCGTGGATACAGCAACCGGTGGAAACCTGATTGCTTGGCAAAAAGACACTACTTCAGGCATTGCGGCCTATAACGTATATAAGGAAACTTCGCAAAGCGGTGTGTATTTCCTTGCGGGAACCGTGCCCATTAGTTCTTTGAGCGTATTTGTGGATCCCAATTCCAACCCACTGATTCAATCGTACCGCTACAAATTAGCATTGGTTGACTCATGCGGAGAAGAATCGCAGCTCAGCACCGAGCACAAAACGATGCACCTGACACTCAGCATCGGGTTAATTCCCGGTTCCATCAACCTGATTTGGGACCATTACGAAGGGTTTTCTTTCAATTCTTATACCATTTTCCGGTACACCAACGTTACCGGCTGGGATTCCATTGCTGCACTGCCAAGCACGAATACATCATACACCGACTTCCCGCCCAGTGGCATCACCAGCGATTTGCGCTACTTTGTTGAGGCCAAACATCCTAACGGCTGTACTGCAACAAAGGCATCAGAGAACTACAACTCATCACGCTCGAATATTTCACAGCAACTTGGCAGTTCACCACTTTTGGCTGCGATCATTTCTACCGATGCTACTTTCGGCAACTGCGATGGAACCGCTACAGTAACGCCAAGCGGTGGCGAACCACCCTATACTTATCAATGGGATGATGCTAATAACCAAACCGATTCAACCGCAGTGACATTGTGCCCGGGCATTTACAATGTAACCGTAACCGATTTCAACGGGAATACCACGACAGCCAATGTAACTGTGGGAGAAGAAGTAGGCGTTGATGAATTCACAGTTCACAGTTCGTTATTCACAGTTTATCCAAACCCGAATGAGGGAGTGTTTACATTAAAAATGGAAAATGGAAAACGGAAAATAGAAAATGTTGAATTAAGGGTTTTGAACCTGTTAGGCGAAGTTGTTCATCAACCATCAACTCAAGATATATCRGGACAGGCCAATCACCAATCATCAATTGAAATTGATCTTTCAGGTCAGCCCTCAGGTATTTACTACTTGCAAATAATTACAAATGGTGGAATTGCCGTGAAGAAGGTAGTGATTGAATAATATCAATTTTCTCTCGCGACTAAAAACCCCCGTTCATCAGAGCGGGGGTTTTTATTGCCATATTTGCCTCRATTAATTTTTATTGTACTTTTAAGCGTGAATTTAAGYTGTCAATTATGAAGAAAACAATTGCTATGTCACAAGCTGGCTCAAATGTCCGGTGGGCATTTGTTCTKCTTTTCCTTTTCGTTCTTCCCTTTGGRGMGRGCTGGGGAGGGGCTTCCTTTGCCTATGGCGACAACCATCAYATTGGCGCACGTTCGGCCGGGCTTGGTAACGCATCTGTWACACTGACCGACCTGTGGGCGGCACATCACAACCAGGCCGGGTTGGCCTATGTGGAAAACATTTCAGCAGGGATTTTTTACGAAAGCCGTTTCTCACTCAGCGAACTCGGACTGAAAGGCGGAGTATTCGCCCTGCCCGTAAAAGGCGGGGTCATTGGTGTAAGCGCCTTTTCCTTCGGGTATTCCAATTACAGTGAAAGCAAGTACGGGCTGGCTTATGCGCGCAAGTTCGGAGACAATTTCTCGGTAGGCATTCAACTGGATTATTTGCGCACCCGAATTGCTGAGAATTACGGCAGCAAAGGCAGTGTGGCAGGCGAAATCGGGTTGCGGGCACAACTGTTAGACAACCTCACGTTGGGTGCGCACGTGTTTAACCTCAGTCGCACAAAACTGGCTGATTTTGACAATGAGCGCATCCCCACCATTATGCGCGTAGGGCTGGACTATAAGTTCTCCGATAAGGTTTTCCTTGCCTTTGAAACCGAGAAAGACATTGACCAAAAAGTCATTGTAAAAACAGGGCTGGAATACCATATACTGGAAATGCTATACCTGCGGGCGGGCGTGGCAAGCAACCCCTTTGTGTATTCATTTGGTTTCGGGCTGGATTACAAGGGGCTGCGTTTAGATATTGCTTCTTCGGTGCACCCCGTATTGGGTTATTCACCGCAGGTGGCACTGAGTTATCGGATTGAGTGAGCAGTAATTACAATGTAAATAAACGATACATATTGTTTATACAACAGTTGTGCGTCATGCAAAAAAGGAAATTCTTGAGTAGAGTTTTTACATTGTTATTGGCCTTGTCATTGATAGGGTGTATCAACGAGAACGCTGAAGAAAACTATCCACGCGACCTTCGAGAAAGGACAATCAGACTTGCCTTACAAAACAAGAAAGCTCAAGACAACCTTGACAATTTATACATGTTCTTTGATAGGGCAAAAATTCTCAATCCAAAAATTTATCGAGCAAATTGGAACCAAGCCTTTGAGCTTAAAAGAGCAAGTGAAATCCTACTCAACGATATTGACACATTAAAAAACAGTTTAGGAGAGATTCCCACAATAACTCCTTCAAAACTGAAAGAAAAGGTAACGGAATTTGAACAAATAATCACCGCGTTGCCTGACACGATGAATCCAATGACAACGGAACTAACGCTTGACCTAACTGGATTAATTGGTGAGACATGGGGGCAGAACCAAGAAATGGTATACCACGACATGACGATAATGCAAAATGCAATTATCAACGTAGAAAATGCAATACTTATGGAAGTATATCATATTCTGAGAAAAAAGGAAGAAAAAAATAAAACCGGTAGCTAACAATGCATAAAGCATATTGGCGCAAAGCCCCGCTCTAAGCCAGATGTTTTATCCAAACCGTTAAACCAAACATGCGATCAAAACCCTACATATTTGTACTTTTTCATTCTCTCAAGACATCACCGATCAAAAAAAGGTATCACAAATTGTGATACCCTTAAATAAAACAGTATTATGAGCAAGGCATTGGTATTGAGAGAAGAAGACATTGCCCAGCATATCTATTTAATCAAGGGAGCCAAAGTCATGCTCGATTTCCATTTGGCAGCGCTTTACGAAGTTGAAACAAGGGCTTTAAAGCAACAGGTTCGCAGAAATATTGACAGGTTTCCTGAAGATTTTATGTTTGAACTTAACAAGAAAGAATGGGAATCTTTAACATCACAAATTGTGATGATAAATAAAGGAAGAGGCAAGCACACAAAATATCTTCCGATGGCTTTCACCGAACAAGGCGTTGCCATGCTTTCCAGTGTTTTAAGAAGTAAAAAAGCGGTGAATGTGAATATTGCTATCATGCGAACGTTTGTTCACGTTAGAAAAATATTGGAAACAAATAAAGAATTAGCCAGAAAGATCAGTCAATTAGAAAAAAAATATGATGAAAAATTCGAAATCGTATTCAATGCCATTAGAAAACTGATCCAACAGGAAAACAAGCCAAGGATTCCCGTTGGTTTCAAAGTAAAAAAGGGAAAATAGCGATGCACTGGAAAAAATACATATTACTTTTTCATTCTTCATTCTTCATTCTTCATTCTTCATTCGCCCAAGACATCACAGACCCGAAGAAATACGATGTGATTGAAAAGCGCATCGAGATGATTGCCGAAGAAAACGAAGACGAAGAAATTGACTATACCACCCTTTTTGACGAACTCAGCCATGCCTACGACCACCCGCTGAACCTCAGCAACGCCAAAAAAGAAGACCTGCAACAACTCACCCTGCTCACCGATATCCAGATTGCCAGCTTGCTGGAGCACATCGAAAAAACGGGCAACCTCATTGCCATTTACGAGCTGCAAACTATTGACGGCTTTGACTTGGCCGTCATCGAGCGCATTCTGCCTTTTGTAAAGGTCAGCCGCGATTTGACAACCCCAAAAGTATCGTTCAAGGAAGTACTTAAAAACGGCAGTAACGAACTCTTCATTCGGCACACACGTATTTTGGAAGAACAAGAAGGGTACTCACCCATTGACGATTCCACGCTGGCCGCCAAACCCAACAAGCGCTACCTCGGCAGCCCCGACAAGTTGTATGCTCGCTACCGCTTCAAGTACAGCAACAACATCAGTTTCGGAATTACGGCTGAAAAAGATGCTGGCGAACAGTTTTTAGGTAGTAACCAACCCTACGGCTTTGATTTCTATTCAGCTCATTTTTACATGCGGGGCTTCAACAACCTGAAACACCTGGTGGTGGGCGATTACCTGCTGCAATTCGGGCAGGGTGTAACGCTGTGGACAAGCCGTGCTTTCGGCAAATCAGCCGATGTGATGAATGTGAAAAAGAACCCAATGGGCATCAAGCCCTACACTTCGGTAAATGAGAATTCCATCAACGACCTGTTTTTGAGGGGTGCTGCAGCCACTTATAACATTAAAGGGGTTGAAGTAACGGGGTTCTATTCCTACAACCTATTGGACGCGACCATTTCGGAGCTTGATACCACAACGGGCGAAATTACAGGCTTCAGCGGGGGAAGCAGTGCAGGAACTCATCGCACTCCGGGTGAATTGGACAAAAAGAATTCCGTTGGCATGAACATTTATGGCGGTCATGCGGCCTACAAGGGCAAAAAATTAGAAGTGGGACTTACAGCCGCGCAACTGGCCTACACCGCTGATTTTCAACCGGACATTAGGCCCTACAACCAGTTCCGCTACTCGGGAAATGATTTGAGCCGTAACCTTGTTTTAGGGTTGGATTACAACTACATTTTTCAAAATTTCAACTTTTTCGGGGAAGTGGCACGCAGCGAAAATGGGGGCTTGGCACAACTTTACGGAGTATTGATGACTTTGGATCCGAAGCTATCATTGTCTGCCATTTACCGAAATTACGGAAGGAATTACCGTTATATTGCTGCTAATGCGCTTCGCGAAAGCACTGCTTACAATGAAGAAGGAATTTATTTGGGCATGGAATGCAAGCCCTTTAAGCATTTTACTCTTTCGGCCTATTTTGACAAATTCAAATTTCCATGGCTGAAAAACCAAGTGGATGCGCCTTCTGACGGGGTGGATTATTTGGGTCAGCTCACGTTTAAGCCATCTAAAAAACTGGAGATATACTTGCGTTTCAAACAAGAAATCAAAGAACTCAACACGAAAGATGCCACCGATGGCATTGACTACCTTGAACCGACCGACAAGCGAAACTTGCGGTTCAATTTCACCTATAAAATTTCAGATGCTATCAAGCTGCGAAACCGGGTGGAATTGGTTAATTACAAAAGAGGAGCTAACCAAAATGATGATGGCTTTCTGGTTTACCAAGATGTAATGTACAAAGCGAAGAACAGCCCACTGTCGTTTACTTTCCGTTATGGGTTGTTTGACACCGATTCTTATGATGCACGTGTTTACGCCTACGAAAATAACGTGCTTTATTCTTTCTCTGTTCCTGCTTATTACGGCAAAGGCATGCGCACGCAACTTACCCTCAGATACCGTGTTATCAAAGGCGTTGATGTGTGGCTTCGCTGGGCACAGTGGTACAAAAAAGACAGCAACACGTTCGGCTCGGGACTTGAACAAATCAATGGCAATACCAAAAGTGAAATAAAGGCGCAGGTGAAGTTTAAGTTCTGAAGCACCAAATGTCATTCGGAATAAAGATTTCTCACATTCGTTCGAAATGACAATTCACCAAGTTTGAAATGACAAAAAACCTGCTTCCCTTATTCTTTTCTTTTGGATTATTCCTTCATGGCTTTTCCCAAATTGACACGCACCATATGGTTGCTGGAAAAATGAAGATGGACCCCTTCCGAAGAGTAAAAACAGGTTACGGCATACCTTATGGTTTTTTGGGTATTAACGGGGAAATAGGTTCAGCATACGTTTCAGCCCACGCAGGTATCGGTTATGTTGCTTTTGTACGAGATGTGAAAGGAGCGATCGGATATACCATCGGCATGCGCGGTTATTTCATGAAGCCTGAGAAGAACATCCGCATTCGGCTAAGCGCAAGCTACGGAGTAAATGGAGCCTATCTTGAAGATAACAAACAATATGTTGTTCGTGGGTTTAGCGTTGGCGCTGGCATGGAGCATAAATTCATAAAAAAGAAAAATCTTTATTACGATTTAGATATTATCGTTCCGCTGTTGTTCACTAACAATACCAGACCCCAAAACGAGGAACTTGAGATTAATTCATTCCCTTCGTTTGGTGTGGGATGGAAGTTTTAAGCTTCATTAATTTCAAATCCGGTTTTTTTCAAATCATCCCAAAAAGAAGGATAGGACTTATTCACCACTTCGGGATTTTTAATGCTTATCTCCCCTACTTTTAAAGCCAGTGGAGCAAAAGCCATAGCCATGCGGTGGTCAGCGTAAGTTTGAAGTTTTGAGTTTGAAGTTTTGAGTTTGGGACTTTTAATATCTAACTTGCTATCACTGATAATTTCAGCTTCAACGCCAAATTTTTCCAATTCATTCTTCAATGCTTGCAAACGGTCTGTTTCTTTGATACGCAAAGTTTGCAACCCAGTCAATTCTACTGAAACTCCTAACCCTGCACAAGTAACGGCCAATGTTTGGGCAAGGTCGGGGAAGGCTGAACAATCCATTCTCAATCCAGAATTCTCAATTCTGAATTCTGAATTCTTTCTTAAACGTATCTCCCCATCTAAAAAATCTGTCTCTACACCAAACTGCCTGAAAATTTCAGCCACAACGGCATCTCCCTGCAAACTTTCTTTTTTCAAGCCTATTAATATGATGTCAGTTTCATCCGAAAATGCAGCCATTTCACACCAATAAGATGCTGCGCTCCAATCAGATTCAACCGTAAAATCTTTTGCTATGTATTTTTGCTCTAAAACTTCAATCGTATTTCCAATCCAATTGGATTTCACCCCGAAGTGTTCCATTATTTTCAGCGTCATTTCAATGTAGGGGCGCGAGGCGATTTCGCCTTTAAGTTCGAGTGTCAATCCGTTTTTAAGTTTTGGAGCGATCATCAAAAGAGCAGAAATATACTGGCTGCTCACGTTGCCATCAATAATAGTTTTCCCACCATGTAGCTTTTGGCCTTCAATTTTTATTGGCGGAAATCCTTCTTTTTCAGTGTATTCAATTTTAGCGCCCAATTGCTTTAACGCATCTACCAAAATGCCAATGGGACGTTCTTTCATTCTTTCAGAACCTGTCAAAACGATTAGCCCTTCAGTAATTGCAAAATAAGCTGTGAGAAAACGCATGGTAGTTCCGGCAGCTCCAACATTAATTTCCAGTTTTTTCCCACAATGTGTGCTAATTTCCGATTTCAGAATTTCAGTGTCTTCTGCTTCAGAGAGATTATAGATTTCAAAATCATCATCACACAAAGCCCTTATAACCAACACCCTGTTACTGATACTTTTGGATGCAGGTAAGGAAATGGTGCCTTTTAGGATTTTGTCAGCTTTTGAAATGTGGTAAATCATCTTGAATCAAATAGCGCTGCTGCGGTAGTAGTCCAGCGCCTCAATGATGGTATCTGATTTGCAAGTCTGGTTTATTTCAGCCTGGCCGATTTCCTTTAGCAGTGTAAAATTGATTTGGCCATGCTGATTTTTCTTGTCACTTTTCATCAATTCAATGAAACGATGATACATCCGCTGGCTGAAGGAATAATGCTCATAATTGGCATTAATAAACGAAGTAATTACTTCCAATTGTTTTTCGCTCATTCCCATAGTTTTATGCGAAATATATGCTTCGCAAACTATACCAATAGCTACGGCTTCTCCGTGCAAAATGGAATCACCTTCTTCGAGAAAATAACTTTCTATGGCGTGCCCGATGGTGTGACCAAAATTGAGCGTTTTACGCGCTCCCTTTTCTTGCCAATCTTCGTTTACGATATCGTTTTTGATTTCCACCGAATGCAGAATGATTTTCGTGACGCTCGAACGATTGGTCAGTTCTGCTTTTTGAACATCTTCCCAAAATTCCGCATCATATATCAGTGCATGTTTGATGGCTTCTGCAAAGCCTGAAAGCAAATGCATGCGATCGAGCGTTTTCAAAAATTTAGGGTAAATAAAAACGGCTTTAGGATTGCTGAAAACGCCAATTTGATTTTTTAAATGCTGGAAATCAATGCCCACCTTACCGCCCACCGATGCATCAACCATGGCAAGCAATGTAGTTGGCAAGTTAATGAAATCAATGCCTCGCTTGAAGGTGGACGCTACAAAACCACCCAAATCGCCAATTACGCCACCTCCAAGATTAATGAGCAATGATTGTCGATCTGCACCTCTGTCAATAAGAGTTTCCCAAAGGCCGATAGCCACTTCGATTTTTTTGTTTTCCTCTCCGCTGTCAATGGCAATGATTTCAGCATTTTGCAGATGGGGCACTTCCAAATCAATCGCTTTGAGGCAATGCCTGTGGGTGTTTTCATCCACCAAAATGAATTTTTTTGATTTGGCATAATTGGTCACCAAAAACTCGTGGAATTCGACAAACACATTGCGCCCGATAAAAATAGGGTAATCGCTGGCTTGTATTTTTTCAAGATTCATTTACTCCCTCCACTCAGGTAGACACACACGCTGGTCGTGAATGCTTTGTATTTCAAATCAATCGCAATTGCACTGCTGCTGTTGCTCATTTTCGGTTTTTATGGCAATTAATTCGCTTTTTACTTCACTCAGTGCGAAAGTCAATTTATATGTGTTTCCGGCAACGCCCTCGACTTCCAAAACATAAATCTTCGGCTCAGCTCGCGGTGAGCTTTCAGAGATAATCACATCTCCTTCTTCAAACAAATATTCAAAAAAAACGCTGTCGATACCAAGGCACTGCAAGCACTCATTTTTACCATTAATTACCAATTCTGTGTTCTTTAGTTTCTGCAATATTTGCTCGTTGGGGAGCCATCCCATCAGATTTCGGTCACGGTCTTTTATCAGTGTGAAATACACCAAAAAACACCCCAACACTATCCCGAACAGGTACAGTCGAATCCGCCTCGCCATTGCGGTTCAAAGATAGGTTTTTGGCATGGAGCATGATGCTGGACAGGTAAAATCATAAGAAAAATCTCCAAAAAACTTACTTTTCTCATTTTTGTACATTTAACTTTACAGTTCCAAACCAAAACCTCATATTATAAAAAGTAGCAACGCCTAGTTAAACCTCAAATTTGCAACTGCCGGCACCTTATTCATCTGCTTCCTGAAGTGATAATCAACAACCAATGCTTACTTTTGGCGGGATGAAAATCACTTTGCAAAACATCAGCAAGCGCTATAATACCCAATGGATTTTCAGAAATGTTAATTTTGAATTCTCTGCAGAAAATCCCTGTGTGATTTTAGGAGCAAATGGTTCGGGAAAATCTACGCTGTTGCAACTGATTTCAGGAACTATTTCGCCATCAGGTGGTAAAATTGAATATTCAACAAATGGACATCATATTGAAATTGAAAATATATTCAGGCARTTGAGTTTCGCAGCGCCTTATCTGGAGTTGATTGAAGAATATACATTGGAAGAAATGCTCAAATTCCATGTGGCGTTCAAGTCTTTTTTTGAAAACCTTTCAATAGAAAAAATTATTGAAATTCTTCGCCTTGAAAACGCCAAAAACAAACCTTTGAAAAACTTTTCATCAGGCATGAAACAGCGCGTAAAACTCGGGTTGGCAATTTTGAGCAATACACCGTTGTTATTACTTGACGAGCCATGCAGCAATTTGGACAAAAGCGGTATTGAATGGTATCAAAGCCTCATCGAACAATATCRAAAAAACCGCTTGGTTATTGTTTGTTCTAACCAGCAACAACACGAACATGCTTTTTGTACCCAACCATTGAATATTGAAAATTTCAAAAACTAAGGTATTTTTTATTTTTGACGCTTTCTACTAATAATTGACTATCAACTAATAGCTAAAAAATGGCAACAACATCAGATTTTCGTAACGGGCTGTGCATCGAGTACAACAACGGCCTATACACTATTGTAGAGTTCCAGCATGTGAAGCCGGGAAAAGGCCCGGCATTTGTGCGCACCAAGCTGAAGAACTTAACAACAGGCAGAGTGCTCGACAATACCTTTACGGCAGGAGTGAAAATCAATACGGTGAGGATGGAAAGGCGCAATCACCAGTACCTCTACAATGATGATTCCGGCTATCATTTTATGAATGCCAAAACATACGACCAAATTTTCATTCAGAAGGAATTGATTAACGCACCTCAATTTCTCAAAGAAGGCGATGAAGTCGAAATTTTGTTCCATGCAGAGTTAGAAAAACCACTTTCATGCGAGCTGAAACCGATGGTTGAATTGGAAGTGACTTACACAGAGCCAGGTGTAAAAGGTGATACAGCTACGAATACGTTAAAACCTGCAACACTTGAAACAGGCGCTAAAGTGAAAGTACCTCTTTTCATCAATGAAGGAGAAAGGATTAAGGTGGATACCAAAACGGGACAGTATGCAGAACGGGCATGAAATTAATTCGATTGTTATTCGGCCTTTGACCGTCATTCGATGGTTATTCAATGGTCATTCGGTAGTCATTCTATTGAATTACGTGGAATCGCAAATAACAGCGAAACGAATATTATGAAATTTTCTCAACCCCAAACACTTAAATCAATTGCGATCATCATTGACGCTGAATTTGTTGGGGAAGATAATTTTCCAATTACAGGATTGAACGAAATCCATGTGGTTGAACAAGGAGATTTGGTGTTTGTTGACCACCAGAAATATTATGAAAAGGCACTGAAATCAAAGGCCACTAGTGTTCTCATAAACAAAAAAGTGGATTGCCCCGAAGGGAAAGCGTTGATTATTTCCAATGATCCTTTCAGGGATTTCAACAAGCTCATCCAGCATTTTTCATCATTCAAAAAAAACGAAAAAACTATCAGTGAAAGTGCAGAAATTAGCAACAGCACGATTGTTCAGCCAAATGTTTTTATCGGTAACAATGTAAAGATTGGAAGCAACTGTATCATCCATTCCAACGTCTCTATTTATGACAACACCATAATTGGCGATAATGTTATCATCCATGCAAATACAATTATCGGCAGTGATGCGTTTTATTACAAAAAAAGGGCTGAAGGTTATGACAAATTGCTTTCGTGTGGAAAAGTGATTGTTGAAGATGATGTGGAAATAGGAGCCAATTGCACGATTGATAGAGGCGTAACAGGTGAAACCGTGATTGGAAAAGGGTCTAAATTAGACAATTTGGTTCATGTTGGGCACGATACCGTGATTGGGAAAAACTGCCTCTTTGCAGCACAAGTGGGTATAGCAGGCGTGGTTAAAATTGAAGATGATGTAACGCTTTGGGGGCAGGTTGGAGTGAGTAGTGATATAACCATTGGAAAGGGAGCAGTTGTACTTGCGCAATCGGGAATTAGCAAATCATTGGAAGGCAATATCACTTATTTTGGCAGCCCCGCAGAAGAGGCGCGTAAAAAATGGAAAGAAGCGGCTGCAATTAGAAAATTACCGGAAATTGTAAAAAAACTGGATGAAATTTAATTAGGATAACAAACTAAAACGATATTTTTTTGCTGTTCATTAAAAAAAATAGTTCTACTTTAGATTTTTCAGAATTCTCACTACTGGCAAAATGACTGAAGTTAGCTCAAAATCAAGAAGTTATCAGAGACTAAGGCTCAAGGAATTCAAGCTCAACACCCTGCTTGAAATCACCAAAGCCATCAATAATAACCTGTCAAGCGATAAGCTTYTCAGTTTGTTTGAATTCATTTTGAGAAACCAACTCAACATCGGCAGTGTTATCTTGTTTAGCAACAACGGCAAGCATTGGGATTGCGTATTGAAATACGGGGCAAGGGGCAGTGAAAAGCACTTCAACGTTGAGCGCGACCTGCTACACATCAAAGAAATTACGGTTATCGAATCATCTTCAAAAGAACACCTCAATTCATTTGATATTGCCATTCCTGTATATCACAAAGACATGCCTTTGGCTTACCTGCTGCTTGGCGATTTGGATGARCAGGAAATCCGCATCAGCCCCATCATCAAGCACATGCCGTTTATTCAAACGCTGACCAACATCATTATCGTTGCCATYGAAAACAAGCGGTTAACGAATGAAATCATMCATCAAGAACGCTTAAAACGAGAATTGGAACTGGCAAARGAAATGCAAGCAATGCTTTTCCCCAGCTCGCTTCCGAACAATGAACGCCTGCAAATTGCTGCCCATTATCAACCTCAYCAGCAAGTGGGTGGCGATTATTATGATTTTATTCAACTTAACAAAGATGAAGTTCTCTTCTGTCTTGCGGATGTTTCGGGGAAAGGCGTTTCTGCCGCTCTGTTAATGGCCAATTTCCAGGCCAACCTGCGCGCATTGGTCAATTACAAAACTTCGCTAAAGGAAATTGCAGAGAGCCTAAATCAAAATGTAATGTCAAGCGCTAAAGGAGAAAAATTCATCACACTTTTCATAGCGAAATACAACATCAAAAAAAGAGTGTTGAAATACATCAATGCGGGTCATAACCCACCCCTTTTGCGAAACGGAATCACTTTTGACCAACTCAATATCGGCTGCACTGGACTGGGCATGTTTGATGAAGTTCCCTCCATTGATGAGGGCGAAGTGAAGGTTTCACCCAATTCATTGATAGTATGTTATACTGATGGCGTTGTTGAATTGGAAGATGAAGATGAAAATCCTTTTGAAGTACAACAGCTCAAAGAAGTAGTAGAAGCCAATCACACGCGCTCAATGGAAAATATCAACCAAAAAATCCTCGCTAAGCTTGAACTCCACAAAGGCAAAATGCCCTATATTGACGATATTGCACTATTTAGTTGCAGATTCATTTGAGATTTTGCTCTAAACCTCCAGCCCCATTATTCGATACTCTTTCTAATTAATATTTCTATTTTTACCCCCTTCTTAATCTTAAACATCTAATGAAAATCTTAGTTTCAGGCGGGGGCGGCTACATCGGCTCACACACCATTATTGAATTGGAAAACGGAAGCAATTTTGAAGCTTTTTCTGTTGACAATTTCTGTAATTCCACACCAAAGACATTTGAAAGAATAGCGGCTATAACAGGCAAAAGCATCAAAAATTCCGAAATTGATCTTACGCGGTTTGAAGATACAAAAAGCTTATTCGAAAAGACCTCTGAYATTAAAGCCATCATCCACTTTGCSGCTTTCAAAACCGTGCCCGAATCAATTCAAAACCCTTTACTATATTACCATAATAACCTCAATTCATTGCTCAATTTGTTAAAATGTGCTAAAGAATTCAACATCCCACATTTTATTTTTTCATCTTCATGCTCTGTTTATGGGAATTTGGAAAAGTTACCGGTAACTGAAAATACACCCATGAATAAGTCGCAATCTCCTTATGCCACTACAAAGCAAATGGGGGAACAAATCATCGAAGATTTTGCCAAAGTTAATCCTGAAATAAGCTTTATTTCTTTGCGTTATTTCAATCCAGTTGGTGCTCACACATCAGGCAAAATAGGTGAAGTTCCGATGAAAACACCAGACAATCTGGTACCCATCATTACTGAAACCGCTGCTGGGCTGCGGAAAAAACTGTTCATTCATGGAACGGATTATAAAACCCGCGATGGCTCCTGCGTTCGTGATTATATTCACGTCTCCGATATTGCCGATGCGCATGTAAAAGCGCTTCAATATTTGATTGACGGCAAAAACGAAAAAAATCATGAGGTGTTCAATCTAGGAATTGGGCAGGGAGTTACTGTCTTGGAAGTTATTAACGCATTTGAAAAAGCAACGGGCGTTAAGCTGAATTATGAAACCGGTCCGCGAAGGACTGGGGATGTAGAAGCAATTTATTCCGATAATACAAAAGCTGAAAAACTGCTCGGATGGAAACCGCAATATTCACTCGAAGACATGATGGCCTCTGCTTGGAAATGGCAGCTCGCTCTGCTTGAAGAAAATCAATGATGGTACCTCTCCCTTTTCAAAATTGTCATTGCCCGATATAATTGTTCCACGAAAAACAACCGTACCATCTGATGCGAAAAAGTCATTTTTGAAAGTGACATTTTTTCGCGCACAGCTTCTTGAACTTCATCCGAAAACCCGTAAGCCCCGCCAATTACAAACACGAGGTTTTTAATGCCCGAATTCATTTTCTTTCGTAAGAAATTAGAGAATTGTACAGAAGAAAAATGACTGCCCCGCTCATCAAGCAAAACAGCAGTATCAAACGTTTCCAGCTTTTTCAAAATTAATTTACCTTCCCGTTTTTTTAATTCATTTTCACTCAGGTTTTTTGCGTTTTTTAGCTCCGGAATCACTTGTATTTCAAAATTCACATAATGCTTCAGGCGCTTCTCGTAAATAGACACACCTGTTTTGAGGTATTGCTCCTGCGTTTTTCCCACCACTAATAGTTTCACATTCATTAATTTACAATTTTGGGTTGAAAATAGTAAATTTGTTTACGCTTTGGCGCAATCTTTGCCCAACTTTTTCTCATGAAAAAACTAATTCTTGCCGCACTTATTTCAATTTACTCGCTTTTTGCCTTTTCTCAAAGTGTCACAGAGCATATGGTTACGGCCTTTAAAATGGGCAGCGCCAAAGAGCTCGCCAAAAATTTCAGCACAAGTGTGGACATTTCAATTAATGACAACGAAGATACCTACAGTAAAGCCAAAGCCGAAAAGGTAATGAAAGATTTTTTTAATGCACACCAACCCAAATCATTCAGCATTATTCACCAGGGAACATCTAAATCGGGTCTCCAATATTCCATTGGTAACCTCGAAACATCCAGCGGCAGCTTCCGTGTATCATTTTATCTCAAAAAAACCAACGACTCACATTACATCCAGCAATTGAGGATTGATTCAGACGAGTAGTTTTCATGCAGATTTCACTTTCAGATTTAGACCTTTTTATCACCAATGCTTTACAGGAAGATGTGGAAGATGGCGACCACACATCGCTGGCCTGTATTCCTGATGCAGCTACGGGAAAAGCCGAACTGCTCGTGAAAGAAGGTGGTGTTTTGGCTGGAATGGAAGTAGCCAAAAAGATTTTTAAAGAAGTTGACAAGCAACTGAAATTTGCCCCTTTTTTGATTGATGGAAACACAATAAAAAAAGGTGATATTGCATTTGAAGTTGAAGGAAGCGCCCAATCCATCCTCAAAGCCGAGCGGCTGGTGCTCAACTGCATGCAACGCATGAGTGGCATTGCCACTTCAACGCATCAATACGTACAAAAATTAAAAGGGCTGGAAACTAAAATTCTCGACACGCGAAAGACCACCCCTGGCTTCCGGATGTTAGAAAAATGGGCAGTAAAAATTGGCGGAGGCGAAAACCACCGCTTCGGGCTTTTTGACATGATCATGATAAAAGACAACCACATTGATTATTCAGGGGGTATTAATGCGGCAATTAAAAAAACTGCAGATTACCTTTCCAAAAACAATTTGAATTTAAAAATTGAAGTGGAAGCGAGAAATATGGAAGAGGTAGAAGAAATCATTGCTACCGGTTGCATCAACCGCATCATGCTCGATAATTTTTCTTTTGAAGAAACAACGAAAGCAGTGGTGTTAATAAATGGACAATACGAAACCGAATCATCGGGTGGCATTACGTTAGAAACCATTCGCCAGTATGCAGAGTGTGGGGTTGACTACATTTCAGTAGGCGCGCTGACTCATCACATTAAAAGCCTGGATTTAAGTTTGAAAGCTGTGAAATAGTGCTCGCAAAACTCAAAACAAATATACGCAACTCACCACCGGTAGTTGGCCTCGAAAAGGCAGCTCAAAGAATCATCCTACCCGGCTTTGAAGGACTATCGCTTTATGAAGTTTCCATTTTTCTTTGGGAAGGTTTTCAAAAAGGCGCCATCAACACGCGCTCAGCTTCGATGTCTTTCAAGTTTTTTCTCGCGCTTTTCCCCGGCATCATTTTTCTTTTCACATTGATTCCATACGTGCCGGTGGAAAACTTCAGGGAGCAACTCTTAATGCAACTTGAAACTTTTTTACCCAATGAGGCATACATGCTGACCAAAACCACCATCGAAGATCTGATTACCAACCAGCGGGGAGGTCTGCTTTCGTTCGGTTTTTTGCTTACGATGTATTTCGCCACCAACGGCATCAACGCCATGATTGGTGCGTTCAACCAATCACATCACATTACCGAAAAGCGCAACCTGCTTTCACAACGACTCATTTCCATTGCATTAATTTTTATTCTTGCAGGATTGGTAATGGCAGCCGTTTCACTCATCATTTTCGGAAAAATGACTTTGAGTTTGTTACTCGAAAAAGGCATTCTCGAAAGCAAAGTCAGCTATTATTTGCTGAACGGCAGCAACTGGCTGGTGATTTTGGCGCTCTTTTATTTTTCGATTTCCTTTATCTATTACCTAGGAGCCATCAAGCGAAAACAATGGAGATTTCTTTCAGCCGGTTCAACATTGGCGGCTGTACTTACAATCATTACTTCGCTTGGATTTGCATGGTATGTAAACAACTTCGGGCAGTTCAACAAGCTCTATGGCTCTATCGGTACGTTAATCGTGATTATGCTTTGGATAAATCTGAATTCAACAATTTTATTGATTGGTTTTGAATTGAATGCGAGCATTAAAAGAGCAAAAGGTGAAAAAATGAATTCGATTAATTGAGTTAAGTGAATCTCTAATAATTCATTCGCTAATCATCAAATCAATAATTTCACTTCTTCAAATACACTCACCCACTCTACCCATTTCAACCGCCCTGTTTGCGTATTTTGCCTGCTGGGATGATAGGATGCCATCAGAATTTGTCCTCCTTCCAATTCATATTTCGCTTTATGAAAGAATTTCAATCCCTTTAACCCTTCGATACGGCAATACTGATAAAAAGCAAGCCCGCCAAGGCAAAGAATGACTTTGACATCCTTGAAAAACAATAGTTCTTGATGAAGATGCTGAGCACACATTTTCGTTTCTTCACTTGTCGGTTTGTTTTGCGGTGGAGCGCATTTCACTATGGAAGTGATGTAAGTGTCTTTCAACACTAAACCATCATCAATATCATTGCTTTCCTGCTGGTTAGCAAAGCCCGTTTCGTACAGTGCTTTGTACAACCAATCACCTGAAGAATCACCCGTGAACATTCTGCCCGTTCGGTTAGCACCATGTGCGGCTGGCGCCAACCCGATGATAAGCACTTTTGCCTTTTCATCGCCAAAGCCCGGAACCGGTTTTCCCCAGTAATTCCAATGGTTAAAACGCCTTACTTTCTTTTGTGCTACTTCACGAAGATATGCCGACAATCGCGAACAGTCAGTGCACTTAATTATCCGTTGATTAATAGAATTTGCCATCCATCCCGCATTTCTTTTGACAAAAGTAAAAAATTGTATTTTCGCCCACATTCAAATCAAATCCGATGAAAAAAAGCTTGTTTTTAGTATTGATTTTGATAGGATTCAATGCGATTTCCCAATCCTACGACCCTCTTCACCCTCCCAGCACATTTCAAAGTAAAGACAACCCAGATTACTGGAAAAACCGCAAGCCGTATGATGGCTACTGGCAGCAAGATGTACACTACAACATCAAAGCCAATATTGACGAAAAGACCAACATCATTTCAGGGCAGGAAAAACTCATTTACTACAACAACTCACCTCATGATTTAACGCACGTTTTCTTTCACCTATATCAAAATGCTTTCCAGCCAGATGCTTATTACGATAATTTGCAGAAAAACAACAAGAAAAAACCGCATTACGGCAAATATGAGTCTGAAAAAAAAGGCACTGAAATTGTCAAATTGACGGTCAATGGGGAAGAAGTCAAAACCGAACTTGACAACACGATTTTGAAGGTGATGCTGCCCGAGGCGCTCAAAAGCGGAGAATCCATCACTTTTGATGTTGATTTCCTTACCTATTTCGATGGCGAGGGCGGAGTGCGCAGACGCATGAAAACGTTTCAATCATACGGAAGCGACAGAAGTGATGTACGTTACCGGCACTATGATGGCGTACATTGGTATCCTCGTATTTCGGTTTATGACCGCAAGTTCGGCTGGACGACCGACCAACATTTGGGACGTGAATTTTACGGTGATTTCGGCACTTTTGATGTGGAGCTCACTTTTGCCAACCATTTTGTGGTAGAGGCAACGGGATTTTTGCAAAACCGCGATGAAGTTCTTCCCGAAGACCTTCGCAAAAAATTAGACATCAAAAATTTTGAGCAAAAGCCGTGGGGCTCACGGCCATCTGAAATTATCACCTACAATTCTGAAGTGCGGAAAACATGGAAATACCATGCCGAAAACGTGCACGATTTTGCCTTTACTGCTGATCCGACCTACCGCATTGGCGAAGCCAAATGGAACGACTACGTATGCTACTCTTTGGCACAAGAGCATCATGCCTCTTTATGGCAAAATGCTGCTGAATATGCTGCTAAAATCATCAAGATATTTTCAGAAGATTTCGGCATGTACACCTACCACAAAATGATTGTGGCTGACGCCCGTGATGGCATGGAATACCCAATGCTCACACTTGATGGCGGCTACGATCCCGGATACCGCGGGCTGCTCGTGCATGAAATCGGCCATAATTGGTTTTTCGGGCAAATTGGCAACAACGAGACCTACCGCGCATCGCTCGATGAAGGGTTCACGCAATTTCTCACTGCGTGGGGGCAGAGCATAATTGACGGGGATACTATTATTACCGTGCCGGAGAAATCGTGGTATAAAAAGAAATTCAGAAAACCGACCATTGTTCGCGAACGGGTGGCCTACAGGCGCTACTTGCAAGACGCAATCAAAGGTGAAGCGCCCCCGCTCAACATTCATTCTGACGGGTTTAATGGGGCACTGCGACATGGGGGCGGCTATCGTCATGTATATTACAAAACGGCTGTAATGCTCTACAATTTGCAATATGTTTTGGGTGATGAGCTTTTTTACAAAGCCATGAAAAATTACTTCGCACAATGGAAAATCTGCCATCCGTATTTTGATGACTTACGAAAATCATTTGTCAATTACACCAAAGTGGACTTGAACTGGTTTTTCGACCAGTGGCTCGAAACCGGAAAATCCATTGATTACGGTATTAAATCCGTTAAAAAAGGGAAAGGTGAGAATGAGTACATCATCACTTTCAAAAGAAAAAAAAGAATGCACATGCCACTTGACTTTTCGGTATACACGACAGATGGAAAAGAAAATAAGTTCTATATACCCAACACTTGGTTTGAGAAGGAAACCAATGCTACCGTGCTTCCCCGTTGGATTGGCTGGGACAAAGTGCAGCCCGAATATGAAGCAAAAATTACCGTAGAAGGAAAAATTGAAGATGTGAAAATAGACCCCTCAGGACGATTAGCGGATGTGAACAAATTGGACAACAACAAGAAATGCCCTTTTTCATTAAAACTTGACCATCAAATTTATAATGCCGCTAGCCAAGATGAGTACGAACTGTTTTTCCGCCCCGAAGTATGGTTCAACGGTTTTGACGGGCTGAAAGCAGGCGTCCACCTCAACGGAGATTACTTTGATTACCTGCATAAATTCGACCTTACGCTGTGGTACAACACGGGCGTAATGCAGCAATCGTTCGTTAATCAATCCATGCAAACAGGCTTTGATGCGTTGTCTTTTCGCCTGAACTATTCCACTCCACTCGACAAACTCATGAAGGGTTCTTCTACTTTTATCAATGCGAAAATGCTCGATGGCTTGTACGGCTATACGCTCGGCTTGGATAAGAAATTCAACGGTAAAAACACCCGTGTTTACACCTATTTCAAATCCATGTACCGACCTAATGATGCAAGTTTGACTTATCTGCTCTATCCCGATGAATGGAACGTGGACAAGTTCAACAACACAACTAATGTGGGCATTGACCATCGCTACGGGTACGTGCAGGGGACGGGCAACATCAACCTGAACATCAAATCATCCACTTTTACCAATGATTACAACTATTCGAGTGTAACGCTGGAAGTAATTAACAACAATCGTCTCGGGAAAAAACTACGGCTAAAAACGCGCACTTTTGCGCAATACGGCTTGGGCACAAATTGGGCGCCTGAATCGCAGCTGTATGTTGCTGGGGCCAACCCCGAAGAGATGATGGAAAACAAATACACCCGGTCACAGGGTTTTGTTGATCGCACACTTTTGGGCTACGGGGCAACCACCAATAATTTCCAGATGGGTGGTGGGCTTAACCTGCGCGGCTATGCAGGCTATCTTGTGCCGCAGGAAACAGATGACAGCGAAATCCGCATGACCTACAAAGGCAACAGCGGTGCATCCTTCAGCGCGGAACTGGATTTTCACAAGCTCATCAATTTCAACCCGAGGTTTTTGAAAAACACCTTCAGGTTAGAAACTTACCTGTTTGGCGATATCGGCATTTTGAATTCCAATTACTACTATGAAGATTTGAGTTTTGCCGATTTCAGAGCTGATGCGGGCATTGGCGCTGCTTTAACTATCAAAAAATGGGGGGCGCTGGAAATGGTCAATCCGCTCACAGTGCGTATTGATTTACCAATGTTTCTCAACAGAATACCCGCCACGGAAGACAATTACTGGGACTTGCGTTGGGTGGTTGGGATTAATCGGACTTTTTAATTGGCAGTTAGCAGGTAGTGGTTACTGCGAATTTGATTGTAAAAATCTGACAAGATCCCCATCTTTCTGAAATTGATTTATTCCACAACCCTATTCCACATTTGTGTGCTACCGAATAATGTAATGCCAATRTAACCGGTTATTTTYARTGTGTTGTTATCAGWCATTTCCATGACGCAACTGTAGGTTTTTCCATTACTTGGGTTATATATGGTCCCATCTTCCCATTCATCATCGTCATACGTAAAGTCTTTTAAAATATTCTTCCCGACCAAAAGTTGATTTTGTTTGTTAGGATCAGGATTGTTTACATCGTATTTTGTAGGACTTTTATCAGTYCCACGAACAATTTTTCCATAGTACTTGTTTTCTTGTTTGTAAATTTCGATAATACCTGTTTTATCGGCATTGAGCCATTCTCCCAGTATTTTATCTTTCGAAGAGGCTGTTTGGGCCTGTGTTAAATTCGACATTGCTCCCATTATTAGCATTACTAATATGATTGCTTTTTTCATGATTTTATTTTTTTAGTTAATTTATTTGATCTTYTACAATAAGCATARAAGGTATTCGGTCATTTGCCCGTAAACCTCCTATAAAAGTTGTTCTTTTTTGGCTATTGCAAATAAGTTATTAAATGATTTACCTTCTTCAATTTTAACTTTCACATCCGTAAACCCAGCGTTGATTAAAAAATCAACAATGTCATTTGACATAAAAAGATTCTTAAATACATCCCTATTGTCGCTCACAATTTTTACTGCCTCCATTTGATTTTTTGAACGAAATCCACAATAGAATAGACCGCCATCCTTTAATACTCTTAGAACTTCTTTAACGTTATTGATTGGATCTGGCAAAAATAGATTGTGTTTGCAGTGAAAACTACATCAAAGTAGCCGTCAGGATATGGTAGATTTTGAATCGACCCTTTTCTGAGATCAACCAATCCTTGTTGAATTACTTTACTGTTTCTTTGTTTAGCTCTCTTAACCATCGGGCCAGAGATGTCAATGCCAAAAATCTTACCACTGGGTAATTCCTCCGCCATTTTAGAAATTAATCGTCCATTTCCAAATCCGATTTCCAATATGCTGGATTTGCTACTTAAAGACATAATCCTTAATCCCATATCTTCATGCTTTCCATTTCCTTTGTTGAACAATCTGCCAATCAACAGGCTACCAAACCATCCGAAAGGATTACTTGCTTGTTTTGCTAAAAATCTATCAATCATCATATTTTACAAAATTACTTCCGCGAAATGGTAATTAACTTGATCGTAATCAAGAAATGAGAAAGGAATTAAGTAGATTTAAAAATCAAGCGATCTTACAGTTTCAAATAGACCCTTTGTACCTGCTGCCAACATACTGCACAGGCCTTCAAAACCTATGTGCATAGCTATGAAGCTGCGCACATTGAGGATACCGGTAGAGGACTGTGTAATTACAGGCTTTTAAATGAAGGTTATGGATTATTAGAAGGACAATGTAACAGGTTAGGGGTCTGTTCTATGTAAGTCTATAGAATATTTTCCAACCTTTTGTAACTTTGAATCATCATGTATGTAATTAAGTATATAGTTGTGAGGATATTCTTATTGCTTTTTACTATGTGGCTCTTGCTGTGTTCTACTTCATGCAATGAAAACAGAAAGAAGTGGAAGCAGCCGACAGACGTTTCGTTCAGAATGGATGTGAATCGCTCACCGGCAAGTAACGGTAATCTGGTTTTCAATGGAGGCATAATTGTTTTGGAAAGGTTTGAATTTGACGGCAAACGTGAACAGGGTGAGGACGTCTATTTCCGCAATGATTATGATGAGTTGAACATTTCTTTTGATTCCAATACGAGTATTGCCGAATTGGATTTTGACATCCCGCAAGGCACTTATACTAAGATTGAAATTGAGATCGAAACTGATAGTGAAAGCGACATCAGCATTCTTGTTGAAGGCGATTACACTACGACTACAGGAACGACTTATCCACTTCGGCTGGAGTTGGAATCGGTGGAAATTTACACCGTGGTTGCGACTGATGCAGGCGGCAGTACTGAAATCATTTTGGATACGGATGTCCCTGCTACTTCAGTAATTATGCTTGATCCCGCGCATTGGTTCGGAACGGTTTCGGCAAGCATGTTAGACGATGCGGATTTGACCGATGTTGATGGCGCTCAAACAATTTTAATTAATGACGAAACCAACGAAGATATTTTTGATGAAATAGAAGACCGGATGGATGAAGCAACAGAAGTGATTTTTCAATAACCAGATATTTGGAAATCATCGAAAAAAATATCATTTCCGAAGAAGAATTGGTGACGGGCTGCGTTGCCGATGAGCGGCAAGCACAAGAAATGCTATACCGCAGGTATGCCGATAAGATGTACAACATCTGCTTAACCTACGCTGATAATGAAGATGATGCTTGTGATCTTTTACAAGAGGGTTTTATTCGCGTGTTCAGAAATTTGCACCGCTTTCGCTTTGAAAGCGCTTTGGAATGGTGGATTAGGAAAATAATGGTGAATGCAGCCATAGAAACATACCGCAAAAAACGCAGGGAAAAAGAAGTATTTGCAGATTATCAATGGAGCTCTCAGCCTGTGGTGGAAGAAGTATTGGGAAAAATCAATGCAGGTGAAGTAATTCAGCTGGTCAACCAACTGCCATCCAAAGCCGCTATGGTGCTGAAACTTTATGCCATAGAAGGATACAAGCATAAGGAAATTGCCAAGTTGATGGGCGTTACGGTAGGCACAACCAARTCACAACTCAACCGGGCGAGGTTTTTACTAAAGGAAGAAATCAGCAAACTGAATGGCTGATAGAAARAACATAGAAAACAAGATTAAAGAGAGTTTTGAGGCACAAAACCGAAAAGCGCCAAAAAACTTGTGGGGCAATCTTTCGAGCAAGMTRGAAGATTCGAATGTTGATGGCATTGATGCGAAGGTGAGGGATAGTTTTGAGGGATTAGACGGCAGTGCGCCTAATCATTTGTGGGRAAACATCAACRTYCAACTCAACATTGACCGAACATGGGGACGAATAAAACGCGTGCTTGACTGGCGAACTACACTCAAGCGCTGGTCGCGCGTAGCTGCTATCGCCTTGTTGTTGTTGGCRGTGGGATGGAACGGCTATCGTTATTTTTCGGGAATTCCCGAAAAGGATGATGTTGTTAGCCTGAATTCAAAAGAAATGCCAATCACAAATAATGACAACAGACATGAGAAAATTTTAGCGGATAAAATAATTGCCGGTAATAGCATGAATGAGGACAAGTCAACTACAACAAGTTCGGCAAACAATACTACTCAACCAGCAAATATGGCGGGCTTTAAAGAGCCGGCAAAGAGAGAGAACATAACCAAAATTGTAGCACAAAACGAACCTTCCGTTTCACATAATATTTCATTTACAGGGAAAGATAAAAACACCGGAAACATTCAACCTGATGCTGTTGCTCCTGAGCAAATGGCGCTGCTGCCGGCATTTATTGAAGTAGGTGCGGATAGCATAGATGCGCTTACTTCTTATTACGAAAATGATTTCGTTCCCGAAAAAAGGCGCAAAAAAAGGCAATTTGATGTAGGCCCGATATATTCCTATAACAACACATGGCTGTTAAACAATGAAACGAAAAAGAGTTTTGACAGGCGAAGTTTAGTTTCATCAACGGCCGCATTTGCCGCCAGTTACGGTCTGGCAGGCAGCTATTCTATTTCTGATAAGAATGCAGTGTCGGCTTTTCTGTATGTTCATTCAACTACCAAGCAGCATTACCAAACCTATATTGAAGGAAGATATGCTGATAAAAGCAGGACTATGGATTACGCGAAGGTAGCATTGGCTTATCAACGCAATTTATATGGACATATACCCGCAATGCCAACAAAATATACCGTAAAGTTGGGCATGTATTTCGCTTACCTGAAAAAGGCAACATTGGCTTACAATGAGGTAGATTATTCCGTTACAAATAATTATACCAATACTGATTATGGGCTCGTATTGCAAGCAGGGCAAGAAGTTGAAAAGGGCCGTTTTGTGATTGGCTATGGACTTAATGCAGAAAAAGGGCTTAAAAATATTTTTGCAGGAGATGAAAGAACCCCCATTGATTTCGACAAAACCACTACGTTGAGCATCGGGGCTTATTTGAGCGCTCGCTACAAATTCTGAAAAGATTTCCAACCTTTTTCACATTACATTCATCATAAAAGAAAACAAAATTAATTTAACAAAATTTATCTGATGAAAAGAAACATAAGTATTGCTTTGGCCGGTGTAACTTTACTGATCACACCAGTGCTTTTTACGGGTTGTAAAAAATATGACGAAGGCCCTTCCTTGAGTTTACGAACTAAAAAAGCGCGTGTAGCCAATGAGTGGAAAGTAGATTTCGCATACGATTATAAAGATGGCGAAAACACAACATCCGACTATTTTGGTGAAACGTGGGAATTTTCAAAAGACGGGGAGTGGATTGAGCGCGACAACGGAACGATTGATAAGAGCGGTACGTGGGAATTTGTAAGCGATAAAGAAAGCATCAAAATCACCAAGCCATTCGATGTTGATTATTACGATATTCTAAAATTAAAGAATAAAGAAATGTGGCTCAAAGACCAAGACGAAGAGCTGCATTTGGTACCCGCTAATTAATCAATAATTTTTTAACCAAAAAAATCAAAAATCATGAAAAAAACAGCGACATTAATCATTTTAGCCCTGTTTACAACAGGAGCAATGACAACCTTTACGGGTTGCAAGAAAGAGGGTTGTATAGACACAAATGCAGACAATTATGACGAGAATGCAAAAAAAGATGATGGCAGTTGCACTTATCCTATCATTAACAAAACCTCTGCAGGCAATTCAGGAGATGTAAAAGGTGCTGGAGGTACTGCATCAGATACTTGGACTTTTACAAACAACAACAATACAGCCGGCTGGGATATGTCAATGGATGCCACAAGCGGAAGCTTTCGCCTGGTCTTGCAAGATTCT
>NVWW01000049.1 GCA_002746335.1 Flavobacteriales bacterium | reverse complement strand
GTTTATCGTAAAAAAAATCGCGTTTTCAGATAAAGGAAAAGAGTTCAATTATGAAGAAAAAGTAAAGGCACTGGCATTGCGCGATTTTGAAAAATATTTCATTAATGCAGGACTGGTAATCAAATCGGTTTTTGGAAATTACGATTTAAACCCTTTTGATGAAGATGACTCTGATCGATTAATTCTTTTAGCCAAAAAGAAATAAAAAAAGCCGTCCTACTTTTGAGACGGCCTTTTCATTTTCAGATTTTACTCGTTTTTATTGCACTTCATCCGGATTCACTATTTTGAAAACAATACCTGCCATAGCTCCGCCAACTAATGGCCCTGCAAGGTAAAGCCAAAGGTTGCCCATTGAGCCGCCACCGAAGCACGCATCAATCAAAATAGGCCCAAGCCCAACGGCAGGATTGTAAGCCCCGCCTGAAATACTACCGCCGGCAAAGGCCGCAGCTAAAACAGTAAATCCGATGGCCAGCCCATAAAAAGAATTTCCTTCAGTTTTGGAATGGGTAGCTACATTAAGCACCACCGATGCCAGCGCAAAAGTGAATACAATTTCAACGAAAAGTGGCTTCAGTACATTGATTTCAGCATTTGGAGCAGGGGCAAATGTACTTCCGTTAATAAGATAGAAGGACAGAGCTGCAAGCGCTGCTCCAATCACCTGGAATAGCATGTACATGCCAGCTTCTTTCCCATCTATTTTCTTCCTGATTAAAATTGCCAAAGTTACTGCCGGGTTGTAATGTGCCCCCGAAATATGACCGCCCATGTATACCATCACCATCAAAATGCAACCGATAGCTATGGGGTTGCCGGTCAAGCCGATGACCAACACGAGAAAAAAGGTTCCGATGAGTTCAGTAAGGTAGTTTTTCATTGCTTGGAATTTAAGTTGTTTGATTCCATGCAATACTATCAAATTTTTGTTTTCATCGCAAAATCGAGCAGTAGAGTTGCCAACAAATTTTTTGTTTTCATCGAATTGCTTAGTTTTGATATAAAATATTGAAAATCACGAACAAAAACCATTTTGAGAGTCATTAATTTTAAAATAAAGCCAATAAATAAAATTCTGTTTGGAAGCATTTTTTCCCTGTTGTTTTTTGTTTGTTTTTTTGTTGAAAGCAATGCGCAAAAGAATGGGCAGTGGATTGTGCACCTGGCATCGGATTCCACCCTGCCCAGCGCTACCATTAACGCAATAATTGTGGATGAAAACAACAACAAGTGGATAGGCACTAAACGGGGGTTGGTGTTTTATGACGATTACAACTGGAAAGTGTACACCGTTGAAAATTCAAAGCTTCCGGGCATAAACATTTCATCTGTTTTGATTGAAAGTAACGGAAACAAATGGTTTGGTACCGATTTCGGTCTGGTAATGATGGATAAAAGCGGTGAGCATTGGGAAATCTTTCAGGCCAATGACGAATGGGACAAAGGAAATACTACTACTGCTGTGCCTGACAACAGAATTCTTTCGCTGGCTGTGGACAAAAACGGCAACAAATGGGTGGGCACAGAGCATGGACTGGGCATGTATAACGATACGGTTTGGGTGGTTTATGATGCTTATAGTTCCCCTCTTCCTAACAACAACATTAACGCGATAGCCGTAGATACCAACGGCATAAAATGGGTAGGTACCAGTCAGGGTCTGGCGCGGTTTGATGGTAAAGCATGGACGATTTACAATTCGGGCAATTCGCCCTTGCCCGAAGATGTGGTGTATTGTATTGTTGTTGATAAAAACAACACGAAATGGGTTGGAACGCTCAATGGATTGGTGAGGTTTTCGGAAGAAAAATGGGAGATCTTCAATCCCGGGAATTCAGACATTCCCCATAAAATGATACGCTCGCTTTACTTTAGCGATGACACTACCCTATGGGTGGGCACTTATGGCAGAGGCTTAGCCCGGTTTGATGGCAAAAACTGGAAAATATTTAACACCAAAAACTCCAAACTGTCTGACAATATGATTTACTGCATGGGGCAGGATGTGCAGGGAAACAAATGGATTGGTACCGATGATGGCCTCAACGAATGGGGCAAAGCGCCCACATGGATACAATACAACAAATCGAATTCACCATTGCCTTCCAACACCACCCGCTCCGTCATTGCTGTTGACAAAAGCGGTAACAAATGGGTGGGAACCATCAAAGGCGGGTTGGCAAAATTTGATGGGAAACAGTGGACGGTTTTTAATGAAGCCAATTCAAAATTGCCCGATGATGACATTTATTCCATTACCATTGACCAAGAAGAAAACGTATGGGTAGGCACTTGGGGAGGTGGCTTGGCCAAGTATAACGGCAAGGATTGGACGGCTTTTCACATCAAGAATTCGCTGCTGCCGCATAACAGCATCAACACCATTACCATTGACGAACAAAAAAACCTCTGGATTGGCGCTGGCAACAGGGGCCTGGTGAAATTTGACGGAGAGAACTGGTCTATTTACAACACCGAAAATTCACCGTTGCCTCATAATGTTATTTATGCCATTACTATTGATAAAGAAGGCAACAAATGGATAGGTACAGAAGATGGGGGCCTGGCGAAATTTGACGGTGATAAATCGTGGGAGATTTACAACACCGAAAATTCCAAACTGCCCGAAAACTGGATTTGGGCTATTGCTATTGATGAGCAAAACAATAAGTGGCTCGGTACGCTGGGTGGCGGGCTGGCGAAATTTGACGGGGACACCACCTGGGTGGTTTACAACATTTACAATTCCGAATTGCCGGGCAATGCCATTTACTCGATTGCCATTGACAAAGGCAATAATAAATGGATTGGCACGGCAGGCGGTGGTTTGGTAAAATTTGACGGTAAAAAAATGACTGTTTTTGACAAATCAAACTCCGATATACCCAAGAATTTCATCTACTCCATTAGCATTGATCAATTTGGCGAAAAATGGATTGCCACACTCAAAGGCGGTTTGGTGCATTATACGGGGAAGTAACTGCTACGGGGAAGGGGGTGATTTGAGGAATGGGTTGAATAACCGCCCGTTTTAATAGCGTTTATTTTTTACTATTTTTTTTACTTGATTAAGGTTACATGTCCTGTCAATTGGTTATGTATATTTTTAGCTGAAGTGTACTTTATATTATAAATATAAACTCCAATTGGTACTGTCGCTCCTTTATATTTTCCGTCCCATTCTTTTGTAGGATCTTTTGATTCAAATATCAGCTTTCCCCAGCGATTAAATATTAGAAAATCATATCTAATGAACTCACAATCAGATTTTAGATAAAAGTTGTCGTTTCTTCCATCATCATCTGGAGTGAATGTATTTGGAATATAGGTGTAGCAGTTACAGTCTTCAGAATATATAAATATAGAATCAATATCCATTCCACATTTATTACTTGTTTGTACCCAATAAGTTCCTTCTTGGGTAACATTGAAAGTTAGGTCCGTTGAATTGTCTTGCCATAAGTAGGTAGCATTTGAAGTCGTTGCGTCCAGCGTCAAAGTTTCTCCTTGGCATAGGGTTTTGTCGTTACCCAAGTCAACTGTTGGCAATGAATTGTACGTTATATTAACGGTGTCGGTTGAGCTTCCGCAGCTACTATCCGTAATTTGAACCCAATAAGTTCCTTGCTGGGCAACAGTGAATGTTGAATCAGTGGAATTGTCCTGCCACTGATAGGTTGCATTTGAAGTCATTACATCCAGCGTCAATGTTTCGCCTTGACAAAGGGTTGTGTCATTGCCCAAGTCAACTGTTGGCAATGAATTATACATTACATTAACGGTGTCGGTTGAGCTTCCGCAGCTACTATCCGTAACTTGAACCCAATAAGTTCCTTGCTGGGTAACAGTGAATGTTGAATCAGTGGAATTGTTCTGCCAGAGATGGGTTGCGTTTGAACCCGTTACATCCAGCGTCAATGTTTCGCCTTGACAAAGGGTTGTATCGTTGCCCAGGTCAACTGTTGGTGCTGAGTTGTAGTTTACGTTAATAGTGTCTGCTGCGCTGCAACCATTTACATTTACTACAACCCAATATGTCCCTTGCTGGGTAACATTGAAAGTTTGGTTTATAGAATTATCCTGCCATAGGTAAGTGGCGTTTGAAGTGGTTGTGTTTAGTGCTAATGTTTCTCCCTGACATAGGGTTGTATCATTACCTAAGTTAACTGTGGGGGTGGGATTTATAAATATCGTATTTGTGTATGTATTAGAATTACCACCAAAATAGATAACAAGACTTACAATAAAAGTACCTGTATCAGTAAAAAGATGAACAGGAATCGTATCTGAAGAAGTATTGTTTACTCCACTATTTGGATCATCAAAATTCCATAAAACAGAATCAACCGGTTGAGAATATGAGAAAGCAAAAATGGAAGAATCTCCCTTACATAAATTGGCATATGTAAAAGAATTCTGATTACTTGCAATAGAGCTGTAAAAAGAAGGTAATCCTAATCTAGAAGTTTTTCCGGCAAGAAAGAAGCCATTAGCAATGTAATTGCACGAAATACCAAGCGAGTTGGGGTCGTTAATTACTCCGAGAGAATCTTCATAAAAGCGAGCATGATAAATTTTGTTGTCCGGAGCCAGTTGAATTGCTCCGCCTGAGCCAGAGTGACTACCTATTGTTGTTCTGGAATTAATGATGGCAGTTGCAGAACCTGCCAGAAGGTTGTACTGATAAATATTACTGAGGGGATATTGTGATTCAGAAACATATAACAGATTACTATTGGGAGAAAACTCAATACCATAAGTGCCTAATGGAGAAGAAAAGTTGTTAAATGTTATTACATTACTTAATAACCCCGTTGTATTATCAAAATCAAACAATTCAACATTATCCATTGATCTGTTAGCTAGGGCAATACGATTCCCATCTGCAGAGCCTTTTAAATATCCACGTGTATAGCTTGCACTGCCAGAAACTATCGTGCCTATATTACTTATAACCGGTGTCATATTCAACCCTGTAGATGTTAATAGGTAGCTATGAAAAGCATTAGAGCCATATAAATGTGTAATTATCCAGTAATCTGTATTGTTTTGATGTTTAATGGCTGTAACTTTTTCACATGTGGAAGTGACAATGGGAATATTTTTATTTGAATTAACGTCACCCAAACCACTTTGTAAATTCATATCAACTTCAGAATACCTCAGCCCACCTGATCCAGTTACTATATCAACAGTAAAAACACAATAGATTGTATTTGACCCCGGTTTTTTAACTATGATTGCCGATTGAGAAGAACTAATATTTCCATTCAAACCGGTACCGTTTGGCATCATTGCGTGATTCTTATTCCAGATAATTTCTCCATGAGTATAAAACAGCAGCGTTCCTGTATTGTCACATATTGATGCACACCCTTCAAATGTATTTAGAGAACCATTTGTTAATGCAACTGGAGTTCCTCCGTTGAAATCAATTCCGGCATATTCTCCAAAATACCAGATATTACCTTCATTTTGGGCAAATAAACAGGTCTGAATAAATAGGATACAAATAAATGTTACTATTTTCATGTGTTTTTCTGTATTGATACTATCGTTTTGAATATAAAATAAGCCAAGCACACCTGTTTTCAATAAAATTGAATATCATCGCTTTACATAGTTGGTAAGGAGTGACTGTTTAAAACTGCCATGGCAGTTGTTTCTGGTGAAATTTCAATCGTAAGGCGAAATTAAACCTCTTTACAGTAGTAAAAAGCAGTAATGTTTAAGCTGGCCGTTTGAATGTATGAACAGGCTGTTTTATTGTTTAAACCGCTGCTGGCAATGCGGTAAAAGCATACAACAAGGCTTTAAAACATACTGTTTTACATCGGGAAGGGGGGTGATTTGTGGAACGGTTTGTGCAAAAATCGCAGAGCTTAAAAGCTACGGACTAGTCCACCGAGAAGGATGCGGCAAAAGAGCACTGAAACCACTGTCAGCCCTTATTTTTGCCGGGCAACGGCAGGCGACACTGCGTGTGATAAGGGCATTAGCGTAGATGCCGGAGCGGAAGAAGCAACCGTGCTTGCAGAGGAGCTCGGTTCAGGCGCATGGATTAACGTAACCAATAACGATACCGAAACGGCAGGCGCTTACGAGGTGGCGATAAAACCCGCCTGACCGGACGGGCAGGGAAGAAGGGGTGAATTGACTCTTCGACTTCGCTCGGGGGAGGTTGTTGATTGGTGAAGTTAATTGTTGGAGGCAGGGCTTAATTGTCTCGTATTTTCCTTCAATTGCTCAATTCGCATTTTGTATTTATCACTATCCCTATTAGTTAGGTAGTTCAATAATGCACTTACTGACCAGTTCTTCTCATCATTTGAGAGTGAAATCTTAATCGCCTTTTCAAAAACTTCAATTATTTCTTCTTCGGGTTTGCCTAATTGCCCATAGTATTTACCAAGAAAGCGAAAGAATTTTGGCAAATGTTCAATCTTATTTTTGAAAAGTTCGATTTCTTTATCTAAGAGTTTAAATTCTTCATCATTTAATAGATTATAGAGATAGAAGAAAACATGTCCAATAAGTTGTTTTTCATTATGTTCCCTTTCAAAGAGTTCAATTGCTTCCTTTAAGAATTCTCGTCCTTCTTTTCTTCTGCAAATGATTCGGTTTGATAAAGTCCTTCCCAATTGACTAATAATTTTCGAATTTCCAGGGTATTTTTGGTTTAATTCAAAAAGCAATGAAAGAACAGTGTGGTAAGCCTTGTATTGAATTGCGATAAAAACATATTTGTTGTAAATCTTGAATTCACCTACCGTCAATTTCCATATACTATCTAAATTTTCTATTGACACCTCATAATTCTTTCGGTGATTTTTGAAAGACGGGTGAGCTGGTCGTATAACATTTAGCTTGTCATAGAAAACCTTAGCTTTAGTTTTGTCAGGTTGAAAAAACAGAAAGATTTGCATAAGGTTGAGAAGTAAGCGTTTTTCTTTAGGGTTTATTCCCAATGCTTTCTCAATAATTTGAATTGCCTCTCCAAATTGATTATTCTCTCTGTAAGTGATGCCCAGTTCGTTATATGAGGGAACGTGATTAGGGTTAACCTCTTCAATAACTTTTAGAAAAGTGGCAATAGCTTCTTCAAATTGATTGTTCTCTCTGTAAGTGATGCCCAGTTCATTGAGTATTCGAACATTTTCAGGTTCAACCTTTAGTCCTTTTAGAAAAGTGGCAATAGCGAGCTGTTTTTCTCTGATTTCTCGATAAAGAATACCCAATTCATTAAAGGAATGAATATTCCCCATCTCACAAGCTTCTTCAAGGTATTTAATTGCGAGTTGTTTTTCTCCGATTTCTCGATAAAGAATACCCAATTCATTAAAGGAATGAATATTCCCCATCTCACAAGCTTTAAGAAAAGTGTCAATTGCGAGTTGTATTTGATTATTCTCTCTGTAAGTGATGCCCAGTTCATTGTATGAAGGAGCATGCTTGGGATCAATACCTTCAATTACTTTTCGAAAAGTGTCAATTGCGAGTTGTTTTTGATTATGCTCTCTGTAAGTGATGCCCAGTTCATTGTATGACGGAACTGCTTTAGAATCAATCTCTAAAGCTTTTCGAAAAGTGTCAATTGCGAGTTGTTTTTGATTATGCTCTCTGTAAGCCATCCCTAACTGATTCCAGTATGCCACCTTTTCTGGATAAACTAAAAGAAGACTTTCATAATTGCGTATGGTATCCTCAACACTATCTTCGATTAAGGACTTTACATTGGCTATCTTGTACTTTTCGTTAATTTTTCTACCGAAGCTTTTAAGCTTACTAATATCTATTCGTTTATAGTGATTAATGGTTTTGAAGAGAATTTCAGAATTGAGAGAAGTGTTCTGGAAAAGTATTTTTTCGTAATATTTTCCGATAATGTCGTGGACGGCTTTTTTATCCGAAAGTTCTTCGTAAGCAAAATCTTTTATCATTGCATGACAATGAAATGATCCGTCTGCTTCTTTTTGGATAAATCGCCTTCTTTTAACCAATGCTTCAAAGGCGTTGAAATCATAAGAAGGAAGTTGTTTTACCACATCAATGGATGAGGCTTCATATAACGTACTAAATTCACACAAAAGGTCTATTTCATGCCTACTTCCTTTTTTGAAGATATTATCAAGAAGCCTGCCGCTAAATTCTATTCCCTCTGGGTCGCGTTTCGCCTGAAATTTCGGTAGGTCCTTTAAAATATCATCAAGCTTCTCTTCCATATCGAGAAGGTCAACAATTAGTTGACCCCCGAGTGGATAACCTTGAGCTTTATTATAGATTTTGTTTAGGTCTTGGTCGGGAATAGTTACAATCTTGCCTTCGCTTTGGATATAATTTTGAATAACCGTTTTAAAATCCTCCTTATCAAGAGGGGGTATTTCGTATGAGTTTACGTGCCATCCAGTTTGGGTCAATTCTTTAGGGATTATTCTTGAAATCAGTAATATTTTCCCTTTGGAAATTTTTGTGAATTTTGGGAGTAAGTCCCGGACATCTTTGTCGATAATCTCATAGAAATCATCCAATATTAAGGTAATATCCCGATCACAGAATTCATCTAAAAAACACTGCTGTATAGCATTAACCTCGGTAAGTTCTTCAGGATATGGAATATTGCCAATCCGGAATAGCGTTTTGAGATCGTAATTATGATTACACTCCTTGTGAATCGGATCAGGGCCATCAAATCTTTCTCGACATTCAGATAACAGGTGAGATTTTCCCATTCCTCCAACACCATGGAGCAACATAAAATGTTGGTCGGGATTATTCAGGAAATCCAGAACATGCTTTACATTTTTATCCCTGCCTATATATTTTTCCGAGAAACGTTGATAGTAGTCTTGCCTATTGGTGGATTTTATTTCAGTTTCTTCTAACCGGATACGCTTTTCCGCGATTTCTTTATAAAGCTCATTACGATAATTTTTCACTTCATGGATTTGATAATTCTTATGTTGGCTTGTTTTTGAATCATAAAGAGTATGATGCCTTAGACACATCCATGCAAGATTATTAATATCAAAATTTGAAGGGTCTTTGTCAAGATGAGCTTCTTGCCCTTCCTTTTCATTTATGTCATGGTCAACCCCATAACAAAGGCAACACCGCCTGGCAGATAACCGTAATAATTCTGTCTCAACTGGTATTGGTACTTTTACTCTATTGCTCATTTTCCGTACGAAAATTAAATTCTAATAAAAGGTTTTTCAACGCTCATTAGAAATGATCTGCTTATTTAGCCTTGCCGCCAATCATTAAGCCAAAGTAAAGTTTTAATTCACTTTAGGTGTTGTTCCGCAACTTACGAAAAAAATTTGGGAAAAGTTTCATCTGCTCAATGGTAAAACTTATCTCATTGTGAAAGATTACCGCTGCCAACTATTTTTATAGTTTTGCCGGCAACAAAAACAACCCTAAAACTTTAAAATCATGTCAATACAGATTGGACAATCCGCACCTTCATTCAAACTTCTCGATCCCGAAAAAAACTTTCATTCGCTGGAAGATTACCGGGGTAAAAATGTCGTTTTATTGTTTTTCCCGCTGGCGTTTACAGGCGTTTGCACCACCGAATTGTGCAGCACCAGAGACGACCTTTCGAGCTACAGCGATTTGGATGCCGAAGTCATCGCCATTTCAGTGGATTCGCCTTTTGTGCTTGGCAAATTCAAAGCAGAATTGGAGTTGAATTTCACGGTTATTTCCGATTTTAATAAAGAAGCAGCAAGCGCCTATGGTTCGCTTTACGATGAATTTGTATTGGGTTTGAAAGGAGTTGCCAAACGCTCTGCTTTCGTGATTGATAAGCAAGGCACGGTGCGTTATGCCGAAGTGCTTGAATCAGCCGGTGATTTACCAGATTTTGACGCCATCAAGCAAACACTCGCAGAAATCCAAAAAGCAGAAACAGTCGCTTAATTTTAAAAATCAATCGAACATGAAAAGAACGTTTTATATACTACTGTCAGTGGTTTTTATGGCAACTTCAGCTTTTGCGCAGGAAGTGCCTGCACCGGAAGAGGCAGAAGCAATTAAACACGAAAAATACGATGAAAACAAGTTGGGAGCGCACATTGGCGCCATACAGCCCATTGTGATTTTTTCGGGCTCAAGCACGTCAGTGATGGGCAGTGATTTTTACACGATCGGCTTCCCAATGGGCATTACAGTGAAACCCTGCGACAAGCTCTTTTTTGACATGGAATTTGTGCCGTTTTTCACTCCGGGAGATAGCGTCACTGCCCACAAAGTGGATTTGCTGGTGCACCCCGGTGTATTGTTTCCCTTAGGCGGGGGATTTACTTTCGGCCTGCGCGGGGCGTTTGAAATTGGCAACGGGCAAGTGGGCTTCACTCCATTGCTCAACAAGGCATTTCCGTTGAAGGGTGGAGGCGCTTTCTTCACCGAATTGGTGCTGCCTATGCGTTTCGGCCCCATGCCCAACAGCGATTTTGTGAACATTATTGGCTTGCACGTGGGTTACGGCTTTTAGAGGTTCCCTAAAGTTCAATTAACTCTTTTTCCTGATAAGATTCAATGCTGATCCTGCACGGAACCACTTGATTTGCCCTTCGTTGTAGGTGTGGTTGCACTTGATTTCATCTGAAGAGTCATCCGAATGAATAACCTTTAGCGTGAGTTGTTTGCCGGGCGCGAATTCATTCAGATCAGTAAAACCGAACGTATCATCTTCCTGAATTTTGTCGTAATCGTTTTCATTGGCAAACGTAATGCCCAACATGCCCTGCTTTTTTAGGTTGGTTTCGTGAATTCGTGCAAACGATTTTACAAGCACCACAAGCACACCGAGGTGGCGCGGCTCCATGGCAGCATGTTCACGCGATGAGCCTTCACCGTAGTTGTGGTCGCCAACGACAATAGTCACAATTCCTGCTGCTTTATATGCCCGCTGTACTTTCGGAACCTCACCATATTCGCCCGTAATTTGATTTTTTACCGAATCGACCTTTTCATTAAAATAATTGTTGGCGCCTGTGAGCATGTTGTTCGAGATGTTGTCAAGATGCCCACGATAGCGCAGCCATGGCCCGGCCATCGAAATGTGATCAGTAGTGCATTTGTCTTTGGCTTTGATGAGCAATTTCATGCCTGTGATGTTCTGTCCATCCCACGGCTCGAAGGGGGTGAGTAACTGTAGCCGTTCAGATTCAGGATTGACCAAGATTTCAATCCCCGAGCCATCTTCGGCAGGCGCTTGGTAGCCGGCATCTTCCACGGCAAATCCTTTTGGGGGAAATTCAATTCCCTTTGGTTCATCCAATTTTATTTCCTCGCCATTGTCATTCGTTAAAGTGTCAGTAATGGGATTGAAGTTCAATGTTCCCGCAATGGCAAGTGCAGTAACCAATTCCGGTGAGCCGACAAAAGCGTGCGTGTTTGGATTGCCGTCATTTCGTTTGGCGAAATTTCTGTTGAAGGAAGTTACAATTGTGTTTTTCCGGTTGGGGTCGTCCGAGTGGCGCGCCCATTGGCCAATGCAAGGGCCGCAAGCGTTGGCGAGCACAACTCCTCCCATTTGTTCGAAACAGTCGAGATAACCATCGCGGTCAACCGTGTAACGCACCATCTCGCTGCCGGGAGTAATAGTAAATTCTGATTGTGCTTTCAGCTTTTTGTCCACTGCTTGTTTTGCTACCGATGCGGCCCGCGTAATGTCTTCATAAGAAGAATTAGTACAAGAGCCAATCAGCCCGACTTCGATTTTTTCAGGCCAGCCATTTTTTTTCGTTTCTTCTTTTAATTTTGAAATAGGAATTGCTCTGTCTGGTGTGAAAGGGCCGTTGAGATGCGGCTCTAATTCGGAAAGATTGATTTCAATTACCTGGTCGAAATATTGCTCGGGATTTTGATAAACTTCTTCATCACCGGTGAGATGTTCTTTGATTTCATCTGCTAAAGTGGCAACCTCTTCCCGGTCTGTTCCTTTGAGGTAAATTGACATGCTTTCGTCATATCCGAAGACAGAAGTGGTCGCTCCGATTTCTGCACCCATGTTGCAAATGGTGCCCTTGCCTGTGCAAGAAATCGACTGCGCTCCTTCCCCAAAGTATTCCACAATGCATCCTGTTCCGCCTTTTACAGTGAGGATGCCTGCAACTTTTAAAATCACGTCTTTTGATGCTGTCCAGCCGCTTAATTTTCCGGTCAGCTTTACTCCTATTAATTTGGGGAATTTCAGCTCCCAAGGCATTTCGGCCATCACATCCACTGCATCTGCACCGCCAACGCCAATGGCAATCGTACCCAGCCCGCCAGCATTTACGGTGTGGCTATCGGTTCCAATCATCATCCCTCCGGGAAAAGCATAATTTTCAAGCACCACCTGATGTATGATGCCTGCGCCCGGCTTCCAGAAGCCAATGCCGTATTTATTAGAGGCAGAAGCAAGAAAATCATAAACTTCTTTGTTTGTATTAATTGACCTTTCCAAATCTGCTTTTGCTCCTGATTGTGCCTGAATCAAGTGGTCGCAGTGAACGGTGGAAGGCACAGCTGCTTTCTTTTTTCCAGCCATCATGAACTGCATTAGAGCCATTTGTGCAGTGGCGTCTTGCATAGCTACCCGGTCAGGCGCAAAATCAACATAGGATTTTCCGCGCTCGTATGCCTGAGTTGGATTTCCTTCAAAAAGATGTGAATACAAAACCTTTTCAGTGAGTGTAAGCGGCTTGCCTACTATTTTTCTTGCTGCTTCGATGCGCTGGGGCATCCTTTCATACAACGCTTTTATTATGTCTAAATCGAAAACCATGCTTTTATGGATTTTTAGAATTTTAAATGAAAAATGAAAATTACTTTTGCCTTATTAAGCACCTGCAAATATAATCATTCATTGAACTCGAAAACGCTTGAAAATATCAAAGTGGCTTTACGCTCTATCCGTAGCCAGCTTTTGCGAAGTATCATTACGGTGCTGATTATTGCTATTGGTATTGCTGCTTTGGTGGGTATTTTAACGGCTATTGATTCGATTAAGGCGGCTATCAATACTGAATTCAGCATGATGGGTGCCAATACGTTTACCATTCGCAACAGGGGATTGGTAGTGAGAATTGGAAAAAGGGGAAAGCGACCGAAGCGCTACCGGCCTATTTCTTATCGGGAGGCGATGGCTTTTAAGGAAGAGTACACGTACAATTCACAGGTTTCTATATCATGCAGGGCTACCGGACAGGGCACGGTGAAATACAAATCGGTTAAAACCAATCCGAACGTAACAGTTTTTGGCAGTGATGAAAATTACATCACCACAGGTGGATACGAAATAGGGGAGGGGAGGAATTTTACTAAAACCGAAATTAAGAATAGCCAACGTGCTGTGATCATTGGAAATGAATTGGCAATCAACCTTTTCGATAAGAAAAGCGCAGTTGACAAGGTGATTACAATAGGCAGTGGCAAGTATAAAGTGATTGGTGTTTTGAAGGAAAAGGGCTCAAGCATGATGTTTGGCAGTGATCGTATTTGCATCATTCCTGTGAACAATGTCAGACAGTATTTTTCACGTCCGAATATGTCTTATACCATCAATGTTAAAACGTTAGGCCCTCAGTATCTCAATCCTGCTATAAGCGAGGCAACAGGGTTATTTCGAATTATCAGAAAAGATCCTTTAGGTGAGGGAAACACATTTGATTTTGTGCGCAGTGACAACCTCGCCATGGTGCTAATTGACAATTTGAGCTATGTTACCTGGGCAGCAACAATTATCGGAATCATCACGTTGCTGGGTGCTGCTATCGGGTTGATGAACATTATGTTGGTTTCTGTAAACGAAAGAACACGTGAAATCGGTACTCGAAAAGCTATTGGAGCAACCAGCGACAACATCCGGTGGCAATTTCTAATTGAGGCCATTTCAATTTGCCAGCTTGGGGGTGTGCTCGGCATTTTGTTTGGGATGTTTTTTGGGCAAGTGGTAGCGTGGATTTTTGGCATTGAGTTTATTATTCCCTGGCTGTGGATTTTTACGGGAATATTGTTATGTTTTTTAGTGGGATTATCTTCGGGGTATTATCCGGCAAAGAAGGCTGCACAATTAGACCCCATTGAAGCGTTGCGGTATGAGTAATTACTTATCAAGCAATCCGTTTTCAATCACGTATTTCATGATTTCAGCATTGTTTTTTATGTTCATTTTTTTCAGAATGCGTGCGCGGTAGGTACTTACGGTTTTGGGGCTGAGCAGTTGCTTCTCTGCAATTTCTGAAATGGTTAATCCAAAACCGATTAAGCAGAACACTTCATATTCGCGGTCAGAAAGCGATTCGTGAAGCGGCTTATTATCAAAACCACCTTTGAACTCCTTCACTAATTTTTGTGCGAGTTTCGGAGTGATGTATTGGTCTCCATTGCGGATGGTGTTGATGGCTTCTACTAAATTTTGAGGAGCAGTGTCTTTGGTCAGGTAACCCGAAGCCCCTGCTTTCAGTGCCCGCATGGCATATTGGTCTTCTGAGTAGCCGCTCAATATCAAAACAGGGATGTCGGGGTACATGTTATTGATGTCTTTCATCACCTCAATGCCGTTTCTTCCCGGCATCGAAATATCAAGCACAATGAGGTTGATATCATGTGAACGAAGGATATTGAGCACTTGCTTACCTTCTTCGGCCTCATGCACAGTAGCGCTAAATTCTTTTTGTATGATTTGCTTCAGCGCCATTCTAATAAAAGAATGGTCGTCAGCTATAATTGCGTTCATTTGTGCCATGATGGGAAAATAATTCACCGTAAATTTATCTATTCAATTTTAAAAAAACAAGGATTTTCTTCAAATGAAGTGAATAATTCATAAAAATTAATACCAAATTTGTATTAACTGCAATAACCTCATGGTTCAAAAAAAATCAACCATATTCGGAATACGGCCTGTTATTGAAGCCCTCAGGGCGGGGCAGTCATTTGATAAAATATTGGCGCGAAAGGGATTGAAAGGCGAATTATTTACCGAATTGAAATCCACTGCAGCTCAACACAAAATCCAGTTGCAGTTAGTTCCGATCGAAAAACTCAATCGCATTACACGAAAAAACCACCAGGGAGTAGTGGCATTTTTATCACCCATTGCTTTTGCTGCAATTGAAACTTTACTGCCATATCTTTTTGAAAAAGGCGAAATGCCATTGATTTTAATTTTAGACCGAATTTCTGATGTGCGCAATTTCGGAGCTATTGCTCGTGCTGCCGAATGCGCGGGAGCCCATGCCCTTGTTATCCCATTAAAAGACAGTGCTCAAATCAATGAAGATGCGGTGAAGGCATCGGCAGGTGCCCTGTTCAACATCCCCGTTTGTCGGGAAAAGTCGTTGGCAAAAATAATCGGGTTTCTGCAAAACAGCGGGGTACAAATAGTGTGCTGTACAGAAAAAGGGAATGATGATTTTTATACAGCAGATTTCGACTTGCCTACAGCCATTGTAATAGGTTCTGAACAGGATGGTATTTCAGCAGAATTGATCAAAAAAGCTGATAGGTTGATAAAAATCCCTTTAAAGGGAAAAACCGAATCACTGAATGTTTCTGTTGCTGCCGGAATTGTACTGTTTGAAACGGTTCGGCAAAGGGCTTAGGTAACCAGCATTTTTTTCTTTCTTGCTTCGGCAAATGAATGGCCGTTCATTTTGCTGTTTATCCACGACATGAAATCAAAGTAATCAAGTGCAATTTTTTCATAGCGGTCTTTGAATACGGCTTGCAATTCGTCTCTCATTTCTTTGAAAGCGCTTTCTTTTTTTTCTTGTTGGTCGTATAGTTTGACAATTTTTTTCATGTGTTTCAAAAAGACCGTTTCAAACTTGTATTCGGTGCCGTATTCGCGTTTCCGTTTCACGTAGAAACGATTGGTTGATTTAATCGTGTAGTCCAGTAAATCATAATTGCCCAAATCGTAGTGAACAACTAAGTTAAACAACCGTGCAAAGCTATACATGTCCTGCCGTAGATTTTGCTCTGTATCATTTAGAATTATGTTGAGCCAGCGTAGCGCCTGCCGCGTTTGTCCTGCCCCAAAGTATGTATAAGCGATATTGTAGTAAAAGAGCAGTTCTTCTTCTTTGCTCAATTTTCCTTCAAATAGCTTCATTTTTTCCACAATTTCTTCGGCAATGGGAATGCCTTTTTCATAGTCAACCATCAGGTCGTAAGCAATGAGTTCGGCATTGTAAGTGGATGTAAAAATCTTCAACTGAATGTCTGTGCTTGCAAAGGCAGGTTGGTTTTTCAGTGCCCGCATTTTATTCATCAATTCGAAAAAGGCTTTGAATTCATTTTTGTTCATGTAGCATATCAGCAAGTTATTCAGCGAGCGGATGTATTGCTTGGGAATATCATGAATAAACACAGGGTTCTCTTCAAAAATCCTCACTACTTTCGAGAATTTTTCAAATGACTTTGTGAAATCATTTTTGAAAGTGGCCCCCAACCCTTGGATGTAGTAGCTTATAGCTTCCGCTCTTTTGGAAAGGGCAGTATTTTTGCCTTTGATAAGTGGGTGGTTGGTGATTTCCTCAACTAGTTCGAGTTCGCGCTCGTCACGTGCAATGCCACCTTTTCTGAATACGTAATTGATTTTTGAGTATAAAATGAGGTGCTCGGCCAAATTACGAAGTTTGTCAATCACTTCCTGTTCCGCTTGCACCAAATTATCTAAGTCGCGGTCGAAATTGCCGGCAAGATATTCTTCTTCTAGCAGCATTTTTTCCCAATGAATCAGTTCGAAAGCGTAGTAAAATTTCTCGTGCGTATAGGCGAGTTTTTTGGCTTTCTTAACAGTTTTTGCACACTCCTTGTACAGTGCTTTTCGGAAAAGGATTTCGATGTTTTTGATTTCTTCCTGTAATTGTGAACTAGCCGAAATGTCGGCATAGTATCCTCTCAAACTTTTTAGAATCAGCTTGTAAAGGTGGTTTTTTTCGGAAGGTAAATGTTTGATGAATGTATCCTTCCGGAATTGTTTTTTAATGTCATCCTCATCATATTCCTTTTGTTTTTCGATGGCATCAAATAATTTGATATAATTTTTATCACCCGCCTGCAGCGCTGATGATAGCTTGAAAAACCGCTTTTCTGACTTAGTAAGCGATTTTATTAACTTAAATAGTTCGTCAGATGGTTTCATAACAACAAAAAGAAAGTGTAAAATTAGATAATATCTGTAACTTTATCATCAAAATCTGTCTTTTTTTGATGTTGAAATTCCAATAAAGTTATGTGCGAAGCGTAATTGATTTTTATCTCTTTCATGCCATATTACAAAATTACACCATAATGAAATCATCTTATTATCAGCTATTTTTGATTTGTTTTTTGTTTTTTGTTTGTCTAAATCTTCATGGACAATCAAGACATTATTCATGCAAGGAAAAGAAAACACCACTCTTGAGAAACCAATCATTTAACTTGTCTTCCCAAGCCGAAAAAGCCCGCAGCGACACCATTGATATTTTGAATTATACCATTAATCTCGATATCACCGATTTCACCAATAAAACCATCAGTGGCAACTGTAAAATCCATTTTCAGTCAAAAATGAATGGAGTTAACTCCGTGAGTTTGGATTTGTTGCAATTAAATATTGATTCCATCAACCAAAACGGCATTCTGCTAAATTATTCTTACAACGATACGCTGATTGTCGCTTACCTTTCTTCCGTGTTAAATATAGGTGACACATCAACAGTAACAATTTATTACAATGGTAGCCCGCAAGGTGATCCATCGGGTTGGGGTGGCTGGTACTGGCAGGGCAGTTATGCTTTTAATTTAGGCGTGGGTTTCGATGCCAATCCACATAACTACGGGCGGGTTTGGTTTCCTTGTTTTGACAATTTTGTAGAGCGTTCTACCTTCGAGTTCAACATTACCACTTCAGGTGGGAAAATTTCATCATGCAACGGTGTGTTGGCAAGTGAAACCACCATTTCAGGAGATACTATTTTGCGTAAATGGTTAATGAATGATGAAATTCCTTCTTATCTGGCTTGTGTGGCCGTAGCTGATTATACTGTTGTTAACCAAACTCATCAGGGCATCAATGGTGTCATTCCCATTCAACTTCACGCCAGAGCAAGCGATACCACCAGCCTTAAAAGTTCTTTTACCAACCTGAAAAACTGCATTGCTGCTTTTGAAAATGGCTACGGTCCGTTTCGTTGGGATAAAGTTGGTTATTCTCTGGTGCCGTTTTCTTCCGGGGCGATGGAGCACGCTACCAATATTGCCTACCCAACCGCAGGAGCTAATGGGTCATTGGCTTGGGAAGACCTGATGGCACACGAACTTTCGCACCACTGGTGGGGTGATTTAGCTACATGCGAAACAGCCGAAGATATGTGGATTAACGAGGGGATGGCCGTTTATTCCGAGTTTTTGTTTTTTGAAAATGTGTACGGATGGGAYGAYTAYATTGACCGAGTTAGAGAYAACCACAAGGATATGCTTCATTTYTTGCACCACAAYGAAGGYGGTTACCKTGCTATTTCRGGCGTTCCGCATGAATTGACCTAYGGTGASCACGTGTAYCTCAAAGGAGCTGATGTRGCRCATACCTTGCGAGGCTACTTGGGCGATTCGCTTTTCTATTACGGCTTGACCGAATTTCTGAAYAAYAACCAATTTACGCATGTGAACAGCTACGATTTCCGYGATGGGCTTTCAACAGCAACAGGTGTTGATCTCACNSASTTTNTTTGATAATTGGGTGTTTAATGGAGGCTGGCCTCATTTTTCGGTTGATTCGTTTGTAATAACACCTAATGCAGGCCTTTACGATGTGGACGTTTATATTAAGCAAAAGATAAGGGCAGCACCTGCTTTGTTTGGCAATGTGCCGCTCGAAATCACTTTTATGGATGCCAATTGGAACGAAATTACCGAAAAAATCACTGCTGACGGAGCAACTTCCTCTTTCACTTTTCAATTGCCGATTGAACCGGCACTGGTTATTTTAAACAGGAATAATTTGATTAGCCAGGCGGTAACTGATGATGAACTGGTGTTGAAATCTACCGGGATGCTCAATTTGAGCCACGGAATGCTTACGGTGACTGTGAATGACGTTAGCGATTCGGCTTTTTTACGTGTGGAGCACCACTGGGCGGCCCCTGACCCAATAAAAGATTTCTCAACCCTGAAAATGAAATTATCTGCCGACCAATATTGGACTGTGGATGGCATTTTGCCTACTGATTTTTCTGCTTCTGCAAGAATTGTGTACAACGCGGGTCTCGGCAACGGTTACCTTGATTCGGCATTGCTAAACGTTACTGAAGACAGCTTGCACCTGCTCTACCGCAGGGATGCTTCAGAGGAATGGCGTGAATTTGAATATTATACCAAGGATATGCTTGGCTCTACTAATAACAAACTCGGTAAGATGGATATTGACTCACTGCTTTTGGGGCAATACGTGCTTGCCAATGAAAAGTTTGATGCGGCAATTTCTGAATTCGGGTTTTCAGAATGTGACATTGTAGTGTACCCCAATCCTTTCAATTCCACTGCTACGATTGAAATTCAGAACTCAAAACTCAAAACACAGAACTCAGAACTGGTCATTTATGATTTGTTCGGAAGAAAAGTAAAACAAGTTCAAATCTCATCCCGACTTAATGGGAACAAATTTCAAATCTCAAGAGCCGGTCTTGCCAATGGGGTGTATATTTTAACTGTTCGTATAGGGGGTAAATGGTACAGAGAGAAGTTGGTGGTTGGTGATTAAGTTAACGAATCAAACTCACATGTCCCGAAAAAGAGTGCTTGCGGTTTTCAACTACATCCGTGAGGTTGATGCGGTAAACGTACACGCCCTGTTGGGCTTCCTTGCCTGAATTGCCTACTGTTCCATCCCAACCCTTACCGAGGTTGTGATTTTCGAAAACTATATCTCCCCAGCGGTCAAATATTAGCAAGTCAAAATCTTTATCGACAATGCCGTAGCCATTTTGCATAAAAATGTCATTAAAGCCGTCATCGTTTGGAGTAAAGGCATTTGGGATGAAAACAGCAAATTCGGGGAAGATGTAAACTGTAGAATAGGCCGTGTCCGTGCAGCCGTATTCGGTAATAACAATTTGTTCAATGGTGTACATACCCGTATCAGCATAAACATGCTCGGGAAATTGATTTACTGTGTCAGTGGTTTTATCCCCAAAATCCCAGTGCCAGCTAATGGCTCCGCTGGAAAGGTCGTTGCAAAAAATTTCAGGTAAAAAGATGGACGCCTCTTCGGGTACGGTCTGAAAACCCGCAACGGGCTTGGGCCATATCGTAATCATCTCCACATTCACTAATGTGTCTTTGCAATTGTCTGAAGAAGTGGGGATAAGTGTTATGCTGTAAGTGCCGTCATATTGGTAGCAGTTTTGCGGATGCTGCTGGGATGAGCCGTTGCCATCGCCAAAATCCCATTCCCATGAGATAATCGAGCTGCTGGCTGTTGACAAATCGAAAAAATTGATGCACGCAGGTTGGCAGAGGGCAGTATTATCAGAAATGAAAGCGGGTTGTGGCAGCGAATACACCTCTGCCTGCTGTGTAATACTGTCAGTGCAATTGTTGTTGGAAGTAACGATGAGTTGCACTGTGAAAAGACCATCGCTTGCATAAGCATGCGTTTGGCTCTGTCCCGAACTTGTCGAGTCATCCCCGAAATCCCATTGCCAGTCAACGATGATGTCCGGGCTGATAATTGTGCTTTGGTCGGTGAATACGGTAGGAGGCTCATTGAGGCAAACCGGTGTGCTGGTAAAAGCCGGCATAGGTATTGGGAACACCGAAACCATTTGGGTAGTATCATGCATACAGCCGTTGCTTGATGTAACTTGCAGATTCACATTGAATGTTCCTAAAGTAAACAGATGCCCCGGATTTTGCTGCGTTGAAGTTCCGCCATCGCCAAAATCCCAGGCCCATTGCGTAATAAAATCATTGGCAACAGTTGATAAATCGGTGAAATAGGTTGTGTCATTGAGGCAAACGTCAATCGGGCTGAAATCGGCTGCGGGMGTGGCATAGCGTTGGGTGGCTTTGATGATTGTATCCTTGCAGCCAAAAGCGGAAGTGGCAATGAGCGTTACATTGTAAAATCCCGGAGTAAGGTAAAAGTTTGAAGGATTTTGTGCAATGCTTCCTGCTGTTCCATCACCAAAATCCCAGTTCCATCCCGTTACGCTTCCGCTGGTGATGGTACTTTGATCTGTGAAAGTGGCAGTGTTTTGCACGCAATCATTGGTGAATAAAAAATCTGCTGTCGGCTTTGGATGAACAATAACTGTTTGCGTTACAGAATCCGAGCACCCGTTTGCTGATGTCGCCAGCAATTCGATAGAATAAGTACCGTCAGCAGGATAAGTAAAAGAGGGGTTTGTTTGCACGGAAGTAGCTCCTCCGCTACCGAGATCCCATTGATAAGAAACAATCGAACCGCTGCTAATGGCAGAGGTGTTTGTGAATTGGGTCGGTGGTGTGTTTATACAGACTGTATCGGTGTAAAAAGAGGGTTGGGGTAGCGGGTACACTTCCACTTGATTGGTAACGGTGTCAATGCAACTGTTGTCAGATGTTACAATGAGTTGGGTGGTGAAAAATCCATCTGTACCGTAAGTGTAAGCTGGATTTTGCTGTACGGACGCGCCTGTTCCATCACCGAAACTCCAGTTCCACTGCAAAATATTACCTGTGCTGATGGTGGACAAATCGGTGAATGAAGTTGGTGAATTCAAACAAACTGTTGTGCTGCTGAAAGCCGCTGCGGGTTTAGGATGTCGCACGGTATTTTGGGTAATAGTATCCTTGCAGCCAAAGGAAGAAGTAGCAATTAGCTCAACCACATAAGTCCCGGGATTGGTGTACAAATGCGTAGGGTTTTGAATGGCGGATGCAGAAGCATCACCAAAATCCCAATCCCATCCCGTAATTGGTCCGCCTGCAACGATGGATAAATCGCTGAAGGATACTGTTTCGTAAACACATCCGTCTGTAAAGAAAAAATCAGCTACAGGCAAAGCGTGAACTATTGTTGACTGCGTTATGGAATCAGAACAGCCATTATCGGAAGTAACTACTAATTTCACATTGAACGTGCCAGCGCTTGCATAGGGATGGGCGGGGTTTTGAGCAGTTGAAGAATTCCCATCGCCAAAATCCCAATTCCAATTATTTACAACCCCCGAACCGATGGTAGATTGATCAGTAAAATTTGTGTTGAAATTTAAACAAACCGAATTGCTGGTAAAAGCGGCATTAGGTATTTCATATACTTCCACCGGTTTAATTATGGTGTCGAAGCAGCCCAAATCGGTAATAGTGATGAGCGTTACATTGTAAATCCCAGTATTAGCATAAGTATGTGTTGGGCTTTGGGCAGTTGATGTAAAACTATCGCCAAAGTCCCAATCCCATGTTACAATGCTGCCCGAAGAAATGGTAGTGATGTCTGTGAAAATGCTAGGGTTTCCGTAGCATACATTCGGAGCTGTAAAATCTGTTATCACATCTACCAAATTAAAGGTGACTGAATCATTTGCCGAGCCACCTGTTTGAAAATAGGCAGTAACAAAAATAGTTTGTGATCCAAGTGAATTGGGAGGGTAACTCAGGGTTTCCTGAAAAGTGGAATCGGTCAATAAAGTGGCGGACATTGGTGAGCCGATGAAATTTCCCGACATAATCAAAGAATCCATTGGGCAGTCTCCTTCACCWGTGATGGTTTGTGTGCATGAAATGTCAGCRTTTACGTTCATTTGAAGYGTWGGCACKATAGGTAGCATTGGCCCCARGTTGTCCACCATGACRTTGACATAGCCGCTGCAATTCGAAATCCAGTAYGGCCTGAAAGTAACATARCACCAAGCAGAGGTTGGTATAAGCGTAATGTTGAATGTTTGCCAGCTGGTGTTCGTAATTGGGCCTGATTGCCACAACAACTCACTTTGTCCACATAGGCCATTTGTGCCCCAGATTTCAAACGAACTATAACAATTGCCAGGGACGGCTGTGTTATACACAGCGCTGTGTGCCAAATCAACGCTAAACGAATAGACTTGTCCTGCAATCATGCACGAACTCAATTGTTGGCTGGAACCTTCGTAGTATCCACCTGCTGAACTACCAGATTGCAAAAAACTTACGTATGAATTACCATCCGAAGGGGCTTGAGTAAATCCCCATTGGCCGGGTTGTGTGTCAGGGGTGCCGCCACAATCTACCCATGGGCCGGGTTGGCAACCGGCACATGAAGGTCCTTCAAAAGAGGGGTTGATAAATGAAAGTGGAGGTGGAGGAGGCCCACCGCATTGCGCCATTATTTGGTTTATGGCGAAAAGAAAAAACCCTATGAGAATGGCTCTTTTCATGTAAAGAGTTGGTTTTGAAACCTATAAATTTAGTAAAAACTTGGCATTTGGCCGATTATATGAATTTAGACGAGAAAATAAAGTGTTCGTTGCTTTATATAATTCCGTGTAATGACTTCCCTTTCACAGCAAGTGCATCTACTTGTTTTTCAATTTCGGGATCTTTTTCCAGTGGCGGGGCGTGATGTGGTTTAATACGTGCATCAATAATTAATGAACCCCTGCATCCCCAATGTTTGTTTTCAACAGAGCTGCCAAACCCGTGAATATCGTGCGATGGGTTGCTTCGAGTAAAGGTAACCCAGATGAAATTGTTGAGGTTTTTAGCTGTGAATTCGCTGTTATCGCAAAGAACAACCAATGGCAAGCCATTGGAGTTACCGGTTTCGAAATTCGAATTTTTAGTTTTAAAAGTTTCTATTTGTTGGGTAGCAGATTGCTCATCTGTATACTTTGGCGCTGTGATGACAAGAACTCCCGCCATTGCAATTTCCGGATTGGAAAATCCATCGGGTAAGCATAATTCCAGAGAAATTTCAGTTGCCAACTCACGTTTTTTCTCACCTGTCGCGGCAATGACCACTTTCGACCCGCTGTTTAAGCCTGTTCCCGAATAATCAAGCGTGTCAATGGTGGTATTGGTGTGGAAATGCAAATCGCTTGCCCAATCTACTTTTTCCAAAATATGGTTGAAAAAATGCTTGATTTCAGATGCCTGGAGTTTTGGGTTGTCCTCTTTTGCAGCGATAAGTAAGTATTTTGCCAATGAAAGCTGGCCTTTTCCTAAAATATGATTAGCGATGGTGAGGACTTCCTGTGGCTTTCTCTCTTTTAAATAGGGCGTGTATCTCTCACTTCCAATGGCCAGCAAAAGCGGGTGTACGCCTGCCGCATCAACTGCGTGAATTTCGTGCAATCCTGGAATTTCTTTTGGTAAAATATCTCCCGTGATTTCATGAATCAATTTGCCGAATTGCGTATCTTCCTGCGGAGGTCTTCCAACGACAGTAAACGGCCATATCGCATCTTTTTTGTGCCACACATTATGCACTTTCATTACAGGAAAATCATGTTTAAGCGAGTAATAGCCCAAGTGGTCGCCAAAAGGGCCTTCGGGTTTGTTTTCGTTGGGGAACAGTTCTCCTGTAATCACAAAATCAGCATCGGTAGAGATTACATAACCGTTTTTGCGGAAATAGCGAAACCGCCTGTTTCCCAAAACGCCCGCGAATGTGAGTTCTGAGAGTCCTTCAGGAAGTGGCATTACAGCTGCAAAAGAGTGGGAGGGAGGTCCGCCAACAAAAATGCTGACTTTTAATGGCTCACCCTTAGCATTGGCTTTCGCTTGGTGCACGCCAATACCCCTGTGAATTTGATAGTGCAAACCGATTTCTTTATTTTGAATATACTCGTTACCACTCAATTGAATGCGATAGCATCCGAGGTTGGAGTTCATAACGCCTGGTTTTTCGATGTCTTCAGTGCAAACTTGCGGCAGTAAAATGTAACCCCCACCGTCATTCGGCCAGCATTGGATTTGGGGCAAATCCGAAATTTGGCATTGCTGCCATGTGGCAGAAGTCGATTTTTTTGGCAATGCTTTTAACAACAACAAATGCTGAAAAGGATGCTTAATCGCTTTGAGAGGGTCTTGTTTGACTTGAACGAGTTTTTGAACTTTTTCGAGTGTATCTCTGAAAATAAAACGGCTGCGCTCTAACGTACCAAAAAGATTCGAGATGCAAGGGAATTGACTGCCCTTCACATTTTCAAAAAAAATAGCAGGGCCTTTCTTTTCAAACACGCGCAGGTGGATGGCAGCCATTTCCAAATGGGGATCTACTTCTTCTACTACACGAACCAACTGGCCGTGCGCTTCCAAATCAATTAGGCAATGCCTTAGACTTTTGTAACCCATGTAGCAAAGCTAAATATATTGTGCTCAAATATGAACTGAGGTTATGAAATTTCAAAAAATGCGCTATTTTTGAGCCAATAAATCAGAACTATGGAAACACACGAAAGAAAAGATCACGGAGGTGCAATGGGCTTTGCTATTTTTTACACTGTTTTGGCCGTTACGGTCATTTTGCTCATTGTACTTTGCGGTTGAATTAATCAGCGCCAACCTTTTTTTTGAGGATTTCGAGCGTTGTAGAGCCGGGACGTTCAATGGGGGAACCAAGCGCCCTGTCCCAAACCAGTTGTGCCATGCAGCCTAGTGCCCGCGAAACGCCAAACAGCACCGTGTAAAAATCGTATTCTGTCAAGCCGTAGTTTATCAGCAACGCGCCAGAGTGAGCGTCAACATTCGGCCAAGGATTTTTCACTTTCCCTAGCGATTTCAAAATTGGAGGCACTACTTCATAAATGTTATGTACTGTGTCAATTAATTCATCATTCTGTATGTATCGCTCTGCAAATTCCTTTTGTGCGCTGTAGCGCGGATCGGTTTTGCGCAAAACCGGATGCCCGTATCCTGGAATTACTTTGCCTTCGGAAATGGTTTTGTTCACATACTCATTGATTTGATCTTTAGTGGGGCGGGGGGTTCCGAGTTCTTCCTGCATGGCGAAAATCCAGCGAATGACTTCTTGATTAGCCAGTCCGTGCAACGGTCCTGCAAGCCCGTTCATTGCCGCTGAAAATGAAAGGTAGGGATCGCTGAGCGCAGAACCTACCAAGTGATTGGTGTGTGCAGAAACGTTGCCACCTTCGTGGTCTGAATGAATAGTCATGTAGAGGCGCATCAATCGCTTGAATTCATCACTATCGAAGCCGAGCATGTGTGCGAGATTGGCCGCCCAGTCAAGTTTGGGGTCTGGCTCAATGTGGTCATCAGCGCGATACATTCTGCGGTAAATATAGGCAGCTATTCGAGGGACGCGTGCAATTAAGTTCATTGCATCTTCATAAGTGGCTGACCAATAATCCTGCTTGTGCATGCCCTTGTGGTATTCTTCTCGGAAAATGGATTCGGTGCGCAAGGCCATAATGCCAATGCTAAACTGCGTCATTGGGTGAGAGTGGGGTGGCAGTGCGTCCAATACGTTGAAAACGTGTTTGGGAACGATGGCTCGTCTTCCCCAGTCGGCAGTGAGGTCTAAAACATCATTTTCTGAAGGGAGGTCCCCAATGAGCATCAGGTAGAAAATGCCTTCGGGTAGCGGCTCGAAACCGCCCAGAGCTTTTGGTAGTTTTTCTCTTAATTCAGGAATGGAATACCCTCGAAAACGGATGCCTTCATCAGGATCGAGCTTGGAGGTTTCGGTAATCATACTGGGAACGCCTTTCATCCCGCCAAACACCTGTGCAACACTAACTTCTGAGACGACTTTATCGCCATGCTCTTTCAGAAATTGCTTCATTTCTACAGCTACGGGCAGGGCTTTTTCGGCAAATTTTTCCTTCAGTTTTTCCATGAAACGATGCGAATATACAAAGGAATGCGAATAAAAATTCTTACGAGGAACAGTTTATTTCGCAAATTTGAAATCCCTGCCCAGATACTGTGCTGAATCTCCCAGTTGCTCTTCGATTCTCAACAAACGGTTGTATTTTGCAACGCGGTCGGAGCGCGAAGCTGAGCCGGTTTTGATTTGGCCTGTAGTAAATGCCACGGCTAAATCAGCAATGGTGGTGTCTTCGGTTTCCCCCGAGCGGTGGCTCATCACTGAAGTGTAGGAATTTGATTTTGCCAAATTTACCGCTTCAATAGTTTCGGTTAGTGTTCCGATTTGGTTTACTTTCAACAGAATAGAATTAGCTATACCATTTTCAATGCCTTGTTGCAGGCGTGTGGTGTTAGTTACAAAAATGTCATCCCCAACGAGTTGCACTTTGTTGCCAATGGTTTCGGTGAGTAGGCGCCAGCCGTCCCAATCATCTTCAGCCAGTCCGTCTTCAATGGAAATAATCGGGTATTTATTTGTCCAATTTGCCCAGTATTCAACCATTTCTTCGGAGGATAATTCTTCTCCAGATGACTTATGAAAATGATACACTTTTTTCTCTTCATTATAAAACTCGGAAGCAGCAGGGTCCATGGCTATGTACACTTGCTCTCCGGCTTTGTATCCAGCTTTTTCGATGGCCTTCAGTACGTATTCAATGGCTTCTTCATTTGAACTTAAATTCGGAGCAAAACCGCCTTCATCACCCACGTTTGTAGAGTGGCCGTTGTCTTTCAATACTTTTTTCAAATTATGGAAAACTTCGACACCCATGCGAAGTGCTTCGCTGAAGGTATCTGCGCCAATGGGCATTACCATGAATTCCTGAAAATCAATCTTGTTGTCTGCATGGGAGCCGCCATTGAGGATATTCATCATGGGGATGGGCAGCAGGTTGGCATTCACTCCGCCAATGTAGCGATACAGCGGCAAGCCGTGTTCTTCGGAAGCGGCTTTTGCAGCAGCAAGCGACACCCCCAGAATGGCGTTGGCACCCAAATTGGATTTGTTTTCTGTTCCATCCAAGGCCAGCATTGCCTTGTCTAAAGCGGCTTGTTCAGAAACATAGTAACCGTTCAATTCGTCATTTAAAACTGTATTTACGTTTTGCACAGCTTTGGTAACGCCTTTACCAAGAAAATAGCCGTCATCGCCATCACGAAGTTCGACAGCTTCGTGTATTCCGGTTGATGCGCCAGAAGGTACAGCAGCCCTGCCCAATGTTCCGTTTTGTGTAATGACATCCACTTCGATGGTGGGATTTCCACGCGAGTCGAGGATTTGACGGGCTTTTATTTGGGCGATTAAACTCATTGATTAGCGATTTTAGATTTAAAATTGCAGATTTTATTTGCTCATTTCGAATTTGTCTTCATTAACAGCTGATTTCATATTTTCAATGAATTCATCAAACAAATATCTTGAGTCGTTTGGACCTGCGGATGATTCAGGATGGTATTGCACCGAAAAGGCATTTTTGTTTTTCAATCGAAGTCCCGCCAAGGTGCCATCATTCAAATGGATGTGTGTGATTTCGATGTTTGGATTGTGTTCAGCAATTTCTTTGCTGACCACAAATCCGTGATTTTGGGAAGTAACTTCACACTGGCCTGTTTTTAAATTCTTTATGGGATGATTCACTCCACGGTGGCCGTTGTGCATTTTGTAAGTGGAAAGTCCGCAGGCCAATGCCAACACCTGATGTCCGAGGCAAATTCCAAAAATGGGATAATTCGAATCGAACAGTTGTTTCACGGTTTCAACCACTTGAGGCATTGATGCGGGATCACCCGGGCCATTAGACAACATGATACCATCAGGCTCCCATGCGGTTATTTCTTCGAAAGAGGARTYCATMGGGAAAACTTTGAGATAGCAATTGCGCTCGGCAAGGCAGCGCAAAATATTTTTCTTTACGCCAATATCCAAAACAGAAACCTTGTATGTTGCAGTYGGCTCACCYATTGAAARAACCTCATTTGTGGTYACTTTYGAKGAAAGTTCCAGYCCTTCCATGGAAGGTACTTCTTTGAGTTTTTCTTTAAGTTTTTTAACATCYAATTCATCRGAGGAAATGATGGCGTTCATRGCGCCTTTGTCKCGGATGTGGCGTACGAGGGCTCGGGTATCCACATCGGAAATGCCCACCAAGCTGTGCTCTTCAAAAARTTGCTGGATGGATYTATCAGCTGATTTACGTGAATAATGCTTSTCGGTAAAYTTCTTGCAAACCAATCCTTCAATTTTCAGGGATTCGGATTCGATTTCYTCGGGATGAATWCCGTAATTWCCKATATGYGAAGTTGTTGTAATCAAAATTTGCCCGCAATAAGAAGGGTCCGTGAAGATTTCCTGGTAGCCGGTCATTCCGGTGTTGAAGCAAATTTCACCGGTGGTTGTGCCTATTTTGCCGATAGCCTTGCCGTGCCAAACGGTTCCATCATTGAGAACTAAAACGGCAGGTTGTTTGGAGCTGTATTTCATAATTCTGGTACAAAAAAAAGGATAAAGCAGCAATCGCCTTATCCTTTTTCTGTGAAGTTATTAACTGTTTCTGGAAATTTATTCACTCTTTTTTTCTTCTTCAGAATTGTCTTCTTTTTTTTCTTCTTCATCGGGTTTGTCTTCCGCCTCGGCTAATGACTCTGGTTGTTGTTTGGCAGTGTCGGCAGATCCTGTTTCTTTAGTTTCTTCTTCTTTTGCTTCTGACTCTTCTGTTTCTGGCTCTTTCGTTTCTGTTTCGGCAGCTACTTGCTCCTTAGCAGTTTCCACAGGTGTTTCGGCTGTTTTTGTGTCTTCGGATTTGGCTTTTACTTCTGCCGTTTCCGTTTTTGCTG
>NVWW01000048.1 GCA_002746335.1 Flavobacteriales bacterium | reverse complement strand
CTTATATACATTGTTGTGGTGTCGTTATTTTTCTCTTTCAGATTGATTTTTGATATCATCCCATTCAAATTCTCCTTCCCATATTCCTGTTTCCTTATTATATCTGGCTATTGCATCTACTGTCAGATCATCACGTTCATTGTTGTCATTATAATCTTCGTCCCACAGTTGTAATTTCATTCCTTCTTTCAATTCAATGTTTTGACTTTTCAAATCAGCTATAGTACCTCTGCAATTTAACCTGACTCCAGAATCACAACTCGCGTTAAAATCAACCCATAATTTTATTGGCAAATTCTGTTCAGTCAATAAGCTATTAATTATTGTGACAAGTTCAGAATGACTGTCAGTAAACGGTTTTCTGGTTTCTTCGAATTTATCCTTGTTCCAAAGTTCTCTTTCTTTAAGGATAGGAAGGTCATCTAACCCATTGAGATAGTAATTCATTATCGGTTGTAGCTCTGTGAGACCTTCAGAATATTCCCCATACAGCCTATTTAATAAGCTTATGTGGTCAACACTATTTGAGGCTGGCTTTTTCCTTAGTTTCTYCAATATTTCCACTATCTCTCTTGTCATTCCTAATGCACCACAACGATTGSCTAAAGTGTCGTTTTAATGCACTTTAGGTGCTGTTCCGCAACTTACGAAAAAAAATCGAGAAAAGTTTCACTTCTCAACCCGCCATTTCCAACGCCCTGTCAAAGTGCTATTTCGTTGTATAGTTTGTTCCTGGCCCAATTCCGTGTTTTTCAATCAAATTCATTTCTAATAGCTTTGGGAGAATTCTTTTGACCGTAGGGCTCGGAATTCCAAGCTTTTTTGCAATCTCTCCGGATCTACAACCGGCATAATTACCGATAAAACTTACAATACTTTTTTCTTTAGGAGTGAGTTTTGTTTCAGTTCCTTTAGACTCTATTTTTTTCGAGAGTTGTTTTTGAATATTTTTTAATGAGTCCAAAAAGAAATGAATCCATTCATCTACATTTTCATTTGGACGATTAGCTTGGCAGTTTCGTAAAACGCTATAATAATCTGTCTTTCTACTTTCAATTTCGTGTTCAAAACTTACGTATTGGATCCACCTATATCCGTTTTTTAAAAGCAACAATGACGAAATAAGTCGACTTAAACGTCCGTTTCCATCTTGAAAAGGGTGAATACTAACAAAGTCATAAGCGAAAAGTGCACATTTAACAAGCGGATGAGTTTCATTGTCATTTTTGTACCATTTAATTAAATTTCTCATTGCATCCTCAGTAGGAAAGCCAACTTTAGTTGTTTGAAATATTATTTGTTTCGTTCCGTCAGGATGAGTTGCCTCTACAGCATTACTATGTTGTTTGTAATTTCCTGTATGCCACTTGTCTTTTTCATTATGTTTCATTAAGATATTATGCAAATTTTTAATGCTGTTTTCACTTATCTCAATGTCTCTATATGATTCTGCTATTAAATCCAAAGTTTCAAAATAGCCAACTACCTCTTGTGAATCTCTATCCTCAATTTTTGTTATATTGATATTATCAAGTAAGACTTCTACTTCTTTATTACTCATTTTTGAGCCTTCAATTCTTGTTGATGCCCCAACACTTCTTACTGTAGCTATTGATTTTAATTGCTTTAAAGTCAGACCTTCCTTTCTTTCAATTGTACTCCAAGTAGCATCAAACCTATCTATGCTACTGATTAGTGATAGTAGTTTCCAATTTATGCCAAGTTTAAATGTATGCACATAATTTTCCATTTAACAAAGATAGTAAATGATACGATATGATTCGTATATATTCGTTAGCAATACGATGTTTATTGATACGATATGATTCTATTTGATACGATAGCTGTTTGTGAGTAATGCTTTGTCACGATTGGCTAAAGTGTCGTTTCAATGCATTTGAGATGCTGTTCTGCAACTAAAAAAAACCGGGAAAATTCACTTCTCAACCCGCCAGTTCCAACACCCTGTCAAAGTGCTCTTTCGTTACGGGGCTAACGGAAAGACGACCTATCTTCACCAACACCATTTCCTGCAAAATTTCGTCTTCCTTTATTTGTTTTAAGGTAATGGGGTTTTTGAGCGCGGCAACGGGTTCAATATCCACTGCGCTCCAACGGTCGTCATCAATAGTAGGGTCCTGATAGTGTTCCTTTATTACCTTGGCATAGCCCACAATGTCTTTGCCCTCGTTGCTGTGGTAGTAGAGCACCAAATCACCCACTTTCATGTTGCGCATGTGGTTGCGGGCGGCATAGTTTCGCACTCCATCCCAGTAGGTCCACTTGTCTTTTACCAAATCATCCCAAGAATATTTGTAGGGTTCTGATTTTACGAGCCAATAGTTCATATTAGTTGAGAGTTGAGAATTATAAGTTAATGTAAGATTTTGTAAATCATTTCTTTCAGCAATTCACCTTCAGGCACATTGCCGGTGCTGCCCATGCCTTTTGATTTGCGGTCGTACTCTCTCAAATAGCCGATGGCGTTTGCCACACCTTTTATATTGTAATTTCGGGCTGCATGTTGATAGCCGTTCACAAAAAACGGATGCACCCTGAGTACTGAGGCCACATTGTTTTGTGACTTGTCTTTGAGAAAATGATATTGCAACAGTTTGCTGAAATAGGAATACAGCGATGACATTGTGAGCACGAGCGGATGGCTGCGGGTGTTTTTCCCGAAATAATTCACGATACGGTTGGCCTTTAACGCATCTTTTTTACCGATTGCATCCTGCAATTCAAAAACATTGAAGTCTTTGCTAATACCGATGTTCTGCTCGATATGCTCTGTAATGATTTCAGCGCCTTCGGGCACATTGAGCATCAGTTTTTCTAATTCATTGGTGATTTTACCCAAGTCATTGCCCAAATACTCCGAAAGTAAAACACATGCTTTCGGGCTGATAGAATAATTTTCCTGCTGCAATTTTTTCAAAATCCAATCGGGGATTTTGTTGTCGTACATTTTTTTCGATTCGAATAAAACCGCCTTTTGCGCCAACATTTTGGTGAATGTTTTCCGCTTGTCCAGCTTTTTGTATTTGCAGCAAATCACCAAAATAGTTGAATCAAGCGGGTTTTCGATGTAAGGCTGTAGTGCTTCGATGCCTTTTACATCCTGCGCTTCTTTCACAATCACCACCTGGTGGTTGGCCATCATAGGGAAGCGTTTGGCATTTTCAATGATGGTATCCGGATCCGCATCGCGGCCGTAAAGCACACATTGATTAAAGCCCTTTTCGGCTTCGTCAAGCACATTTCCCTCAATATAATCAGCAATTTCATCAATATAATATGGCTCATCTCCTATCAGGAAGTAAACGGGATGATATACTTTGTTTTTAAGGTCGCGTATGATTTGGTCGAAGGTCATTAAAGAAGTGAGATATGAAACGTGAGGTGTGAGATTATCATTAGTTGAATTGTCAACTTAAAACTTCAAATGCTTTACAGAGCCCCCTATGTTTTTGATTTCATTCAAGGAGTCAATACCGATTTTGATGTGTGTTTCCACAAACTTTTCGGTTACTTTTTTATCGGTTTCGGCTGTTTTCACTCCTTCGGGCTCCATCGGTTGGTCAGAAACCAGCAGCAACGCCCCCGTGGGAATTTCATTATAAAAACCCGTACTGAAAATAGTGGCCGTTTCCATGTCAATGCCGATTGTTCTAATTTTTCTCAAATAACTTTTGAATTCCTTGTCGTGTTCCCACACCCTGCGGTTGGTCGTATAAACCGTACCTGTCCAGTGGTCAAGATTGTAAGCGCGTATGGTGTGCGAAACGGCTTTTTGCAAGCTAAAAGCAGGCAAAGCAGGCACTTCAGGCGGAAAGTAATCAGAAGAAGTTCCTTCACCGCGAATAGCGGCAATGGGCAAGATTAAATCGCCTAACAGCGTTTTTCGCTTCAGCCCACCGCATTTTCCTAAAAACAAAACTGCTTTCGGGTTAATAGCGCCCAACAAATCCATCACGGTAGCTGCATTCGCGCTGCCCATGCCAAAGTCAATCATGGTGATGCCATTGGCAGTGGCATTGGGCATGGGCTTGTCTTTACCCACGATTTTCACTCTATTTACTTGGGCAAAAATGCGCAGGTAATTGTAAAAATTGGTGAGTAAAATATATTTCCCGAATTGGCTCAGCTCAGTGCCCGTGTAACGTGGAAGCCAGTTGGATGTGATTTGCTCTTTAGTATTCATTAGTTATCTACAAACAACGAACCTATTCGAATTTACGAATAAACAATTTTACATTCGCACTATGCTGAAACTCAATTTACCAACTTATGAGTTCAAAATTAAGCGCACCGACAAAGGAACAGAAATTTTTGACAAGGTTCGGAAGAAATACGTTGCGCTCAAACCCGAAGAATGGGTGCGGCAGCATTTTATTCATTATTTGATTGGTGAAAAGAATTATCCTGCCTCGTTGCTGGAAGTGGAAAAGGCGCTGGAAGTGAACCGACTGCAAAAACGCAGTGATATTGTGGCTTACAACAACACGGGGCAGCCGCAACTCATTGTAGAGTGCAAAGCACCTTCGGTGAAAATATCGCAAAAAGCCTTTGATCAAATTGCACGTTACAACATTGCGCTGAAAGTGAAATATCTGGTGGTAACCAACGGCTTGCAGCACTATTGCTGTAAAATTGATTTTGAGAAAAAGGGTTTTGAATTTTTGAAAGAAGTTCCAGGTTATGAAAGTTTGTAACCAATCCAATTCAATTTCGTTCAAAAAAGTTATCTTGCCGATTCAATGAAAATTTCAAAAATTATATTGCTGTTTTTGTTCCCGTTTATCATTGCTCCTGTTTTTTCGCAGCGGAACGCGAACATCAATCCCGTCTTGCGGGAGTACATCAACAACCCCAAAAACCAAAGCAAAACGGTACACCTTTGGGTAAAGGGAAACACAGAGCAAATCAAGTGCGAAATCAACAACTACAACGGTAAATTCAAATACCTTTTCAAAAATTATGCTGCGGTTTCAATTCCTGTTAAAAGTGTATCTGATTTTGCAACAAGCGGCTTTGTCCAATCCATTGTTTTTGACATCGGAAAAGGCCAACCTCTCAACAACCAGGTTTTAATCAACAACAATGTTTTGCCTGTGCACCAAGGACTTTCTCCGCTAATACAAGCGTATGACGGCTCAGGTATTATTATTGGAATCATTGATACCGGCCTGGACTGGAAACACCCCGATTTTCGCACTAGCAATGACAATACCCGCATCATTTCCTATTGGGACCAGGGAATGCCAGACAGCGTTAATTCTCCTCAACCCTACGGTTACGGACAGGAATTTACCGGTGCGGAAATTGATGGCGGTTTCACGCCAAACCCGCCCGGAGACCACGGCACACACGTAACCGGAACGGCCTGTAGTAACGGGCTTGCTCCCGGAAATATGAAAGGCGTTGCTCCTGCTGCTGATATTATTATGGTAGAAAGCGATTTCACTAAATTCAACTGGACAATTACCGTTGCCGAGGCAGTCGAGTACATTTTCAATATTGCCGACTCATTGGGAAAACCCTGTGTCATCAATGCCAGTGTAGGCACATTATGGGGCTCGCATGATGGAAAAGACCCGGCTGCCCAAATGATTGACAGCTTGCTCCAGGCAAAAAACGGAAGGGCTTTTGTTTGCGCTGCGGGTAATTCGGGTGCTGCTATTGCATTCCATTTAGGTTATGATGTAACTTCTGACACTTCCTTTACTTGGTTTGAATACAATGCCAACTCGGGATTGGGTTACGGGTCAGTGTTCTTTGAGTTGTGGGCCGACACAGCTGATTTCAATAACGTGCAGTTTGCTGTTGGTGCTGACCGTGCTGATTCAGTGTACAGTTTTCGCGGAAACACGCCTTTTGACAACATTCAAAACCGGCTCAACATCAATGTTTTAGATACTCTTTTCAACAACGGCAATGAAATTGCAGTCGTAGAAACATGGGCAGACATACCCATTAACGGGATTTACCGCATGCAAGTGCATATCAAAGAACCTGATTCGAGCCAGTATTATTTCCGGTTTATGACCACCGGCTCAGGGAAACTGGATGTGTGGTCAAGCGCAGGGATGACCGTTTCCAACATCATTTCAGATGAAATTGATTCGCTGCCAACTATAGCAGAATTCCCTGATATTATCAATTACAAACCTCCTGACAAAAACAGCACCTTGGTCAGTAGTTTCAATTGCTCACCCAATGTAATTACAGTAGGAAATTATGTGAACCGAATCAACTATGTGGATGTTGCCGGTGATACCCAAGTCTATCCAGGCCCGTCAGGCTCATTGTTTATCACTTCGAGCAAAGGCCCAACAAGAGACGGCCGCATTAAACCCGATATTGCGGGACCGGGAACCACGGTACTCTCTGCCGTTACACTAAAAACAATTGGACTGGACACCATCAACCAGCCATATAACATGTCGCAGGACGGTTACCACAAAAGGAACTCCGGCACTTCGATGGCTTCTCCAGGAGTGGCGGGCATTGCAGCGCTGTATTTTCAAAAATGTCCCAATGCCAATTATCAGGATGTTTTTAGCGCAATAACTACATCTGCAAAAACGGATTCGCTTACCGGAAGTACGCTTCCCGACAACAGTTGGGGCTACGGTAAAATTGACGCCTTTGCTGCTTTGACTTTGTCTCCGAAGCCTACAATTTCAGTGCCCGGAGATACWTCKGTTTGCAAAGACATCAATATTTCGGTAAACGGAAATTTCAGCGCTTACCAGTGGTCACCYAATGGTGAAACCACCAATAACATTGATGTTACATTACAAAATAATTACTATGTAATTGTAACCGATTCTGACGGCTGCAARACAAGTTCAGAYACCATCACCGTTGCSATTGAYCCWTAYRTATTGCCCAAACCRCCCATTACGGCAAAYGGCCCRGTTACTTTTTGCGAAGGCGACAGCGTGAATCTMTCGGTGGCAACGGGYTACAGCARYTATGGCTGGTCACCTAACGGAGAMACGATAAACAACATTGATATTTCGCAAACGGGTTTTTACAGCGCTGAAGTTACTGATGCAGATGGCTGCATGGGGCAGAGTGATACCATAATGGTTTCGGTRCTGATTAATCCGCCTCARCCMTCYGTTTCTCAAAATGGKAATRARCTRACCTCAACAATAGGCAATGCYTACCARTGGTATTTAAACAGCAATATTGTGACGGGCGACACCGCTCAAACGCTTACAATTTCAGACTCGGGCTATTACCARGTGGAGGTCTTTCATGCGAACGGCTGCTCTTCGATATCTGATTCAGTATATGCGCTGCCGGTGGGAGTGGATGAATTGGGAGTTGRAARTTGGRARYTGGAAATTTTYCCTAACCCGAATGATGGAGTTTTTGAGTTGAGAATTCAGAATTCAGAATTTAGAATTCAGAATTTTGAAATAGAAGTCTACAATGTTTTGGGCGAAAGAATAAACCTAAAACTCGAAACTCAAAATTCGAAACTCAAAGTTGATATTTCAAATCAGCCAGAAGGGATTTATTTCCTTTCCATTCATGGCGAAAATTTCAGCACAGCACGCAAGGTCATTTACCGCTGATGTATGTTTTCAGCACTAATGTCATAAATATGACTATCATCGCAAGTTAATATTTCGTACTTTCGATTTCTTTTTAACTAAAAACCATATTTATGAAAACGCTTGTTTCCTTACTGTTGATAGCGCTCCCAATAGGACTGTTTGCCCAATCTTCTGCTTCCGTTCAAAAGCCAAAAAAGACCTATTTCAAAATGCCCGAAAATGTGACCAAAGAGGATTATTTGACCAAAAATGTCATCCTCAAAATAAAGCCGGAATACAAAAGCCTCTGTGGCACTGACTACGTCAACATTGCTATTTTGAATAATTTTTTGAGCGAAATTGACGCTGCTTCCATCAAAAGAAAATTTCCGCATGCCAAAGCCCCACGCGAAGAGCGGAATGAGCTCGGTCAAAAATATGCCGATCTCACACGCATTTATGAGTTCACTTACAATGCAACTACTGATTTGGAAACAGTAATCAACATCATTTACTCACTTGGACTCGTTGAATATGCCGAGCCACACTACTTGCCAAAACTTTTGTACACGCCAAATGATCCCCAACTCTCTACTCAATATCACATTAACAAAATAAAATGCCTGCAGGCATGGGATTTCACACAAGGTGATCCCAATGTAGTCATTGCTATTTGCGACACAGGCTACGACCCTGACCACGAAGACCTGCAACCACAAACATTCAAAAACAGCGGTGAAATTCCAAACAATGGCATTGACGATGACAATGATGGATATGTTGACAATTATGAAGGGTGGAATGTTGCCGATGACAACAACAACGTACAGGAAGCAGCCAGCAATCCACACGGGGTACACGTTTCGGGTTGTGCAGCTGCAGGCACAGACAACGGGGTTGGCGTGGCAGGTCCAGCTTTCGGCTGTAAATTAATGCCTGTAAAAATTGCCAATTCGAGCGGTGATTTGATAGCCGGTTACGAAGGCATCAGCTATGCTTCTGACATGGGTGCAGACATCATCAACTGCTCTTGGGGCAGCGCAGGAGGAGGCCAATCGGGTCAAGACGCAATTGACTATGCTACCATCAACAACAGTTCACTAGTTGTTGCTTCTTCTGGAAATGACGCAAACGAAGTCAAATTATTCCCCGCTGCTTACAATTACGTAATGGCAGTTTCTTCAACTACCAGCAGCGACCAACTTTCGGGCTTTTCGAGCTACGGCACATGGGTTGATTTATGCGCCCCGGGAACTTCCATTTACTCAACCGTCAATGCAGACGGCTATGGATTCAGTAGCGGCACTTCCATGTCTTCTCCGGTAGCGGCAGGTGCTGCTGCTCTTGTAAAATCTGCGTTTTCTTTTTTCACACCGCTTCAAATAGCTGAACATTTGAAAGTGAATTGCGATAACATTGACGGCATCAATCCAGGCTTTGCAGGCAAACTCGGATACGGAAGAATCAATCTCGAGAATGCGGTTGACCCAAGCAACCTATTTACACAACCCTCCATTGTAATGACCGACCACAGCAAAACCGACAACAATGATGAAGCCTTCGTAGTGAATGACACCATTAGCATAACTGCAACTTTTGTTAATTACCTAGCCTCTTCCGGAAGCATAACTGCAACACTTACAACGAGTTCGCCTTATGTAACTATCATTGACGGAACGACAAGCTTGGGCGTCATCTCTACCAATTCATCTGCCGATAACAACAGCGATCCGTGGGAGATAAGAATCAATTCCGGTGCGCCATTTAATGAAAAAGCAACCTTTATAGTTACACTCACCGATGGCTCTTACAGCACCACTAATTACATTGAGTTTACCATCAATGTTGATTACATTAACATCACCATCAACGATGTAGCCACAAGCATTACGAGCAAAAGTTTGATTGGATTCAATGATTTCAGCACACAATTGGAAGGTCTTGGGTTTATTTATCCATATACTTCAAGTGGCGAAAACATTCTTTTTGACGGAGGTCTGATGGTGGGCGTTCCCGGCAATGTTGCTGACTACGTGCGGGGCACAGGCGGGGCAACCGATCAGGATTTCGTTTCGACCAATAACGTGCAACGCATAATTCCTCCGCTAGTTTCTGAATTTGATGTGGAAGGTGTTTTTGCCGACAACACCAACGCTGACGGCCCCATGCCCATTGATGTGGTTCACCGCGCTTTCGCATGGAGCGATCCGGGACACAGAAAATACATCATTGTTGAATACGATATAGTCAACAAAAGCTCGTCAACATTAAGCGATATGTATGCAGGCATTTTCACTGATTGGGACATCATGATGGGCGACCAGCAGGGCTACCTCGAAAACATAGCCGCCACAGATGCAACCAGGAAGATAGGCTATGCCTACAGCACGAAAAATACCGGTATTTATGCCGGTGTTCAGGTGCTCACATCGGGAGGATTTATACACTATGCCATTGACAATGATGGAACTAACGGAAGCGTGGACATTTATGGCGATTACCTAACTACCAACAAATACAACACACTTTCAACCATGCGTACCGATGCCGGAGAGCGTGATATTTCAAACGTAGTAAGTACAGGCCCATATAACCTTGCCGCTGGCGACACGGTGCGGGTTGCTTTTGCCTTCATTGGCGCTGATGACCTATCCGATTTGCAGGAAAGCGCTGATTCGGCATGGGTTCGGTATAACGGTACTGCACCTCCTGCCGGCATTGACTCAAAAGCAAATACTGGCAACATTTTGAATCAAAACTTCCCCAATCCCACATCGGGTGTTACAACCATCAGTTTTCAACTGACTGAAAAACAGGAAGTGGAAATCGGCATTTATAACACACTTGGACAAAAAGTAATTGCTGTAGCAAATACTGAATTGCAAGCAGGTCATCATCAATTCAGAGTGGATGTATCTGAACTGGAAAGTGGCATTTATTTCTACAAATTGAAGACGAGCGACAAGACATTGACTAAAAAAATGACCGTATTGAAATAAGGGCCTAAAATTGGCAATTAAATCCCGTGTCCGGCAAATCGGGACACGGGATTTTTGTTTGAAACAAAAAGAGATGCTACTTTTGGCGCATAACGCGCAATACTATCCCACAAAAAAATGACAAACTCATATGGATTTAGATAAAATTCTTTCCATTTCTGGCAAGCCCGGCCTCTACAAAATGATAGGCCAGATGAAAAACGGGGTAATTGTAGAATCGCTCGAAGACGGCAAGCGTATGCCTGCCCTTGCTGCTCACCAGATAAGCGCTTTGGAAGACATAAGCATTTACTGCGCAGAAGAAGACAAGCCATTCAAAGAAGTACTGCGGAAAATGCATGAACACTCAAATGGAAAAGAAGTGGGAGTTTCACTTTCGGATGCCGATGGGTTAAAGAAATACTTTGAGGAAATGCTGCCTGAATATGACAAAGACCGCGTTTACGTTTCCGATATTAGAAAAGCAGTAAAATGGTACAACGCCTTACTCAAAGCTGATTTGATAACGCTCGAAGAAGAGGAAAAAGGAGCGGCAGCAGCACCAGCAGAAAGCAATCCGGAAAAAGAGGACGGAGAAGACGTTAAAATTGAAGACGATAATTCCAACAAAACGCAAACTAAAGGAAAATCATCCGAACCGGAAGAAAAACCGAACGAAAACTAATTTTTCCTTCTTTTCTCTCTATCCACACATTCGTAACAATTCGTATTTAGTTGATATGGCACAAACTGTTAAAATTGAAATCCCAACCCGTCCCCCACGCAAATTTTTGAACGACACTTTAAAAATCACTGCATGGGAAGTGCTGGAACCGTTTTTCGAAGACCTGAAAAAAAGAAAAATCAATGCTGTCGAAGAACTGGAAAAGTGGCTGAAAGACCGCAGCGAACTTGAAGCTGTTTTGGAAGAAGACTTGGCTTGGCGATACATCAAAATGAGTATTGACACCGCTGATGAATCGCTTACAAAATCCTATGAGTTTTTTGTGCAGGAAATCAACCCAAAAGTAGCGCCCTATTCCAACGAGCTTGACAAAAAACTGTTGGATTGCCCGTTATTAAATGAATTGAACGAGGAAAAATACCGCATCTACCTGCGGAGTGTGAAAAAACGCATCGAGATTTTTCGCGAAGAAAACATCCCGCTGCTCACCCAATTGCAAACCGAGTCACAGAAATACATGGCCATCACCGGCAAAATGAGTATTGAGCAAGATGGCAAAGAACTCACCATGCAGCAGGCAGGGAAATTATTAGAAAGCACCGACCGCAAACTGCGCGAAACCGTTTTCACAAAAATGGCTGAAAGGCGCGCACAAGATGTGGACGAATTGAACGAATTGTTTAACCATCTCATCAAACTGCGACACAAAGTCGCCCAAAACGCAGGGTTTGAAAATTACCGAGATTACATGTTTGCCGCGATGGGGCGATTTGATTATTCGGTTCAAGATTGTCGCAATTTCCACGAATCCATTGCACGGGAAATCGTTCCGATCGTCAGGGATTTTCACCTCGAGAGAAAAGAAAAACTCGGGTTGGATGCACTTCGCCCATGGGATATGGATGTAGACATTACCGGAAAGCCGCCATTGAAACCTTTTGAAAAGAGCGAAGAACTGGTGACAAAAACGGCCTTATGTTTTCGTGAAATCCGCCCGTTTTTTGCTGATTGCATCGAAACCATGAATACGATGGGACACCTTGATTTGGAATCACGAAAAGGCAAGGCACCGGGCGGTTACAACTACCCGCTGCACGAAATTGGCGTGCCTTTTATCTTCATGAATGCTGTTGGCTCACTAAGCGATGTCACTACAATGGTACACGAAGGCGGCCACGCCATTCATTCTTTTCTTACCCGAAAACTCGAACTTACCGATTTCAAAAGCACTCCTTCGGAAGTGGCCGAACTCGCTTCGATGAGCATGGAATTGATTTCGATGGAAAATTGGGAAGTATTTTTTGAAAATGAAAACGAATTGAAACGCGCTAAACAAGAACAAATGCAGCGTGGCATCCAGATTTTACCTTGGATTGCAACAGTGGACAAATTCCAACACTGGATTTACGAAAATCCTGAACATTCTGTTGAGGAACGGACTGCAAAATGGGTTGAAATTTTGGATGAATTCGGCACTGGCGTATCAGATTGGAGTGGTTTTGAAGAGGCTCGATCTAATTCATGGCAAAAGCAATTACACATTTTTGAAGTTCCTTTTTATTACATCGAATACGGTATGGCACAATTGGGCGCTGTCGCCATGTGGCGCAATTACAAGCAACACCCTCAGCAAGCGCTCGATGGCTACGAAGCATTTATGAAATTGGGCTACACCAAGTCCATCCCTGAAATTTACGGGGCAGCTGGAATTAAATTTGATTTTTCGGGAGAATACGTGAAGGAATTAGCTGGGTTTGTTCGTGATGAATTGGCAAAAATTTAGCTATTTATTCCCCCACTGCTGCAACTGCGCATCGCTCACACCTACACCCAATTCTTTTGCTTTTTGCCCGTCTTTCAACGCACTCTGAAAATCATTTTTAGCGGCATAAGCCAGCGCCCGAAAATAATATGCCCTTCCATTTTGGGTTTGGCTTAAAATGCTGGAAAGCTGTTGAACAGCCTCGTTGTAATCGCCTTTTTTGTACAGTGCCAAACCGATATTCACAGCAGCATCAATATTGTTCGGATTTAGCCGCAAAGCGTTTTTAAAATCAGCTACCGCTAAATCATATTTGGCTATTTTATCAGTGTAAAGCGCTCCACGGTTTAGGTAGGCTTGCTCGTAGTTTGGCTGCAATTGTATGGCCGCTGAATAGTCGTTTACTGCATTTTTATTTTCTCCTTTAGCACCATAAACCAGCCCACGCAAATAATACGCTTTCGCTCGATTGGGCTGTCTTTGCAATACTTCGTTATAATATTTGATTGCATTATCGTAATCCCCTTTTCGGTAATATGCCAAGCCCAAATTTTGCCGCCCATCTATTTGAGTGGGGTCAGCAGGATTAGGAAAAGTGAGCACTTTTTGAAAATCTGATATGGCTTTGTCCACCTCTTTGAGGTGCTCGAGATAAACTACCCCGCGCCACATGTAGGGCACGGGAGGACACCACTTGTCAACTTCCATCGCTTTGGTATAGTTTTCCACTGCCTTTTGGTAATCGCCAATTTGGTAATAATGCTGCCCAATATTGTTCCATGCCCGCCAATAGTTGGGCTTTTTATTAGCTACATCAGTCCAGAACGAGAAAGTAGTTTGCCACACCTGCGTTCGATTCCATGTGAAAAATGAAAGTAAAAGAACAACACCAACCACACCAAAGATCGCTGGTTTACGGAATTTATCTAATTTCTGAATGAGCTTTTCGTAACCCGTTCCAACGATGAAAAACAACCCAATATAGGGAATATAAGTGTACCGCTCGGCCATTATCGCATCCCCCACTGGGATAAATTTTAGCACCAGAAAGATGGTAATGAGAAAAAAAGCAAATCCGAAAAGAATTTCTTTTCCGAACCTAAGCGATTTCCGTATTAGGAATATTATAGCGGGAATAATCAAAATAGACGAATAAAGGTAGGTCGGCATTTCGCGGTCTTCAGTAACAGGATAGGGATGAACACCGGATAAATTTATTGGCAAAACCGCTTTGTATAAATAAAGAAACAAGCTATAGCAACCCCAGAAAATACTTTTGGCGCCCTTGTAATAATCGGGATTGATAGCGGCCTCTGTTTTCTGGGCTTCGATGGCTACAATACCAAAAACTATAGAAAGTGCAAAAAAAGGTACTTTTTCGAGCACGGCTTTCCGGTCAATTTTTCTTCCGAGGAAATAATCAATGAGCAAAAGAACAACGGGTAGTACGACAGCAGGTGCTTTGGAAAACAACGAACAAAGGAAGAATACAAATACCAACAGGTAATCTTTTTTGAGTCCCTTGCTCCCCGTCCCTTGCCCCCAATATTTCAAATACCAAATCAATGAAAGCAGAAAAAAGAATGTAAACAATACGTCTTTTCGTTCAGAAACCCAACTCACTGACTCCACGTGCATCGGGTGAATACCGAACAAAACAGCGGTAATTGCTGCTACTTCTATCCTTCTTCTTCCAAGCAAATAATAAATGAACACAAACACTAAAAACGTATTCAAAAGGTGTAGTAAAACATTATTGAAATGGAAGGCTTTCGGATTGAATTCAAATGCAGCGTATTCTAATGAATAACTGAGCATTGTGAGTGGATGATAATTACCGAAGTAGAATTCACCGAAAAGATTTTTCAGGTTTATCTCCTTGATGTGCGGATTGTTTAGTATGTATTCAGGGTCATCCCAAAAGATGAATTCATTGCTGATAGAAGGATAGAAGGCAAGAGCGGTAATGCCGAGGATGGAAATGATTAAAATCCTGAAATTTTTTAGAGAAACAGGAACTTGCAAAGTAGCAGCGGCAGTTGGCAGTTTTTCTTCTTTCTTGTCAACTTTTTTATGGCGGTGATTTTTGTTTTTTCTGGCCATTTCATCGAACTAAATCACATTCACTTCCCGTTCCAGTTCTACCCCGAATTTTTCCTGAATATCTTTTAAAATTGTTTCCGATAGTTCAAAAATATCACTACCATTCGCTCCTCCAGAAGCGGGGTAATTCACCAGCACAAGCGCCTGATTTTCGTGCACTCCATAGCCATTGAAACGTTTACCTTTCCATCCAGCTTTCTCAATGAGCCACCCCGCAGGGATTTTAGTAAAGCCCTCTTTCACCGGATATGCAGGCATGTCAGAAAATTCAGAATTAAGTTCTTGCAATTTAGAATTTGAAATCACAGGATTTTTAAAAAAGCTGCCCGCATTGCCAATTTCTGCCGGATCGGGGAGCTTACTCCTGCGAATGCTACATACTGCATCACTAATTGCTTTAATGCTCAATTGCTTAACACCCATTTTCCCCAATTCCTGCTCAAGGGCGCCATAAGATGTATTGAAAACGGGTTTTTTCTGCAACTTTAAAGTAACCGAAGTGATGATGCACTTGTCTTTCAGTTCGTTTTTGAAAATGCTATCGCGGTAAGCGAAATTGCAATCAGCATTGGTGAATTTTTGCTCTTCGCCTGAATCGATAAAAACGGTTTCCAATTCGTGAAATACTTCTTTCAGTTCTACCCCGTAAGCGCCAATATTTTGCATTGGGGCTGCGCCCATATTTCCAGGAATAAGTGATAAATTTTCAACCCCCGCGTAATCATTTTCAAGACACCACAGTACAAATTGGTGCCAATTCTCTCCCGCCCCTACCTTCACAAGACAATTGTCATCGTCTTCATCGGCAAGTTCTTTGCCCAGCAGGCCTACTTTTAGCACTGTCCCGTCAAAATCTTTGGTAAGCAAAATATTACTGCCACCTCCAAGAATGAATTTAGGGTTATTTTTCAGCAAATCGGATGACAACAATTCGCGAATTTCATCCACAGAATCCGTTGTCGCAAAGTATTTTGTCTTCGCATCAATGCCAAAAGTATTCAGCTTTTTTAGTGAATAATTTTCTTTGATTTCCATCGTTGCAAGCCTAGCCAAAATTAGGTATTTGCAAAGAACAAATTCTAATTTCATTTTTGCAGTAGATGAAACGCATTGTATTCACCGTAACCAACGACCTGAGCTACGACCAGCGCATGAATCGCATTTGCACTTCATTGGCGAATGCTGGATATGATGTGACTTTAGTGGGAAGAAAGCGCAGAGCGTCTCAAAAATTAGGAAAAAAGCTCTTTGGGCAGCATCGTATAAAGTGTTTTTTTGAAAAAGGAAAATTGTTTTATCTCGAATACAATTTCAAACTGTTCTGGTATTTACTTTTTCATAAATGCAACATCATTTGYGCTATTGATTTGGACACGGTTGTACCTGCTTTTGCAGTYTCAAAATTGCGTAGGAAACCRCTGGTTTACGATGCGCATGAATATTTCACCGAAATGGAGGAAGTGGTTGCCCGGCCAATGATTAAACGGGCATGGGAAARGGTGGAAAAATTCATTGTTCCAAAAATAAAACACGCTTATACWGTTTCGGAGGGCTATGCCGAATTGTTTGAAAAAAAATATGGGACAAAATTCCATATTATCAGAAATGCTACTGTTTTAAACGAAAATCCAACAACAAACAATAAACAAGCAACCAAATACATTTTGTATCAAGGCGCTGTAAATGTGGGCAGAGGGCTGGAAAATCTTTTGCATGCCATGCAACAAATAAATGGCAAGCTCTACATTTGCGGCAAGGGCGACATTTACAGTGATTTGCGAATATTAAGCAAAGAGTTGCAACTGGAGGGAAAAGTGGTTTTTTGCGGCTACATCGAACCGGAACTGCTAAGAGAATACACACACAATGCTACTGTGGGCATTACTTTTTTTTCAAATAAAGGACTGAGCAACCACTACTCACTGGCTAACCGCTTTTTCGATTATCTGCATGCGGGCGTGCCGCAAGTGGCGATGAATTACCCCGAGTACGTTAAATTTTGCGAGGAATTTAAAGTGGCTACGCTGATTGACAATCTTGAAGCGAACACCATTGCCACTGCCATCAACGAATTACTCAACAATGAAAATTATTATAGTAAAATGAGGCAAGACAGCTTTAAGGCACGTGAAGTTTACAACTGGCAAAATGAAGAGAAAAAGTTGTTGGGTATTTATGAACGCATTACTTAACTCCTTTTTTCATGTCCTTAACCAATATCCCAAGCTTGTAAAAATCAAATTTCTTTAAAGAAGGATTGGCAGAAAGAAGGTTTTTCCTAATTTGTTTTTCAAACAGCCAAAACAGCAATTTCACTGTCCACAGCATTTTCCAGCATTTGATTTTTTGATACGATTTGTAGAGCCGCACATCTTCATCAATCATTTTTTGCCGGATTAAAAGAGCAAGATTCTTAACTCCATTTCGGGTTTTTTCGAGAAATTCATGGGCATCTTCCAGCCCAATGTGGCAAAGACAGTTGTCAATATGCTTGATGGAAATTTGCTGCTTTTTCAGTTCCTGCCCAAAAAGTGTGTCTTCATGGCCATACCCCTTTATATTTTTATTGAACTTTATTTGCTGAAAAATGATTTTTGGAATGAGAAAATTATTGGTCATAAACGACTTATAAGGTAGGGATCTTCGCTGTTGCAATGATATTTGTTCCCGCTGTGTGCCATAGTGCCAACGTAAGTATTTCTTTTTATCTGTGGGCTGAATCGGTTCATAACACCTGCCGCCATAAACTAAGCATTGCTCATCATGATTTTCAACATAGTTTTTGATAAAATTTCCAGAAACTGTTTTTGAGTCACAATCCAAAAACAACAAGTAATCAAACTTGGCTTTGTCAGCAAGCAAGTTGCGGATTTTTGCCCGCCCGATGTTTTCTTTCAACTCAATGTATTCCACTTTTTCCAACCCTGCAACCAGCCGGTTTTTTTCTTTGTAATGAATTTGAGAAAAGTCATCTACGCACAAAATCTCAAAATCAATACCGCAATTCTCTGCCTGGCGATGAAGCTCATTCGCAAGATCAACCACATCAAAATTGTAAATAGGAATAAGGATGGAAAGCATGCAAAAAATTTAAACGATCGCAGGCGATGGTTGGCTATTTACCTCAACCAATTTGCCCTCTTCGCATTTGAGAATTCTTGCGGGAAATTTTTGAATGAGCGGATGATTGTGGGTAGCCATCAATACAGCCGTTCCGTTTTTGCTTATTTCAAAAAGCAGCCGCATAATGCCTTCGGATGTCTCTGGGTCGAGGTTGCCGGTGGGTTCATCTGCCAAAATAATTTCCGGCTCGTTGACCAAAGCACGGGCAATGGCTGCCCGCTGCTGTTCGCCTCCCGAAAGTTCATGAGGCATGCGGTATCCTTTTGTTCCCATGCCTACACTTTCGAGCACCGTTTCAATACGGGTTTTGATTTTTTTTTTGTCTTTCCAACCGGTGGCTTTCATTACAAATAAAAGATTGTCGTTTACCGTTCGGTCAGTGAGCAATTGAAAATCCTGAAATACAATGCCGAGTTTTCTACGTAGATAAGGAATTTTCTTGTTTCTGATTTTATTGAGGTCGAAATCCACCACGTTTCCATGTGCTTCTTTCATATCCATATCAGCATACAGGGTACGTAGCAGAGAAGTTTTTCCGCTGCCTGTTTTACCAATGAGATAGGCAAACTCTCCTCGTTTAATACTGAATTCCACATCTGACAACACAAGGTTTTTCTCGTGAAAAATATTCGTTTTTTCGAGGTGGATGATGGCGTTGTTTTCCATGCAAATGGATTTGGACAAAGGTAATAATTGACGCTAAAGGTTTAACCTAATTCAAAAAGGATTATTGCAAACGAGATGGTATTAATTCTCGATGAATTCAAAAGGCAAGCCAAGGACATTCATAAAATCTTCCCCTATTTTTCGCATGTCGTCATCATCGTCATCATATCTCCAATTGATTTTAATGCTTGTACCATTGATTTTAAAGTTGTTGATTTTTCTAAGCACTTCGAGCAGAGAAATCAATGACGATGAACTGATGTAATAGAGTTCAAAATTAAAATTAAGCTCCGCATTTGGAGGTGGGGAAAAACTTTCGAGCCAATCGAAAACGGGTTCGTAAAACTTTATCGCATTTTCAGGGAAAGAGCGACCGGTAACCGAGTAATTGTTTGCTTCAGGGTCAAACAAAATTTGTGGGCCATTTTTCGATTCTTCTATAAATAATTTCTGCATGTTGTACCCTGATTAGTTCAATGAAACGAATGACTCGAGCTCAAACATGCTCAACCCGTCCCCCAACGGTTTAAATCTATAATTGAGGTTGTTTTTCGATTTCATAGCGATAGTGATGAAACCCAGCCCCGCACCGCCTTTATGGGAAATTTCACCATTGGTAAGCACTTGCATATAGTAATCCTTCAATTCTTCGGGGTCTAATTGGTTAATGTATTTGATACGAGATTCAATACTTGGAACATTTTCTTCAAAAATGAGGTTGCCTGTTGTTACGCAGTAACCTTTTTCGTCTTTTTTCACAATGAGATAGGTGCTCTGCACGCCTTTTGGGTCTTTTTCACCATGCAACCTGATGTTTTGAAGGGTTTCAACGATGATGCTAAACACCCGTTTAATGGATCCCTTGCTCGCCCCCAAATCACGCATGCGGCTTTCAACTTCAAAGCCGATGTCGTTCACCCGCTCCTTGCTCATTTGACCAAAATGCAACACCACTACATCAGCTTGCTGTTCTTTGGTAGCCGACAATACGCCTTGGTAGTACGTATCAAATGCTCCTTGAGGGTCTGTATTTTGCTCCTGGTAGGGCATTAAAATGAAGCAACATTAAATAAATATGGTATTATGTGAATGTACAAATTTATTACTAAATTACAATAATAAGTAAATCAAGCTTAAAATGTCAAATTCTTTTCACAAAAATCTTTCTCATTTTTAATAAAAAATCCCAATGCTTATTTGATGTTTTTTTATTTAAAAGTGCTTGAAAATCAACATTTTGGTTTTAAATAGTCCGTTAGGAATTCGATTTTATTCATAAATTTCATCATTTATTTAAAGATAAATTACTACCTTTCGCATACGTTACGATTTTAACTATGTTTCCACAAAAGCAACGAAATAAGTATTTTTTCGTCAATTTATTTAGATCATACTAACAAAAACAAGGATGAGAAAGTTATTTCTACTGGCATTTTGTGCTATTTTCATTATGCCTGATGCTATTGGCCAGCTAAAATTTGCCACTGCACCAAATCAACAACCTACAAGCAACGGCTTACAAAAAGGCAATGCCACTGTATCGCCTTCACAGCATTGGTGTGGACAAAATACACATGAAGATTATTTGCGCTTAAATGACCCGCTTTATGACCAAAAAAAGGCACAAGCCGAGCTGCAACTGCAAAAAGCCATTACAAAATCACAGCAAAACCAATCGAAAACGCCTCCCCCAGTCTACACCATTCCAACAGTTGTACATGTAGTTTACAGAACAGCTACTGAAAATCTGACCGATGCACAAGTAATTACAATGATAGCCGACTTGACTGCCGACTTCCGAAGAACCAATTCAGATGCATCAAACACACCTGCAGCTTTTTTGGGTGTTGCTGCTGATATGGAAATCGAATTCTGCCTTGCGCAAGTTGATCCCAGTGGCAATGCCACCAATGGTATTGAAAGAAGACAAACCACTGTTACTAGCTTCACCACCAACGATGCTGTAAAATTCTTCTCATCAGGGGGTCTGGATTCCTGGAATGTCAACGACTATTTTAATATTTGGCTTTGTAATTTGGGAGGAGGATTGCTCGGATATGGTGAATTCCCAACCGGCACCCCAAGCAATACCTATGGTGCAGTATCGCATTACTGCACCGCAAAAGGAACCTGTCCTCCCTATAACCTCAATCGCACCACTACGCACGAAATGTCACATTGCTTCAACCTTAGACATATCTGGGGTGACGATGGTGGCTCTTGTGCAGGAAGCGACCTTGTAGGCGACACTCCAAATCAAGCCGATAATACTTTCGGTTGCCCATCATATCCAACCACAGATGGATGCTCTCCTTCTTCTCCCGGAATCATGTTCATGAATTACATGGATTATTCGAATGATGCCTGCATGAATATGTTCACAGAAGGACAAAAGACCAGGGCAAGAAACGCCATTACAGCGTATTATCCATCACTTATCACTTCTACTAAATGCACCCCTCCAAATTCCCCTCCAACTTGTAATTTTTCTGCCTCCCCCTCCACTATTACAGAAGGAGGAACCATTGATTTTACCGACCTTTCAGCAGGGCTTCCCACTTCATGGGACTGGACTTTTCAGAGCGGAAGCCCAGGAACCTCAACTACCCAAAATCCTTCGGGTATTGTATACAATACAGCTGGCACATACAATGTAACACTCATAGCCACCAATGCTTTCGGCACCTGTACGCTCACCCAATCAATCACTGTAATTCCCAATGTCGGCTGCGATACGCTTAACAATCCCCCGCCAGGGACAATTGTTTCCTATCAAGGAGGCAATGGCTATGTATGCGGCTGGAACACGACTTATCAGGATGTTTCAAAAGCAAATTATTTTGACAGTTATTCGCCCTATACACACGTTACAGGCGGACTTTTTAATATTCGTTCTGCTTATGACGATGGTAACGGAGCTTCTGTTGATTTTTCTATCTGGGATAATAGCGGGACAGGCGGAGAGCCGGGAACTGTCATTGCTTCGGTAAATGTTCCTCTTATTACGTTGGCTGCTATTGTGCCCACTGGCATAGGAGCAATCGTTGAAGTACTATACCCTTCCCCTATACAGGTTACCGGTCCTTATTACATGGGTGTTCAGATGAACGGTTTTGGCAGTGGCGATTCGTTGGGACTTCGTTCCAATTTTGATGGCGACTCCAACCCCAACCTCGCTTGGGAAGAATGGGGGGCCGGATTTGGAGGCGGATGGTATGCCTTCGATGATGCCAGTAGCTGGGGACTCAGTATTTCAATATATGTTTCCCCTTATATGACTGACATTCCCCCCACAGCCACAGCCACTTCTTCGGGCACAAGCGGCTGCGAGGGTACAGCTCTTAATTTTGATGGTACAAGTTCAGTAAATGCCAGTTCTTATGACTGGGATTTCCCTGGAGGAACACCAGGCAGCTCTGTAAACTCAACAGCGTCAATTACTTACAACACTTCCGGAACTTATACAGCTTACCTTACGGTGAATAGCGCTTGCCAATCCAGAGATGTCGACAGTATCACCAATATCACCATTTACCCAACGCCATCGGTTACCATTACCACAAATAATGTAACCTGCAATGGTGCACTCGATGGAACCACTACAGCCAATCCTTCAGGAGGAACATCTCCTTACAGCTATTCATGGAGTGATCCAGGCAGCCAAACCACACAAACAGCCACAGGCCTTGGGCCGGGAACTTACTTCGTTACCGTTACCGATAACAATGGTTGTGAAGGTATTCAATCCACTAATATCTCACAACCTTCACCCATCACCACCACCACTACAACTACCGATGCCAACTGTGGAGCCAATGACGGCACTGCCACTGCAAGTGCCACAGGCGGAGCAGGAAGCTATACTTTTGTGTGGGACAACGGGCAAACATCTACTACCGCTACCGGGCTTGCGGCAGGAACATACACCGTTACAGCAACTGACGCCAATGGCTGCACTCAAACCGCCACAGCTACTGTCAACAATGTTGGGGGGGGCGGTTTCACAGCAACCGTATCGGCTATAGACCTTGCATGTAATGGAGACAACAACGGAATGGCCACATCCGCACCATCTGGCGGCAGCACACCCTACACTTACCAATGGGGCAGCAATGCAGGAAATCAATCCACCCAAACCGCAACTGGTTTATCTGCGGGAATCTACTATGTAACTATCACTGATGCAACAAGTTGCTCAGTTATTGAGTCGGATACAATTTCCGAACCATCAGCTATTTCCATAAACACTTCTTCAACAGATGAAACGTGCGGTTCAGCAGACGGAACAGCTTCCGTTAATGCTTCTGGAGGAACAAGTCCGTACAACTACAACTGGAGCGATGGACAAACTACCCAAACTGCTACAGGATTAAGCCAAAGCACGATTTCCTGCACTATTACGGACGCCAATAACTGTACACAAACAGCCAATGCTACCATCAACAATATTTCCGGACCGTCTGCCAGCGCTTCTTCAACAGACATTACATGTAACGGCAATAATGATGGAACAGCAACGGCAAATGCAAGCGGAGGCACCTCACCATACATCTATAATTGGTCCTCTGGAGGCACATCAGCCACAGAAAACAACCTGACACAAGGAACTTACACCGTTACTATAACCGATGATAATGGTTGCACGGCAACTTCATCGGTTACTATTAATGAACCCTCTGCCTTGGGTTCATCTGCTTCAGCAACAGATGCCAATTGCAACGGTGACAGTGACGGCTCTGCAACTGCATCAGCAACCGGAGGAGTCACGTCTTATTCGTATTTGTGGAATGACGGGCAAACAAATGCTACTGCCACTGGATTAACAGCAAATACCTACAATGTTACCATTACGGATGCAAGCGGATGTACATCAACCGCATCAGCAACAGTGAATGAACCAGCAGGTATTTCAATTTCAATTTCTAGCATCAATGATGCCACCTGCGGGGCAAACGATGGCTCTGCAACAGTAAACGCTTCGGGCGGAACAGGTTCATTCACCTATCAATGGGATGACACAAATAACCAGACCGGAGCCTCTGCTACCGGCCTCGCTGCCGGAAGCTATACTGTAACTGCCACCGATGCAAATAGCTGTACGAATACCGCTGCGGTTTCCATCAGTAATCTTGGAGCGCCTTCTATCACAACTAATCAAATTAACTCCACTTGCACAGGCATCTGCGATGGAGTGGCAACGGTAAGTGTAACTTCAGGAAGTTCTCCGTACACCTATCAATGGGATGACTCAAACAACCAAACCGCCAGCACGGCAAGCGGGCTTTGCGCTGGAACTTACAATGTGAGTGTAACGGATGTAAACGGATGCCTTTCAGCTACCTCTGTAATTATTTCAGCGCCAACCATCAGTTCAAATACATCGGGAACCGACCCGACAGCGATTGGAAGTTGTGATGGTAGCGTTTCAGCAAGCCCATCGGGAGGTGCAACGCCCTATTCTTACCAGTGGGATGACACAGGAAATTCAACCACCTCTTCTGTTAACAGCCTCTGCGATGGCACTTACTGTGTTACCATTACTGATGCAAACAATTGTTCAAATACTGATTGCGTTACCATCATCGAACCGTCATGCAGCATGTCTGCAACTGTAACCACTACCAATGCCGACTGCGGCAACAAAGACGGAACAGCTACAGTCAATGTATCGGGAGGCAATTCTCCATTTACTTATACTTGGGATGATGGGCAAACTTCACAAACAGCCAGCAGTTTGGATCCGGGAACTTATGATGTTACCGTAACCGATGGCATTGGATGCTTACAGATACTTACTGCCACAGTTAATGGCGGCCCGGCTTTGACCGGCAACACCCAATCCACTTTTGCCAGTTGTGGCAGCGCTGACGGAACAACAACCATCAACGTACTTTCGGGAACATCTCCCTATACCTACCAATGGGATGCAGCTACCGGAAACCAAACCACAGCAACTGCTACAGGATTGACTGCAGGAGGACCTTACAATGTTACGGTTACAGATGCTACAGGATGCACCGTCAACGAATCTGTTACCGTTTCTGCTATCGGGGGGCCTAATTTGAGCAGCAGTTCAACCACTGATGAAGTATGTGGAAATAGTAATGGAACCGCATCGGTTGTAGCCACAAGCGGCACTACTCCATATATCTACCAATGGGATGACGCAAATAATCAAACCACAGCAACAGCAACAGGCCTCACTGCAGGCACTTATTCTGTTACAATCGCTGATTCCATTGGATGCACCTATGTGGCATCGCTTATAGTGGATGCTTCAAGCGGTGTTTCACTCATCATATCGAGCAATGCTGAGCAGTGTGGGCAGGGAGACGGCACAGCCACAGCCACCCCAACAGGCGGCTCGCTTCCATACACTTACCTATGGGATAATAGTCAAACAACGCAAACCGCAACAGGCCTGTCAGCTGGCACATATAATATAACGGTCACGGACAACAATGGCTGCCAAGAATCATCAAGCGTTATTGTTTCAGGAAGTGGTGATGTTAACGGAAATGTTACATCAACCAATACCAGTTGCGGTACATCTAATGGAACGGCAACTGTAAGTGTGATTTCTGGCACTCCTTCATATACCTATCAATGGAGTGATGTCAATAATCAATCAACTTCCACAGCAACAGGCCTCTCAGCAGGAAATTATTTGGTAACTGTTACTGATGCCAACGGCTGTACTTATGTGGACTCAGCCACTGTTTCAACTTCCAGTGGCATGTCAGTGAATATCGCAACCACTGTTGAGCAATGTGGTGCCAATGACGGGGCTGCTGTTATTACACCCAGTGGAGGCACGTCACCATACACTTATCTATGGGATGCCAACGCAGGAAGCCAAACCACGCAAACCGTTACAGGGCTTGCCGCCGGAACCTACAACGTAACCGTTACCGATGCAGCGGGTTGTGAAATTTTTGCTGCAGCATCTATTGGAAGCAGTGGGAGCAATATGTCAGTTTCATCTTCTTTATCGCCTGCAAGTTGTGGCTCGGCTAATGGCGTGGCGGTAATGAATATAAGCGGAGGTACCTCGCCTTACTCTTATCAATGGGATGACCCAAACTCGCAAACATCATCCATTGCTACAGGATTGTCATCGGGGACATACAATGTAACCATCACCGATAATGCAGGATGTGTGGAAACTGCGACCATCAGCATTGATGAGGAAAGCGGCATGACCATTACAACCACCACTTCCAATGCCAATTGTGGCACATCTGACGGACTTGCCAACATCAATGTGCAGAACGGAACAACTCCTTATACTTACCAATGGAATGACCCGAATTCACAAACTTCAAGTACAGCAACGGGCCTTGCTGCGGGAAGTTACACTTGTATAGTAACTGACGCAGCCGCTTGCACAGATACGATTCAAATATCCATTACTACTTCGAGCGGACTAACCATAAATAGCTCTTCTTCAGCAAATGAGTTGTGCAATGCAGGGAATGGTTCTGCATCTGTAACAGCAAGCGGAGGGCCATCGCCATACACTTATCTATGGAATGACTTTGATGCACAAACCACCGCAACCGCAACGGGCTTATCACAGGGTAGCTATACGGTAACTGTTACCGATAGCAGTGGATGCCCAATTACTGCTCAGTTTGCCATTACCAATTCTGATGGCAACTTCGAAACACAAACCGCTGCTACTACCGAAAATTGCGGTAGCGGAGATGGAACAGCAACAGCTGGCACAAGCGGAGGCACTGCTCCTTTCACCTACCTGTGGAGCAACGGCCAAACTGACCAAATAGCTACAGGCCTTTCAGCAGGCACCTTCTTTGTTACAGTCATTGATTCCATTGGTTGTGCAGAGGAAGATCTTGTGTTGGTTGGAAACAACGGCCCGTCCATCACTTATTCCGTTATTGATGTGAGCTGCGAAGGGCTTGCTGACGGCAGTATTGACTTGAATGTAAGCGGTGGAATCATACCTTATATCATTAGCTGGAGCAACGATGAAAATACCGAAGATGTTGAAAACATCACTGCAGATGAATATACAGTGGTGGTTACAGATGCCAACAACTGCTCTGTGAGCGATGATATTACGGTAAATAACGGGCCGGAATTTTGCATCAATATTCCGTCTGGGTTCACACCCAACAATGATGGCACCAATGACAAGTGGGTGTTGAGAGGCATCGAAACCTTTTCAAGCGCAACAATTGAAGTGTACAACAGATGGGGAACATTATTATTCAGTTCAACAAACTACGTTAACGAACCGTGGGACGGCACACGCAATGGCAATGAACTGCCCGCTGCGGCATATTACTACGTGATTAAATTGAATGACAACACTTCTTACACAGGTACAATAACGATAATTCGATGACGATGAAACACGAAGTATTCACGAATAGCAAGCACATCTGCTTATTGAGAAGGAGTAAAAATCTGTATTTTGTTATAGCAGCTATTTTGTTTTCCTCCTTTGGCCAAGCTCAGCAATTACCGTTTTATAGTCAGTACGTGATGAACGATTTTATACTCAATCCAGCCATTGCCGGAAGCAAAAAATACAACCCAGTATTACTTTCGTTTCGCAGCCAATGGACTGGTTTCAATGACGCGCCCATGACACAAACTGCCTCGATGCACGGAAGTTTTGGTGAAAGCATTGGGGCTGGCGCAATTTTATTCAATGACATCACCGGCCCTATTACCCGTTCTGGTATTCAGGCCGCATACGCTTATCATCTCAAAACAGGCGAATTCTCGAAATTGTCATTTGGCATTGGCGGCCTACTTTATCAACATGTTCTCGACAAGAGCGCTATCACGCTTGACCAGCCCGATGATATGGCTGTGCTGGGCGAAAAAGAGCGTAAAATAATGGCTGATGCGCTTTTTGGTTTAAATTTTACACGAGAAGGGCTGCATGTAGGGCTTTCCGTGCCTCAAATTTTTCAAACCAAGCTTGATTTCAGTGAATCTGAAAATGACCAAAAGATGAGCAAATTAGTGCGGCATTATTTTCTCACTGCCGGTTATAAGTTTCAACTCAATGCTGATTTCTATCTTGACCCCTCTCTGCTGGTGAAGGCCGTTACAGGAGCTCCTCCGCAGGTTGATGTGAATGTAAAAGTGCATTACACCGAATTGCTTTGGGGCGGAGTGTCATACCGGCACAACGATGCAGTGGTCATTTTGCTCGGTGTGCACAAAAACAATTTTCTGGTGGGCTATTCTTATGACGCCACTTTATCCAGCATCAGGAAGTATTCTACCGGCACACATGAGATTTTGATCGGGCTGAACTTCCCAAAAGACATGAAAAAAAGCAAGGCGAGTTACTGATTACTTTGTTGGGCACAGTTATTCTTTTTTTTAAATTCTCACTCCGATTATGCAAATGTCGTCCACCTGCTCCAAGTCGCCTTTCCATTCTTCTATTTTTTGGTCAATGATGGTTTTTTGTTTTTCCATCGGCTTGTCTTTGATGGAAACCAGCAGTTCTTTAAACATCTTGGCTTTGAACTTCTTCCCTTTCGGACCGCCAAACTGATCTTGGTAGCCATCGGAAAAGGTGTAGAGCAAATCCCCCTTTTGCAGTTGGATTTCGTGTTTTGTAAAGGGCTTTAATTCATCTGAAAAATAACCGATGGGCTGGCGGTCTGCCTTGAATTCCTGGATTTCGTTTCCGCGCAGCAACCACAGCGAGTTGTTAGCCCCTGCAAATTCCAGTTTGTCTCCTTGCCTGTCCCATACACACAGCGCCATGTCCATCCCGTCCTTTTGTTCGCCCAACTTGCCCGTTTGCCCCAAAGCCGTAATTATTTTTTCCCTCAGCTTATTCAAAATCACATCAGCCCTTGTAATGCCGTTTTCAATGATGATTTCATTGAGAAAGCCCGTACCAATCATACTCATAAAAGCACCCGGCACCCCGTGCCCTGTGCAATCCACTGCTGTCCATATTACTTTACCTTCTGTTGATTGGTAGCACCAGTAAAAGTCACCGCTTACTATATCGCGCGGCTTGAAGAGCAAAAAATGTTCGGCCAGCGCGGTGTTCAAGTACTCATCCGAAACCAAAAAGGCCTTTTGAATGTTTTGGGCATATTCAATACTGTCGGTAATTTCTTTGTTTTTTTCCTCTATCTGTTGATTTGCGATGCGCAATTTGAAATTGAGCCGCTGGGCCGTATATATCTGCCGGACGGTTATTGTGGAAAAGGCAAAAAGGATAAAATACCAGGAATAGAGAAACAACACGAAGTAATTATCCGCCCGGCTTGCATTTTTATACACAGCGCCAATTCTGATGTTAAGGTCGAAAACACTGATATTGGAGTAGATGAACAAATTGGTGTCAATGTCAAAGTTTTTATAAAATTGAAGGTCGCGGTTTTTATTGTAAATTGGTTTCCCGTCATAAACAGCTTCCCTGTCGAAATCAAAGCCCTTTGAGGTAGTGAATCTGAATGCAAAATCCTTACTGTTTCCTCCATTGTAAATACTGTTGACAATGTGCTTTAGGTTGATAATGGAAGCAACATATCCTATTTTTTCTCCGTTGCGTTTAATGCCAAAATTCATTGCTATCCCGGGCCATCCCTCTACCAGGTTGAAGGGTTCAAACAATACCATGATTTCTTTTTCCATGGCGTATTGAAGAAGAGAAATGTCAACCTTGTCTCTGAACTGGCGAACACTTGTCCCAACCAATTTTTGAGGGTCAATAAGGTTTTTTGTAAATGAATATTGAAAGACATGATTGGTATCAATTAATGAAACAACAAGCGAATCTTTGTATTGCAGGTCTTTGATGAGATGATTCGTATATACCTGCAGTTCGCCATCCGTTGGAAATTTTTCGTTATATTTAATAAATGAGCCTATTCCCGATGCGAGCATGGCAAAATTATTAACCGAACTTTTAATTTTTAAAATGGCATCTTCATGCACTGCCTGCAAACGAAGCTTTCGCTTTTCTTCTTCCTGCTTTTGGAAGGAAGATGCCACAAAATACATCACCACTGCACCAACGAGCAGCAGTGCAATTAAAAAAAGCTGGATTTTGAATTTGGATATGAGATTTAACACTTTAACCGATGATTAGGGTTTTGTTTATCTAGGAAGTATGAAAAAGTACGAATATACAAATAGCTGCATAGCGTCTTAGGGATTAAACATGGATAGGTCGTGCACCAAACTTCATTCGTAGATAGTTACGAATTTTTCAAGTTACCGCAAAATAACGCGTTACATACTCAACTTCCCAAAAGACATGAAAAAAAGCAAGGCAAGCTACTGATGTTTACAAGACAACCATGGTCTTGAATCTTGTGAATTTTACACTTTAGTAGCCTATTCTATTTTTACAGGCAATTATCCTTCTCAATTAATTTATACCCATAACCGTGTATATTCTGTATTTCTATATTTACATCTTCTTTTATGTGTTTCCTCAATTTAGTCAAATAA
>NVWW01000047.1 GCA_002746335.1 Flavobacteriales bacterium | reverse complement strand
CCACATCCCAGTTGCCATCCTGACGGGAGTAATAGGTGGTTTGTGCCAGCAAATCATTGATTGTAAAAGCTAGCAAAATAAAAACAGGAAGGAGATATGTTTTTAAAACCTTCATTTTACCCAATAACATAAATGCCTAAACACCCTGCTAGACATGTAAGAAAATTCCAAATTATGTATTTTTTTTACTAAATCTTTCGTTTGCAAGCTAATTAATTATTATGAATTCGCCAAATTTTTTCGCTCAATCGTAGCAATCTTTAGACTACTCGGCTTAAAATTTGATTTGTATACGTTCTTGCACGCACTTTGTTTCATTATTTTTCAGTTATTTTTACTGTTTTTCCCCACATACTTACATTCGCAAGAAACATTCTATACTGTATAAACACAAAGTTATGCCTTTGGTTGCTTACATTTCGTAATAAAAACACCCATTCCTTTGTAGGCCTATTGCCTGACACTTTGTAGGGGCTTGTCCTATAAGCTGCCAAATCGTATTCAATRAYYRCCTTGTTTTCAACAAGTTTGGCACTACTAAGCTTGCAGAGACTTGTACAAACGATTAAAGACCGTTGCCACATACTAACAAACTATATCCTGTTTACGGCAAATTGTCTTTGGATAATGACATTTAAACTTACCTATTTCACGAGTCAAGTCATCAATTCTGCAGTGCCTTTATACTGCGTTTTTTCCACAACAAGAAATGTCAAATTACCATCATCCACAATCCACATATTAATCGCACAATAGTTTGTTATATTTGCCTTTCCTGTTTTAATTCATTCCCTTCGATTAATGGAAACAATCTCAAAAAGCAAAGTGAAAGAGCAAAAAACAACGTCCTATGAAATTCCCAAAATAACCTTGCTCAAGGCGTGGCAACTGATGTGCACTGCCAAAGCAATGACTGAAAAATACGAAGCACACAAAGAAATCACCGGCAAATACGTACATGCCACTTCTCGTGGCCACGAAGCTGTTCAACTCGCTTTGGGGCTGCAACTCAAAGCCATTGATTGGCTCTCTGCCTACTATCGAGATGATAGTATTTTGCTAGGAATCGGAATCACTCCATACGAGTTGATGTTACAATTGATGGCCAAACGTGATGACCCCTTTTCCGGTGGGCGCACTTATTACAGCCATCCGTCTTTGAATCGGGCTAATATGCCTAAAATACCACATCAAAGCAGCGCTACCGGAATGCAGGCCATACCAACTACAGGCGTAGCAATGGGAATCCAATATAAAGAACTCGAAAGACTTGAAGAAAATAAAGAAAAACCAATWGTTGTTTGCTCATTAGGAGATGCGTCAATCACYGAAGGRGAAGTRTCCGAAGCCCTCCAAATGGCCGTATTGAAAAAGCTGCCCATCATCTATTTTATTCAAGACAATGAATGGGATATTTCAGCCAATGCAAAAGAAATAAGAGCTCAAGACGCAACTCATTTTTCAAAAGGATTTAAAGGATTGGAAACCGTTACAATTGACGGAAGTGATTTCACAGAATCATTTAATTCTATAAAAGAAGTTATTTCAACTGTAAGAAAAGAAAGAAGACCGTTTTTAATTCATGCCAAAGTACCGCTGTTGAACCACCATACTTCTGGTGTTAGAAAAGAATGGTACCGCGATGATTTGGAAGAGCATGCCACCCGCGACCCGTGGCCGAAACTACACCAGCAATTATTGCGTTTTGGAATCCAAGAAAAAGAACTCGAAAAAATTAACCAGGAAGCCAATAAACAAGTAGCTGATGACTATGAAAAAGCACTCAAGGCCGAAGATCCAAAACCAGAAGATCTAACTGAATATTGCTATGCCCCTACCCCCATTACTGAAGAAAAAGGTGAACGCAAACCAAAGGGCAAAGAACCCACTGTAATGGTTGATTCCGCACTTTTTGCCGTGCGCGAATTGATGGAAAAACATCCCGAATGTTTACTCTACGGGCAAGACGTGGGCAAGCGGCTCGGTGGCGTTTTCCGAGAAGCGGCTACACTTGCCGAACAATTTGGCGACAATCGCGTGTTCAACACCCCCATCCAAGAAGCGTTTATTGTAGGCAGCACCGTAGGCATGAGCGCTGTTGGGCTGAAGCCCATTGTTGAAGTACAATTTGCAGACTACATCTGGCCCGGACTGAACCAGCTCTTCACGGAAGTAAGTCGTAGCTATTACCTTTCAAACGGGCAATGGCCTGTTAGTATGATTTTGCGCGTGCCCATAGGAGCCTACGGCAGTGGCGGGCCATATCACTCATCGAGTGTGGAAAGTGTGGTGTGCAACATTAGGGGGATAAAAGTAGCATACCCATCAACAGGGGCTGATTTAAAAGGGATGATGAAATCAGCCTACTACGATCCGAATCCCGTGGTGATGCTCGAACACAAAGGACTCTATTGGTCAAAAGTTCCAGGAACGGAAGGCGCACGCACCATTGAGCCGAGCGAAGATTATATCATTCCTTTCGGCAAAGCACGACTGGTGCAGGAAGCATTATCCGATGAAATCAAAAAAGGAAATTCCCTTACAGTTATCACCTACGGGATGGGTGTTTATTGGGCAAAAGGAGCAGCTAAACAATTCCCAAATCAAATTGAAATTGTTGACTTGCGCTCGCTGGTTCCATTAGATGAAGAAATGGTTTTTGAATCGGTGAAAAAGCACGGTAGATGTATTGTTGTTACCGAAGAACCCGTACCCAATTCCTTTGCGCAAGCGTTGGCGGGAAGCATTTCCAAAAACTGCTTTGAATATTTGGATGCACCAGTTGAAGTCATCGGCTCCGAAAATACGCCTGCTATTCCGCTCAATTCTACACTAGAATCAACTTACTTGCCAAACCCGCAAAAAGTGGCTGAAGTGATGAAAGAAGTTTTGAACTATTGACGGCAAGTCATTTACCAGACATCTTTTCCTACCACTTGTTCTTATTTTTAGCATATGAAACCAAAATTGATTTTTGTTTACAATGCCAAAAGCGACATTTTCAGCGGACTAGCAGATGCCGCTCATAAAATTTTTTCTCCAAAAACTTATCAGTGCAACCTATGCGCCATTACCTTCGGCAATTTTGGAATGCATAAGGAATGGAAATCATTTCTTGAATTACTTGATTGCGACCTCGAATTCGCCTACAAAAACCATTTGCCAAAATACGAACTGAAAGGCATTGAACTACCCGCCATTTTGAAAAAAGATGATGAAAAAACAGAAGTACTAATCAATGCAGAGGCTATCAATTCCTGCAAAACAATAGACGATTTGAAATCGCTTATTTTGGATAGAACAAAGAGAACTGATTTTTAATCTCGGCTAACATTTTATTCGACCAGCCCTCTGCCTTCTTTTACTATTTTGCCCGATGCTTTCAATTCAATTGCCAATTTATCCAGCACTCCGTTGATGAATAACTTGCTTTTGGGCGTGCTGTAAATCTTGGAAAGCTCAATGTATTCGTTGAGCGTTACCTTTACTGGAATCGTTTTGAAATTAACCAATTCGCATAATGCCATTTTCATCAATAGCATGTCAAGCACAGCTATCCGCTCGATTTCCCAATTGCTGGCTTTTTCTGAAATGAGTTGCTCGTACTCACTGTGGTTGACAGCCGTTTCACGGAATAAATTGCGAATGAACTTGCGATCTTCATTTTCATTTTTGTACAGGCCGGACAGGAAATTCTTTTCGGGAAGTGTTTTTTCACCGATACGCTCCAAGGTTTTCGATGCGGTAATACCTGCCAAAATGATGTCACCGTACCAATGTATGTTTTGCTCCTCTAGCAAGTCGTGTAACAGTTCATTTCCCGAGATGTATTTCTTAAAAATGGCAATGATAAAGTCCTTGTCTTCTCCAAAGTCTCGTGACTCGTTCCCCATGTATTTTTCATATTCATTACTCTCGAAAACGGTTCGGAATAGCTGCCTGATTAAGCCCTGCTCATTTTGCCAACTGATTTTTTGGGCATGTATTAATTTATTGAAGTAACTATTTTCTTCAATTATTTTAACTAATCGATTATCAATAAATTTTGTGTTTGGGTTTAAATCCTCCTGTGTAGGCAGACGCTTCTCTTTTCGTTGCTCCATTTGCAGCAAAGCAAGGCGAGAAAATTCGGGAAGTATTTTGAGAATAGAGAGATACAGGACGAAAATTTTTCCTACGCTTTTGAACATCTCCCGCTCGAAACGCTCTAATTCATTTTCCGGTGACAGAAACCATCCATAAAGCGCCTGCATCACCTTTACCCGTAAATATCTTCTGTTGAGCATCGTGCTAAAGAACTTTAAAAATTGCTAAATTTAAGGGCGGCAAAAATAGGCCATTTCTTTAATACCTTTGCATTTCGCATAAATTTTATGAAATCCCTCAAGCACCTCAACAAATACCTGTGGAAATACCGGTGGCGGCTGACACTCGGAATCGTTTTCATCGCCATTTCAAAAGTGTTCGCCATATACCCTGCACAAGTCATCCGGCACGCTTTTGACGATGTAAAGCAACACATGGCCAACACCAATGAGCTCACTGAAGAAATCAGCCAAACTCTGCTCATCTATGGCGGACTGGTCATCGGTCTTGCATTGCTCAACGGATTTTTCCTGTTTCTCACCCGCCAAGCCATCATTGCAATGTCCCGGCTTATCGAATTCGATTTGAAAAATGAAATTTACGACCAATACCAACAACTCGACCATGCCTTTTACAAACGCAACAACACGGGGGATTTGATGAACCGCATCAGCGAAGACGTAAGCAGGGTTAGGATGTATCTCGGGCCCTCCATTATGTATTCTATCAATCTTGCCATACTCTTCATTTTGGTAATTGCAACAATGCTCAGCGTAAACGTGAAACTGACGCTTTTCTGCCTGTTGCCGCTTCCTATCCTTTCTATTACTATTTACTACGTGAGCAACATCATCAACCGCAAAAGCGAGCGTGTGCAATGGCAATTGTCTAACCTTTCCACCTTTGCGCAAGAGGCGTTTTCAGGCATTCGCGTATTGAAGGCCTATACGAGAGAAGAGTCATCACAAAAAGCATTTGAAAAAGAAAACGAAGTATATAAATCTCTTTCCCTCGAATTAGTAAAAACCAACGCGCTCTTTCACCCCATCATGATTTTACTGATTGGGCTGAGCACAATTTTGACCATTTACATTGGCGGTTTACTTGCCATCAACGGGGAAATAACTATGGGCAATATTGCCGAATTTGTGATTTATGTGAATATGCTCACCTGGCCGGTGGCCGCTCTCGGTTGGGTCACTTCGTTGGTGCAACGGGCAGCTGCTTCGCAGGAAAGGATTAACGAATTTCTCAACACCAAACCAGAAATCAAAAGTCCTGCAAACGAGCCAATTGAAATAACAGGGAAAATCGAGTTCAAAAATGTGGACTTTACTTATCCCGACACAGGAATTAAAGCATTGAAAAATGTTTCATTTGAAGTAGARCCAGGCAAATCGYTGGCAATTATCGGGAGAACKGGCTCGGGCAAAAGCACCATTGCTAACCTMATYGGGCGCYTRTACGATGTAAACGAAGGCGAAATTCTYATTGATGGGMAAAACATCRYAAAAGTCAACCTCAGCGCATTACGCAACAGYATTGGCTACGTRCCKCAGGAAGTTTTTTTGTTTTCAGAYACGATAAAAAATAACATTGCTTTTGGGGTKAACGAATTACRAATCAACGCAAATAGGGCCAATAACCARCAKCGRGAAACCAGTAGYCAAAAGCCAGTAATAACTATCCAGSAAGCAGCCAAAGCTGCAGCRATYTATTCCAACATCATGGAATTYCCCAAACAATTYGACACRATGGTTGGCGAACGAGGCATTACYCTTTCGGGCGGRCAGAAACARCGTGTTTCKATTGCCCGTGCACTCATTAAATCACCCCAAATTTTGATTTTTGACGACTGCCTCTCGGCCGTGGACACCGAAACCGAAGAAGAAATTCTTTCCAGTTTAAAGCAAATAATGCGGGGGAAAACCACCGTCATTATCAGCCATCGTGTATCATCGGTAAAGCACTGCGACAACGTCATTTTGCTGGATGATGGCAGCATAGCAGAGTTCGGCAATCATAGCGATTTGCTCGACAAAAAAGGTATTTATTTCGACCTTTATCAAAAACAACTTTTAGAAGAAGAAAAAATTTCTGTGTAATTTCTAGCAACCTTTCTAAAAAACTTTCGTAAGTTTGTTGTATATTCTGTTTTTCATATCCAACTAAAATTGATGACGATGGAAGAAACAGCCAACACTACTGAACATCGCGAACACGAAGAAATTTATGCCAATGCTGTTCGTGCAGGAAAACGAACTTATTTTTTTGATGTGAGGAGAACCCGCGGCAACGACTACTACCTCACCATCACCGAAAGTAAAAGAAGGTACAACGAAGACGGGACCTTCCATTACCAAAAACACAAGGTGTTCCTTTACAAAGAGGACTTCGAAAAATTCACCGATGCGCTCACCGAGGCAATAAAGAAAATCATTGAGCTCAACAAAGACAAGAATGATGAAATGGTGGATAAAATCTCCAACAACTTCACAGATGTGAATTTCGAGGACTTGGGAATTCCAGAGCAAGAGAAAACAGAAGCAAGTGATGAGCAAAAAGCCGAAGAAGTTATCGCTGAAGAAGAAGCGAAGTCAGAATAGCACTTTTACCACAAAAAAACCTATCGCGACCTAATCTCTGGGCAGATTTTTTTGTGCCTTTCCATATTTAAAAAAACGCTTTATTTGCATTCCCTATCAAATGGCACATGCAAGCAGAGCGAGCAAAGACATCCCCAGCCACCAGCCAACCGCTTTCATTTGATAACACTGTAACTGCATTTTCGCATAAATCAGATAAGGAACTGCGTTTTTCCCATTTCATTTTTAAAATGATGGGCAGACCGACATTAGTGAAAATACTTTCAAATTTCACGCTTTTCGCTTTAAAGCTCTACCTGCCGATAAAAGGTCTTATCAAAGCCACTGTTTTCAAACAATTTTTCGGTGGTGAAAACATTGAAAATTGCACAAAAGTAATCACGCAACTCGCAAACGAAGGCATTGCCACTGTTCTTAATTATTCGGTAGAGGGCAACCAACGCGAAAAAGATTTTGAAAACGCTACAGTGGAGATGCTACGAATAATTGATTTTGCAAAAACCCACAGCCACATTCCCAACACTTGCATAAAACTGACGGGAATTGGCCGGTTCGAACTGCTGAAGAAAGCCGCTGCCAACGAAAAATTAAGCGATGAAGAAAAAACCGAATATGATAATTTTAGTCATCGATTCGAAACCATTTGCAAAGCATCTGCAGAAAGCCACCTCCCGTTATTGGTTGATGCCGAAGAGAGTTGGATTCAAGACACACTCGACCGCATCACCGAAGAAATGATGTCTAAATACAACCACGAAAGAGCCATCGTTTACAACACGCTGCAAATGTACCGCCACGACCGCTTGGATTATTTCAAAGCATTGATTGAAAAGGCTAAAAACCAGGGATTCAGGCTTGGCGTGAAATTAGTGCGCGGGGCTTATCTCGAAAAAGAAAATGAAAGGGCAGAGAAAATGGGCCGCCCCTCCCCCATCAATCCCACCAAAGAGGCAACTGATGCTCTTTACAACCGAGCCCTCGAACTGGCGATTGACAACATAGATATCGTAGAGATTTGTGCAGGCACGCACAACGAGAAAAGCAACCGGCTTTTAGCCGAATTGATGCACCAGCGAAGCATTCCAAATAACCACCCAGGAATTATCTTTGCACAGCTCTACGGCATGAGCGACCACATCAGCTTTACACTGGCAAAAGCCGGTTACATGGTGTGCAAATACCTTCCTTATGGACCGGTAAAAGACACAATTCCTTACCTAATAAGAAGGGCGGAGGAAAATACTTCTATTGCAGGACAAATGGGCAAGGAACTGCGGCTGATTAGGGAAGAAATGAAAAGGAGAAAAGACGACAGGAACTAATTACTCCCACATCAAATACCTTTTCCCATCCACAAACTTTACGATGAAAGCATCATCAGCTCCCCTGCTGACGGCTTGATTTTTCAATGCCCTGGCCTGCTCAATGGAAGTGAAGTTACCAATAGTAAAGCGGATGAGGCCGTCATTGCCGGTTTTCGATTCGATTTGCCCCAAGCCACTCAGGTTGTCGAAATTGGCATCTTCCGCACGGGAATAAGCGCCAACCTGCACTTTGTAAAAAACACCCTGCTGAGGGGTTGTTGGGGTGGGAGCTGGTTCAGCAACAGCTACATCCACTCCGCTAACTACCTCTTCGGACTTTCCTTGACTAACATACTCGGAACTTTTCGTTGATGCTCCAGTTGAAGATGCGCCCGAATCGCTGACAACACTTGCACCTACCGCACCTTCTTCTGATGCAAACACGACAATGAATGCATCTTCAATACCTCTTAAAATCACTTTTTGCCTCAACACTTCTGCCTGTGCCCTGGAGCCAAAACTTCCCATCATAAACCGAATCAAATTATCTTCGTATTTTTTGTATTCTACATCGCCCAAACCCGTAAGGGGAGAGTAGTCGAAATCATTCATACGGTAATAGGCACCTATTTGCACTTTATAGGTAAGCCCTGCATATTTTTTCCCGACTTTGTGCTCTACCAATTTGGTTCCTATCCTTACAGGCACACTTGTTACTTCTGGCTCAGCCATGACCGCTGTGCTTTGGGTGGTTGTCGTCACAGCACCCGGCCTTTCTTTTTGCTCTTTTGCATCAGCAGTAAGTTGGACTTTTTGCTCCTTTACGTAAGGAGTAAGTTGGGAATAATCATGTTTTTCTACTTGGATATTTTCAGCTGAAAAAGTACCGTCTTCCGCAGTGGGATCTTTGTCATTAATCAAAACATCAACTACCGGCTCACCACCGGAGGTTACTACTCCTGTAATGTATGGCTCAAGTTCCATTTGGATATTAGGGTCGTTTTCATCAAAATAAATGATAAAATTCTTATATTTATCAAGGTTGTCAAATCTGAATGTGGCTTCAACATTTGTTTCCGATTTTCTGAAAAGCCGTCTTTTGCCGTCTTCGGCTTTGATGATTACAAGCACTCCCTCCGCTACTTTGCCTGGGTCTTTCCGATAAAGCACCTGCCCTGTGAGCTGAAGTTGCGGTGCCTCTCTCAACGAATCTATCTTCGCCAGTGAATCTGCCTCAGCTTGATATACCAGCGCCAGCGAATCCCTCGCTGCTTGTTCCCTTTCCCTACGCTCTGCTTCTTTTTTACGTTCAAAAAACCGAATCATTTTTTCCACAGGATCGTTAGTGCAGTCATCGTGATAGGTTTGAATGATGGCTTTACCACTGCCTGCATTGATGGTAAAAGTGTGATCGCATTCCTTGCCATCGGTGTGGAACACATTTAAGTAATACACATCCCCCGCCTTGGCGCTAAGGGCATTGTGATAGGGCGTGTGAAAAAGCACATCCACATTTTCTGCGGGGGTTTGAGAGTAAACAACATCTGCATCGACTGAAAGCCCCACCCCGGTCTTTGACATTTTTTCCCGCAGCAAAATCGTTCTCATGGGAAGTAAATGAAATTCGAGCAAATCAGAGCAGAAATCAGTGTTTGCTGAGTCCTTGTAAACAAAAAAATTGTAAATGTCAATATCCAAACTTGGGTAAATACTGCATGAAATCTGGCAGTCGAAATTGACGATAATTTTGTACCAAAAACTTTTATGTTCATATTCCATAAAGCTGGCAATGTATGCACCCGCATGGTCGCGAGTTACGTTAGGGCCATTGACGGAAATATCTTGTTCAGAGTTCAACACCACTTCAATATATTTGCTACATTCTTTTGCCTCTTTGTGGAGGTTTAACATGCGCTCAATATATAACGATGTGGTGTCTTGGGAAGCCAATGTATCCACTACAGTGGTATCGAGCAACGATGCCGCAATGTATGGCTCTGCCTCGTTTGAAGGTTCAGTTTCAAGGGGCACTTCTTCATCCTGCAATTCAGCTTCTGAAACGGATTCTGTTTCCTCTGCTTCTTCCACTTGATCAACCGGCATCTCCAGATCGGTTTCCTCAATTTCTACTGGTTCTTCGGGTTCGGGAATCTCCCCTTCAGTTATTTCTTCTTCGATATTGCTTTCTTCGGGTTCGGGAATCTCTTCTTCAGTTATTTCTTCTTCGATATTGCTTTCTTCAAGCTCCTCTGTTGACGCTTCTGGCTCTGCTGCTTCGGCATTGCCTAAAATCAGAGCTCTTTCGGCTTTTTTGCTTTCTAACTGTTGCTCTAATTTAGCCAGTTTTGCAAGGATTTTATCTTTCTGTTTCTTTTTGTTAACAAGCTCTGCATCGGTACGCAATTCGAGGATTTCTGTCTCCAAATCGTTGATTTTTTGATCAATGGCCTGAATGTCTTTGTTTTCCTGCTGTGAAGAGGGCGGTTCTGAAGATTCTTCAACACCCTCCTCTTCTGACTCTGATTCTGTTTGTTCTTCGGGATAAACTGTTGTATCTTCTGACAATGTGTCTGGCACAATAACGGGCGCAGTTTCTGTAGCTACCACGCGCACGCCTTCTTCCTCTAACGTATCAATACCCACAATGATGACTGAATCTTCCGCTTCTTCGCTAACCAAGGTGTCTTCTGGCACTACTTCAACAGAATCTACCACGGCTTGCGAACGTACTTCTACAAAGCCGAAGGCAAGAAATATCAACAAGAAATAAAAGAGGATTTTACTCATCGCTCCAAAATTAGAAGATTATTCTAAATAACAAGTTTAACAAATAGAAAACAAATAACATAATTTTTGAATATCTTTTTAACCAGTGTATGCAGAATAATGCCATAAAAAAACCCGTGCAATTCAGCAATCACACGGGTTAAGGAACATGAACAAAGCAAAATTATTCGAATTGCTCCACTTCTGTTGAGCCTTCCATAGCAATAGTTGATGCCTCTCCTTGCATAACGGTTTGCTGCACGATATCGAAATAACCCGTTCCAACAAAGCTCTGATGCTTCACCGCTTGATACCCACTCTTTTCGAGAATAATCTCCCTTTGCTGGAGCATTGAATAGCCAGCCATGCCTTTGGCTTTGTAGGCCTTCGAAAGTTCAAACATACTGCAATTGAGCGAGTGGAAACCTGCCAGCGTAATGAACTGAAATTTATAGCCCATTTCAGCAAGTTGCTCTCGGAAAGTGAGCAAGTCATTTCTATCGAGATGCAAGCTCCAGTTGAAAGATGGAGAGCAATTGTAAGCCAACATTTTGTCAGGGTATTTTTCGTGAACGGCCTGTGCGAACTCACGTGCTTGGCCAATGTCGGGTTTTGATGTTTCACACCAGATCAAATCGGCATAGGGCGCATAAGATAGCGCACGGTTAATGGCCTGTTCAAGGCCTTCTTTTGTCACATAAAACCCTTCCGTAGTCCTGTCTTTCGAAACGATGAATTTGTGGTCTCTTTCGTCCACATCAGAAGTAATCAACCCTGCGGCATCGGCATCTGTACGGGCAATTAAAATGGTTGATACGTCCATCACATCGGCAGCAAGACGAGCAGCCACCAATTTTTGTATGGCTTCCTGAGTAGGCACGAGCACTTTCCCGCCTAAGTGGCCACATTTTTTGGCTGAAGACAATTGATCCTCAAAATGGACGCCACCTGCACCAGCTACTATCATTTCTCGCATTAATTCAAAAGCATTGAGGTTCCCGCCAAAACCCGCCTCTGCATCGGCTATAATAGGCACAAGATAATCAATGTATTCTTTTCCGTTTTTCCCCAGCGCCCACTCGACTTGGTCGGAACGGAGCAACGCGTTATTGATCCTTCGCACTACATTAGGCACCGAATCCGCTGGATACAAACTTTGGTCGGGATACATCGTGCCTGAAAGGTTGGCATCAGCAGCCACTTGCCAACCACTGCAATAGATAGCGCGCAACCCCGCCTGCACTTCCTGTATCGCCTGATTACCCGTAAGGGCGCCAAGTCCGGTAACATACTCATTGTCACACAAATATTCCCAAAGTTTGTTTGCGCCAGCGCTTGCCAGCGTGTATTCAATATCAATCGAGCCTCGCAGGTTCACAACTTCTTCCGCGGTATAAGGACGTTCAACACCTTCCCAGCGCGGGCTCTGCCAGTCGGCAACTAATTGGTCTATTCTTTCTTGCCTTGATGGGATTTTTCTCTTTCTCATGTTTCTTGGTTTTATAGTTAAACTTACACGAATCGCAAATCAATCGCGAATACGCTAATAATTAAATTGTTGCTACATGTACATATTGATAAAACTCGCCTACTTCATTCATCACCTGAAGCGGCACATTATATTCATCATTTTTGTTTGATTGAAACGCTTCGTTGCTGGCATGAAAAAAGCCAGTGTAATCTTGATTTGCCAATTCGCGTTCGTTGATGTTATTAGATTCCATAGTTGTATGGTTTTTGAGTTTGAAATTTGATTTATATATGCTCATAAGCTTTTAATGTTAAAAACTCTTCGAGGTTTTCTGTTAAAATCAACTCATCAAAAAGCTGAATCGCCAAATCGTATTTCCCACTGTTGTAACGCTCTTCCCCAACTGAAGCTTTAATTCTTTCAATTGCTTTTGGTTTTAGCTGATCGTATAAACTCAATGTAATTTCTCTGCCGTCATCCAATTGCGCTTTGTCATTTTGGATCCATTGCCATAATTGCGTTCGTGAAATCTCAGCTGTAGCAGCATCTTCCATCAAATTGTAAATAGGCACACAGCCATTGCCATTTAGCCAAGCCTCCATGTACTGCACTCCTACGTCAATATTAGTAATGAAACCGTCTTCAGTAATTGTTCCTTCGGTAACTTTCAGCAAATCAGCGGCAGTTACATTTACATCTTCTCTTTTATTGTCTATTTGGTTAGGCTGAGGCATCACTTTATCAAAAGCATCTTTCGCAATTTGAATCAACCCGGGGTGTGCCACCCAAGTACCGTCATGCCCATTGTGCGCTTCTCTTTCCTTGTCTAAACGAACTTTTTCGATCGCTATTTGGTTTGCAGCTTCATCATTTTTGATTGGAATTTGAGCTGCCATGCCTCCCATCGCATGTACATTTCTTTTATGGCAAGTTTTGATCACGAGTTGCGAATAAGAACTCATAAAATGTACCCCCATAGTAACTTGAGATCGGTCTGGCAAAAAGAAATGCGGAATGTTTTTGAACTTCTTGATGTGGCTGAAAATATAATCCCAACGCCCGCAATTAAGCCCTGCCGAATGATCTTTCAGTTCGTAAAGAATTTCATCCATTTCGAAGGATGCTAAAATATGCTCGATGAGCACTGTTGCTTTGATTGTTCCAATAGGAATCTCCATTTCATTTTGAGCCGCAACAAAAATGTCATTCCACAAACGAGCTTCGAGATGGCTTTCCATTTTTGGCAAATAGAAATAAGGACCACTGTTGTTTTCAAGCAATTTCTTTGCATTGTGGAAGAAATACAATCCAAAGTCAAAAATAGATGCAGATACTGGCTCACCATCAATCAACATATGTTTTTCTGATAAGTGCCAGCCGCGCGGACGAACCTTTAATGTGGCAATTTTTTCAGCTAATTCATAATGCTTGCCATTTGTTGGATTGGTATAGGAAATAGCACCGCTCACTGCATCACGCAAGTTGATTTGGCCTTCGATACAATTAGCCCAAGTTGGCGAATTGCTATCTTCAAAATCAGCCATAAAAACATTGGCGCCTGAATTGAGCGCATTAATAATCATTTTTCGATTAACAGGGCCAGTGATTTCCACTCGCCTGTCGAGCAAATCATTTGGTAACTGGGCAACCGTCCAATCACTTTCGCGGATGTGCTTTGTTTCAGGCAAAAAATCAGGTGTTCTGCCTGCATCTATTTCTTTTTGACGTTCAATCCGTTTGGCAAGCAACTCTTTTCTTTTCGAGTTGAATTCGCGATGAAGTTTCGCGACAAAACTTAACGCAGAAGGAGTTAGAACCTCTTCATATTCGGACGTGAGTCGGCCTTTGATTTCAAGACCTTCCGTTTTAATTTCAATTGTTGTTGTCATTTTTAAGTTTATTTTTTGAATGACGGTACAAACATAAGCAAAAAAATTGATTTAGCGAAATTTCGCTAAAAATATTTTTTCGCTTTATAGAGAAATACGCAAGTTTTTACTTTTTAGTACTTTTGCACCTAACAAATTTTGTAATGGTTTTACCAGAAAGCACAATACGCATCATTTTTGGATTGAAGTTAAAAGAGCTTCGGACTAATAAAAATTTATCTCTCGCTGTGCTGGCCGAAAAATCTGGGCTTTCAATTTCTTATATAAATGAAATTGAAAAAGGAAAAAAATATCCAAAAGCAGAAAAAATCATGGCTTTGGCCACCGCACTTGATACGCCTTACGATAAGCTTGTTTCGCTGAAGCTAACCAAAAACCTTGCCCCCGTTACCCAACTGCTACAATCGCCTTTTTTCAAGGAATTACCGTTAGAAATGTTCGGAATTGATGGCAATAAGCTGGTGGAGATAATTGCCAATGCACCTGCAAAAGTAAACGCGTTCATCAGCACATTGATTGAAATTGCCCGCAATTATGACTTGAGCATCGAGCAGTTTTACATGGCTGCAGTGCGCTCATACCAGGAATCGAACGAAAATTACTTTGACGAACTCGAAAAGGCAGCCGAAGCGTTTGCAAAGAAGCACGAGTTAGGCAGCAAAAAACAGCTAAAAGCTGATTTATTGCAAAAAATTCTTGAAGAACAATATCATTATATAATAGATAGTAAGAAATTAGCGGAAAATCCCGAGCTGGGCCGTTTGCGTTCGGTTTTACTTCCAGGCGAAAAACCAAAATTTCTTATCCATAACACGCTGAGCGATTCACAAAAGGCATTTTTGTTTGGAAGAGAAATCGGATACAATTATTTGAAATTAAAAGAACGGGCTTATATTTCCTATATGCTTAAAGCAGAATCGTTTGATGAAGTGCTCAACAACTTCAAGGCCTCTTATTTTTCGAGCGCACTGCTCATCAATAAAAACTCATTGATAAAAGACGTGCAGCGGTTTATCGTTTCTAAAAAATGGGATGGTGACAAACTGCTCAATATCATGAACAAATACACCACTTCACCCGAAACTTTCATGCACCGATTAACTAATATTTTGCCAAAGTATTTCGGGCTGAGCAACTTGTTTTTCCTTCGGTTCACGAATGCGCATAACACCGATTATTTCGTTTTGACTAAAGAAATGCACCTTTCGCAACTGCACAACCCACACGAAAGCGCATTTGACGAGCACTATTGCCGCAGGTGGGTTTCGCTCGAGGTTTTAAAAGAAACTGAAAAGCTACGCAAAAAAGGCAAATACGAAAAACCAATCATAGGGGCGCAGATTTCAAAATACCACGGCTCGGAAAACGAATATTTCGTGATTGCTGCCGCCCGCCCGATGGTGCGCACCAAAAACAGCAACTGCAGCGTAAGCATCGGCTTCTTATTAAATAATGAATTAAAGAAACGGCTCAAATTCTGGAATGACCCTAATATTCCCACAAAAATTGTGAACGAAACCTGCGAGCGCTGTCCGATATCCGATTGCAAGGAACGGGCAGTTCCTGCATCTGTAGTTGAAAAAGAAGATAAGATGAAAAAAGTGGAAGAAGCGCTGGAAAAGCTCAGCACAACCGCAAGTTCAGAGTGAATCTTTTTTAAAAATTTCTCAAAAAAATTTGGATTATAAAAATTTAATTTGATATATTTATAATATCATTTCAATATCAACAAAACTATTAATTATGAAAACAGAAAAAATCATCAAAACAATGTCGGGCTATACCATGATCGGCATACATTTTATTGTATTAATCGCTGCCATTTTCAGCATCGCGGCATTGAAAAATCCATTTATTTTTATTCCGCTGGTACTCATATTTATCTTTATCATGCCGGGGTACTTCATCGTCAACCCCAACTCATCCAAAGTGCTGATTTTGTTCGGAAAATACATCGGCACTGTAAAGCAGGATGGCTTCCACTGGGCAAATCCTTTTTATTTAAAAAAGGTTATCTCGCTGCGCGCAAGAAATCTCGATGGTGATAAAATCAAGGTGAACGATTCGCTGGGCAATCCCATCATCATTGGTGCAGTAATTGTGTGGCGGGTAGAAGAAACGGCTCACGCTGCTTTCGAAGTGGATGACTACGAACAATACGTCAAAATCCAAAGCGATGCTGCCGTGCGAAAGCTGGCAGGTGCTTATCCTTACGACAGTTTTGAAGATGACGAAATGGATGTGGAAATGACGCTTCGTTCGGGCGGTGATAAGATTAACGAAATGCTTGAAGAACAGCTTCAAGRAAGACTGGATAGAGCCGGAGTAATCATCCTTGAAGCAAGAATCACTCACTTAGCTTATGCCGAAGAAATTGCCGGTGCAATGTTGCAACGCCAGCAGGCAACGGCCGTTGTAGCCGCAAGAATGAAAATTGTGGAAGGTGCMGTGGGCATGGTRGAAATCGCGCTTGACCGACTTTCCAAAGAGCAAATCGTTGACCTTGATGAAGAAAGAAAGGCGGCAATGGTAAGCAATCTGATGGTTGTGCTGTGCTCTGATAAAGCTGCCRCGCCAGTGGTTAACACTGGCACACTCTACAATTAGAAGGAATGCCAAACCCAAAAAAGAAGCCGTTCGTTTTAAGGATTAATCCTGAAACTCTTAAAACACTGGAAAAATGGGCTGCTGGCGAGTTCCGCAGCCTAAACGGGCAAATCGAATACCTGCTCGAAAAGGCATTGCGYGAAAGCGGAAGAAAAAAAAAGAAATAATCAATTCCCRAACCGCGGGTTMACYACCGTATTGTAAATCGAGCCGAAGGTGTAGCTCAGCCCCACATGCCCCCAATARCGATAYYGAGTAGCCAATTGACGTTGTTGCARTAAAATATCTTCTTCAGAWGCGCCTTCTTTTTGCAGGGAAATTTGGTCGTGGATGAGAGAAATATTACCACCAATATTGAACGAAAGCCCTTTTAACAAGCGTACATTCATCGAGACGTGCAAAATCAGGCGGTTAAGCGAAAAATCGTGAAAATAATGCGTCCCACGCAATGAAGTACTCACAGAGCCCCACTTTTCACGTACTTTCAGAGAAATGCCAAGCCCTTCTTCAAACAGCATTTCTTCTGTTTTGTTAAAGATGGTCGTATCGTTGTAATAATTGTATTTGTAGCCAGCAGTGTACAAAAACCGCAGTTGCTTGCGAGTAGATTCCGAATATTTGAAAAGATTGTATTCAAAAGCGGGCTTTACCTSATAGCTGAATCTTAAATTTTCAAAGATGGATGATTCGGCATCCATAAACCCGCCCACTGAAAAATGCTCGCCCAAGCTCTTTACGATGAGGCCTTCAAATTCCTGTGAGCGAATCAGAGACACTACCGTTTCATCTCCAATATTGTATTGGCTTTCGTTGTAACCTGCATCAAAATCAAACTCAAGTTTCCATTCGGGCGTTGTGCGCGTAATGCCAAAAGAACCCCACGTATTCATTGTTTTGATGGATTCCTGTCCGTTAAACCAACCGCCAACATCAATATCAAATGYCCAGTTGTTCCACTTGTCTTCCACCGCAGTAGGGTCCRATTCGGTGTCAAAATCAATTAAAATCATCGCATTCAAAGGRGTTTTGGCAASGTAGCGCACCATMCCRATTTTAAAGATTTGCAGTGCTTTTTCTAAAATTTCCTGTTCAGTGTCATTCGGGCTAATGTTGAAAATCAATGTGTCGTTCATACCTTTAAATTCTATCTGACCTATAAAAGTAACGGTGATTTCTTCACCACCGCTGCCTGTTTGCTGGTCAGTGATAAGCACATGCACATTGGCCACTTTGCGATCGCGGACATAATTAAGAAAAGGGGCTTCCTGCTTGATAAAGTCAACATCGCAATCGCCACCGCRATCAATAAACACTTTAGGGGCAAAATCCCGAAAGGTGTTCTGCTCGGTTTCGGCAGTTTGGGCATTTAAAAARTAAACAGAAAAAATTAGCAGCAAAAACGAAAAGATTCTCATAGCAGAATAGATGGATTAAAAACCAAACGGTAAAAGTGGTTTTTTTATTATTTAAATAATACAAATAGGATCAGGAAAAGTTCAACCTTATTTATATTTTTGATAAAAGAATTGAACTGTGCTACAAAAAATACTATTATCTGTTTTCCTTTCCCTTTCTTTAATAAAATCATATTCGCAAGRTRATTTCATATTGAGAAATGCAGTGGAAGAGTACCTTTTGCAGTCCAACTCAGGGTTTCATTTTGCACTGCTGGCCGAAGCATACATAGATAGCGATGCGGTGGCCTTTTTCTGGCCTTGCATTATGAACGATGAACTGGTGGATGACAAAATTTTGGCTGTTGCATTTGAAAAGGCTGGTGAAAAATGGTCGGCCTACGACATGTTTTACGCAACAAATACTGATGGAAAAGAGAAGTTCAATGCTTTGAGTGAAGGAAAAGAGTTCAGCATAACTAAGCCGAACGGTATACACCAAGACAGCTTGGCCACCTTTATATACTTACTCAATGAAGGTATAAGAAAAATGCTTGCTTCGGAAAAAAGCGATGAAGCAATCAGCATGATTGAATCGCTTTCRCGCGCCTTTAGTATAGACCAATGTGTATTCAGCAATACGATGACGGGMTTYGTGATGAAAGGTATGAAATCATTAGATATCACCGAAGTGAACACTTCGGGCGAAACAGGCACCGCCAATATGGAAGTATTTTTTCAAAACGAAGCGAAACAGTCAAAGCTTTCGCTAAAAAAACAAGGCAGCGACTGGGTGATTGACGGGATGGAATAATAAGATTCTTCAGTTAAACATCGCTTATAGATTCCTGATAAACGATGTGTGCAAGTGTTGTTACATTAGCACACGATTAACCATTTTCTTTGAAATGGCAAAATGATTCCTTTTTCAAAAAAAGGAAGAATCTTACATCAGTAATATCCACATAAAAACTGTCTTGTGGTTGAGTGCAAATCCCCTTTCCTTTGCTTCAATCATTTAATCACCCTAATCACACAAAAATGAAAACTCAATCACAGCGAAACTATGACCTGTCTTTTGTCAGAGAGATTACAGGGGGAAATGTGCTTTATCAAAGCCAGTTGATTAACGCCTTCGTCACCGAAACCAATTGGTCGATGAAACACCTGACTGGTGGATTAAAGCAAGGCAAATACAATCGCATTGCCAGGCATGCCCACAGGATGAAATCTACTTTTGATTTGATGGGAATTGATTGTCTGAAAAAAGACATTAGGTTGCTCGAGGATTACTCAAAACAGCAAAAAAATGTTGATCGGATTCCGGCATTGATAACTCGAATGAACGGTGAGCTGAAAACAATTTGCAAGTCTCTGCAAAATGAAATAACCATAAACCAATCCCAATAAATTAGGGTAGTTTATACAATACAACTGCTATGAACAACACCAATGCTCTTTCTGTTTTTTTAGTGGAAGACAGTCCCACCTACGCCAGCGCGCTGAAATATGACATCACCTCGAATATTACTAAAAACATCAAGGTGTATGAATCCGGTGAAGATTGTTTAAAAAACATCGAGTTGAATCCCGATGTTGTTTTACTTGACTACAGTCTACCAGGAAAATTAAACGGAATAGGAGTTTTACAGAAAATTAAAAAACGGACACAAAACACCGAAGTGATTTTCATTTCAGGACAGGAGAATCTGGAAGTAGCTATCAATGCCATGAAATACGGGGCCTATGACTACATCGTAAAAAACGAAACGGCATTTATTCGCGCCAAAAACCTCATTGGAAAAATCGCTGAACACAAGAATCTACGTGAAGAAAACAAGATATCGAAAGTATATAAAATGCTTTTTTTCTTGTCGTGGGCACTGACCATTTTGTCAATCATATTTCTGGGGCGATATATGTTTGCTTAAACATCAAAAAAAGGCAGTTTTCTTCTCTGCTTTTCTCCCGAAATTTTTCAACAATTTTTTGGTTTTCAAAAATGAGGCCAAATGTTACAAACTCTCGTTAAAAAACAAGGTAACTGACGTGTGGTTGATAGAATTGACTAATTAAGCATCAAGTATTTCTTTGTTCAAAGATTTTACAGATGGTTTTAAGAATAGCAGCCCAATAAAAGTCAATAACCCATTTACTGCCAACAGTTCGTAGGCAAATTGGTAGCCAAATAGCCATTCTCTTGAATTCGCTCCAATAATGTAGGTGAGAACCGGTGCAATGACACACACCACCGGTACCAGCAAGTCATTTACTTTTCTTTTGGTAAACAGCCCAAAGGCATACAATCCGAGCAGCGGGCCGTAAGTATAGCTCGCAATTTTTAACAACTCGTGAATCACGCTGTCTTTTATCAAGTAATTGAAAAGCACAATCACCACCAACAACACTAAAGACATCAGCACATGAACTTTTTTACGCAATGCTTTTTGTTTGTCTTCTTCTTTTTTCTGGATGTCGAGAAAATCAACGCAAACCGAAGTGGTAAGCGAGGTAAGTGCAGAATCAGCGCTGGAATAGGCGGCAGCTACCAACCCAAGGATGAAGCACACCCCAAGTCCTATTCCCAATCCTGAATTTAGCGCGATTGTCGGGTATAAAAGATCTTTCTTTTCAGGTACAGAAATGCCTTTCGCATTCGCATAAATAAAAAGCAAAGCGCCCAAGCCGAGAAAAACCAAATTAACAAATACCAAAACAATGCTGAATGAAACCATGTTCTTTTGTGCTTCCTTAACGTTTTTACAACTGATGTTCTTCTGCATCATGTCCTGATCGAGGCCAGTCATGCAAATGGCGATGAATGCCCCGCTGAGCAATTGTTTAATAAAATGGCTTTTTTCCCTGATGTCACCCCAAAAGAACATTTGCGAGTAGTCGCTGGCAGCAATTGTTTCTACGATTCCATTCAGGCCCAAATTCAAGTCATCTGCAATTAAATAGATACTGACACCCACGGCAATGAGCATGAACAGGGTTTGCAGCGTGTCTGTCCAGATAATGGTTTTGATGCCCCCGCGAAAAGTGTAAAGCCAAATAAATAGAATGGTTAATATTACGGTAACTTCAAACGGAACGCCCCACGTTTTGAAAACAAATTCCTGCAAAACAGTAGCCACCAAATACAGCCGAAAAGAAGCCCCTATGATTCGAGAAAGCAAAAAGTAAAACGCACCCGTTTTGTACGACCAAAAACCGAAGCGCTGCTCAAGATACGAGTAAATGGATGTGAGATTGAGACGATAGTAAATCGGCATCAGCACAAAGGCAATTACGAAATACCCAATAAGGTATCCTAAAACGGTTTGCATGTAAGAGAACTGGCTCGCCTCAACCCACCCTGGAACGGAAATAAAAGTAACGCCCGACAATGATGCGCCAATCATCCCGAAGGCCACCACATACCAAGGGGATTTCTTGTTTCCTAAAAAGAAAGCAGCATTGTTGTCATCCCTCCCCGTAAGGTAAGAAATGCCAATGAGCAACAAGAAATAGCAGAGAATAAAGCCGAGAATAAGCAGAGGTGACATCAAGAGTTATGTGCTTTTGCTAACACATTTTCATACAATTCTTCATAAATGGGAAGGATGTTGTAAATGTCAAACTTTTCGGCTTGTTTGTAGGCGTTTTCACTGAATTCAGTATAGCGGTCGTCATCCAAAATTTGAATAGCATTTTTTGCCATGTCGTCAATGTCGCCCACGTTGCTCAACATACCTGAAAAACCGTGAATATTTACTTCAGGCAAGCCGCCGGTATTGGTTGAAATCACAGGAACTCCCGATGCCATCGCTTCTAAAGCAGCCAACCCGAAGCTTTCGGTTTCGGAAGTGAGTAAAAACAAGTCTGCAATGGAAAGTACCGTTTCGGTGGTTTTGACTTTACCGAGTAATTTNACATCATCGCAGACGCCTAGTTTCGTACAAAGCGCTTGTACTTTATAGCGCTCTGGGCCATCGCCTACTAAAATTAATTTCGAGGGGATTTTCTTTCGTACTTTTTCAAAAACCCTTACAATGTCTTCCACCCTTTTCACTTTTCTGAAATTAGAGATGTGCATCAGGATTTTTTCTCCGTTGGGTGCATGCTGCCTTTTCAATTGCTCATCGCCATCACGATTGTAAATATCCAAACAGATGAAGTTGGGAATGACCTTGATGTCGCAATCTATATGAAAATGGGTACCAGTATCTTCCTTCAAACTTTGAGAAACAGCCGTTACTGCATCAGATTGATTGATAGCAAACGTAATTACCGGTTCAAAAGATGCGTCCCTGCCCACTAACGTGATGTCTGTTCCGTGAAGCGTAGTAATAAACGGCACATGTATTCCCTTTGATTTCAAAATCTCTCGTGCCATATACGCAGCCGAAGCATGTGGGATRGCATAATGTACGTGCAGYAAATCGAGCTTTTCGTATTTGGCCACATCTGCCAATTTACTGGTGAGCACCAACTCATAAGGTGTATAATCAAATAGCGGATAATCTGAAACAGCTACTTCATGGTAATAGATGTTTTTTGCAAAAAGCTCCAGCCGAACAGGTTGGCTGTAAGTGATGAAGTGCACTTCGTGACCTTTAAAAGCCAATGCTTTCCCCAACTCTGTGGCTACCACTCCGCTTCCGCCAAAAGTGGGGTAACATACGATTCCAATTTTCATATCAATTCACTTCTTTCTCTTTCGATTTCCTGATGGCGTCATAAATCACTTGCATGATTTCCGAACGGATGCCCATTTTGATGAGTTTTCTGTTATTGGCATCGGGATACACTCGGTTTGAAAGGAAAATATAAACAACTTCTTCATCAGGATCTGCCCACGCAAGGGTTCCGGTGAAGCCGGAATGTCCAAAACTGTTGGAGGAAATGCAATCACAAGTGGGGCCGGGCGAGCCATGTGCTGCAGGTTTGTCGAAACCGGCACCACGCCTGTTATTATTGCCACAAAACTGGCAACGCGAAAATTCTTTGACCGTTTCTTCTTTTAAGTAGCGCACACCACCGTATTCACCCCAGTTAAGATACAGCTGCATCAACTTGGCCAAATCATTGGCGCTGGAAAATACCCCAGCGTGCCCACCAACACCACCGAGCATGGCCGCCCCGGGATCGTGCACGTCACCGTGTATCAATTGCCTGCGGAACAGCAAGTCATATTCAGTGGGCACAATCCTGTCAAGCTCAAAACATTCTCTTGGATGGTAGCAGGTGGTTGGCATACCCATTTTCATGTAAAACGTATCGCGCACATAAGCTTCCAACGGCCTTTCAGTGATTTTTTCAATGGTTTCTTTTAAAAAATAATAGCCCAAGTCACTGTACTTATACTTTCCTTTATTTTTTAATGGGGTGTTCAAAATGCGGTTCATCATCACCTTCTTGTAATCTTTGTGGACGTAAAAATTTTCAGCCACACGGTGTGGGTAAAGTTCCGATTGAGCCAAGCTGTAAATATCAAAACGGGGTTCGCCTTTGTGCATTGTTTTTTCATAAAATGGAATCCACGAAATAAGCCCGGCCTGGTGGGCAAGCATTTCGCGCAGATTCACATTCATGTAATAGGTAGTATCCACCATTTCAGGGAGGTAATCGCACAGGTTGTAATCGAGATTTAACTGGCCTTTGTCCTGCAACTGCATCACAACAGGCAGTGTCCCTGCAATTTTGGTGATAGAAGCCACATCGTAAATGTTATCGTTTTTCACTTTTTGCTTGGCTTCATAAGTATGATGGCCAAATGACTTTTGGTAAATAATCTTTCCTTCTTTCGCCACCAAAATCTGGCAGCCAGGATATGCGTGCTCTTTTATCCCATTAACAGCCATTTCATCAATACTTTCAAGCAATTCAGATTTGATGTACACTTCTTCAGGAATGGTGTATTTCAAGCGAATGGGAGCGCCTGTTTCAATGCCAGAGCCAACAGGAAAAACAGGGGATGCCGTAACAGACAATTTACCATTTGCTGAAATGCCCCCAAATATTAACTGAGCTGAGTAATCGTTTGACAATTTGCTGTCTTCATAAGACATTAACAGCGCATCTGCATTTTCGGCTCCATAAAATTTGCCTAAGCTGTAGGGGTTGGCAAAAACATCCAAAATGATTTTCTTGCCTGCTTGCCGAATTTGCCTCACTAATTTCACCGTTTGCTGTGTAATGCCAAAATGTTTTGAAGGCCGGTTGTTCGTTCCATGAATTCCGATAATCACCAAATTATAATCTCCCAAATTCTTCAAGAGCGTATCGACTTCCGCCTTTTTCGGTGACTTAGACATGATGAAATGTGAGATAGCTGCGTAATTCTCCAAGGTTTTTTGAAATACATTTTTAGAAGGGGCACCAATGACTACTGACGCTATTTTTAGCGTATCCAAACGTTGCAGCGGAACGAGATTGTTTTCATTTTTAAGCAAAGTAATAGCGGATTCCACAAGTTTTCGATTGGTTAATTCTAAACTTGGAGTGTTGAGCACTTCATATAAGCTATCGAGTTTAATAGGTTGATGATTGTCCAATCCAGCCCATTGTTTAGCAGCAAGTATTTTCTTACACCGCTGGTCAATTTCCCATTGGGTTATTTTTTCATCTATAATTGCTTGCTTTATTTTTTCGATGGCAACGGGCACATCTTCCGCGAAAAGCAACACATCGTTTCCCGCCAGTAATGCCTTCAAATCAACCTCTCCTGGCTTGTAATAAGCACTCACGCCCTTCATGTTCAGCGCATCAGTAAAAACCAAGCCGTTAAATTCCATTTCTTTTTTGAGCAAATCGGTAACAATCGATTTTGACAATGTTGATGCGGTATTTTTAGCTGAATCCAAAGCGGGAATATACAAGTGCGCAACCATGATGCTGCCAATGCCTTTTTTTATCAACTCCCGAAAAGGATAGAGTTCGATGTTGTCGAGCCGCTGGCGGGTGTGCCGAATAACGGGCAAGGTGTAGTGTGAATCCGAATCAGTATCTCCATGCCCAGGAAAGTGTTTTGCAGTAGCCATCACCTTGTTATCCTGCATGCCGCTCATATAGGCAATGCTTTTACGGGCTACATTCTTTTTTTCTTCGCCAAACGAACGGCTGTTAATGACAGGGTTTTTCGCATTGTTATTTACATCAACTACCGGGGCGAGGTTAACATGCACACCAAGTCGCTTGCATTGCTTGGCAATGTCTGCCCCCATTTGGTAAATCAAATCGTCATCCTGAATAGCGCCCAGCATCATTTGACGCGGGTATTTAATAGTGCTGTCCAACCGCATTGCAAGCCCCCACTCGCCATCAATGGCGATGAGCAAAGGCACTTTTGATTTTGACTGGTAATGATTGGTAAGCTTCGCTTGCCTTACAGGACCACCCTGAAAAAATATCAATCCTCCGATTTTGTATTCTTCAACAAGTTTGGTAATTTCATTAATATGTCCTTGGTCTTTGTTTGACCATGCCGCCACCATGAAGAGCTGAGCAATACGCTCATCGGGTGTCAGCGAATCAAAAACCGAATCCACCCAGTTTTGATTATTTATTTCGAGCGGAAATTGCAATTGATGCTCAACAGCAAGCGTGTCGTTTCCGTTGGAGTTCTTCAAGCTGTCGTGCTGTGAATTGAAAAAACCGGTGGAAAAAACCGACAAAACCAGCAGCGCAAAAATCAAGTTGGTCTTTTGATATGTTTTTTTGAATCTCATCTTGATAAAAACCCAAAAGCTAAATTACCGCATTCTCATTCGCTTCCTGAAAAGAAGTTTTCGAATTTATCAACAATCTGATTTGGACATCGGCAAGCCGTCTTTTTTTCGGAATAATTCTTGTTATTTCTCAATTGCCGTTATTATTTATAAACGTAATTTTGTCAAACAAATTTTACCATGATTAAATCGCCATTTAAAACACCCAAGCCCAAAGAATTTGAGTACAAACCGCGTTTTTATGATGAAAGAAAAGAAGATTTAAAAACTCGTATGAAGCTCATTAAAACAGAAGTGAGAATGGAAAAGGATGAGCAATCCGATTTGCGCACACGGATACATAAAAGATGGGATAGGGATTATAAACAGCAAAGAAACCGACAGTCGAACCTTAGGATTTTCTTCATTGCTGCGTTACTGACGATTGTTGCATATTATCTGTTGAAATAACAGCAAGAAAAAAGATAGTTAGGTGCCAGACATCATTGAACTTCTTCCCGACTCTGTAGCCAATCAAATTGCCGCTGGCGAAGTCATCCAACGCCCCGCTTCTGTGGCGAAAGAATTACTTGAGAATTCGGTTGATGCAGGTGCAACCGACATCAAACTCATCATCAAAGATGCGGGAAAAACGCTCATTCAGGTGATTGACAACGGCTGTGGCATGAGCGAAACAGATGCTCGCATGTGCTTTGAGCGGCACGCCACTTCCAAAATCCGCAAAGCCGATGATTTGTTTGCAATTCGCACCAAGGGGTTTCGTGGCGAAGCTATGGCATCAATTGCTGCCATAGCCCATGTCGATATCAAAACCAGGCGCACTGAAGATGAAATCGCCACGAAGGTGGAAATTGAAGCAACCACAGTAAAATCACACGAGCCGGTGAGTGCGCCAGCCGGCACATCCACTTCGGTGAAAACCCTGTTTTTCAACATACCAGCCAGGCGGAAATTTTTAAAATCAAATCACGTTGAAACTCGCCATATCATTGATGAATTTCAGCGAGTGGCGATGCCGCATCCTGATATTTCAATGAGTATGCACCACAACGGCAGTGAACTGTTTCATCTACCGCAAGGCTCGCTCAGGCAGCGCATTGTGGGCATTTTCGGGAAAAATCACAACCAAAAATTAGTACCTGTTGAAGAGGTGACAAACATTGTTAGCATTTCGGGGTTTATAGGCAAACCCGAGTTTGCCAAAAAAACGCGAGGTGAGCAATTCTTTTTCGTTAATAAGCGATTCATCAGAAACCCTTATTTGCACCATGCCGTTGTCGCTGCTTTTGATGAGTTGATTCCCAAAGATCAGCACCCATCCTACTTTCTTTTAATGGACATTGCTCCCGAACAGATTGACATCAACATTCATCCTACTAAAACCGAGATTAAATTTGAAGATGAGAAGTCGGTTTATGCAATTGTACGCTCGGCTGTTAGGCAGTCGCTGGGCAAATACAATGTTGCTCCCACGCTTGATTTTGAACGCGAAGCCGCTTTTGATATCTCTCCGTTGAAAAAAGGAGAGTCGGTAAAAGTTCCCAATATTTCAATTGATCCGGATTATAACCCTTTCGGTAATGCCGATAAATCAGAACAAAAAAGCAAGACTGTACCATCGCAATTTGCAATGACTGGTTTGGAAAAAACGAATAAAAAGGGGTGGGAAAAATTGTATGAAAACTTTGAAATAGATACGCCCGTTGAGCAGCAAATCATTTCACCTGAATGGGACGACAGCGAAGAATCCGATGAGCAAAAGCCCATACAACTGCACAACAAATACATCCTCTCCAACATCAAAAGCGGGGTGATGCTTATTCATCAGCAACGAGCACATGAACGCGTTTTGTACGAAAAATTTATCGCTGCCCTAGCGCAAAACAGTGGGCATTCACAACAATTGCTGTTTCCGCAAACCGTTGAACTTTCGGCCGGTGATTTTGAAATTATCAAAGAAATAGAAGAGGGAATCAAAATGCTGGGGTTCGATTTTCGGGAATTCGGGAAAAACACTTTTGTTGTAGATGGCGTACCTTCTGAAATGGCCGAAGAGGATGCAAAGGATTTACTTGAAAACATCATCGAATCGTACAAGCAAAATAACAGCAGCATAAAATTCAGCCAGATGGAATGCGTAGCGAAATCACTTGCGTTAAAATCCTCTGTGGGCAATAAAAAGCTCAAAGCTGACGAGATGAGCGGATTGATTGACGCGCTATTTGCCTGCGAAATACCTCACTCCTCGCCAAGCGGCAAGCCCACGCTCATAACCATAACATTAGACGATTTGGAAAAACGATTTCAGTAGAACATGAATCAATACTCCCCCGGATTTTCACAAATGCCTCCAATAGTCAAAAACTTACTGATTATCAATGGGCTATTTTTTTTGGCAACCATTGCATTTGAGAGCACTGATTTTTCAATGTATGAGTATTTCAGCTTGTTTTATCCTGGATCGGAGCCATTCAAATCATGGCAGGTGATTACGCACATGTTTATGCATGGAGGATTCACGCATATTTTTTTCAACATGTTTGCACTGTTGATGTTCGGCAGTCCGCTGGAGCAAATATGGGGGTCGAAGCGATTTTTGAATTTTTATTTGATAACGGGATTCGGAGCGGCTGCCCTACACACTTTCGTAAATTATATTGAAGTAAGCAGTTTGGTGAATCAGCTCTCACTTGAATCGATTGACGAAGTGAAACAAAACGGCTATGCTGCATTGCATCAGGGCAAAAATTACATTGACCCATTGATGGCCGAACTCAACAGAAAATTACACGTACCCACTGTTGGTGCTTCGGGCGCGGTTTATGGTTTGTTAATTGGCTTCGGCATGCTCTTCCCCAATACTGAGCTAATGCTCATTTTCCTTCCTGTCCCTATCAAGGCAAAATACTTTATACCGTTACTCATCATTGGAGAATTGTTTTTGGGCATCGGGCAGTTTCGGTGGGACAACATTGCTCATTTTGCACACCTTGGAGGGGCGCTATTTGGTTTTTTGCTGGTTCGGTATTGGAAAAAAGATCAGTTCAAAAGATTTTAAATTGTTTTTTTGTTTCGTATTTTCTAAAATGGCAAATTTCATCTTCGAAGACCTCAAAAACACCTTCCGCCAAAAAAATAACGGGCTGGTGCAGTTGATTGTAGTCAACGTAGTGGTGTTCGTTTTGGTGAATATTTTCATCGCCATTTTGCTTATGGCAAAAGCCAATGCCTTTTTGCCGATTGACTTATTGGCATTACCTGCTAATTTTTCAAAATTATTAGTTCGATTTTGGACCCCCTTTACCTACATGTTTTTGCATGAAGGTTTCTTTCACATCTTATTCAACATGATTTGGCTTTACTGGCTGGGAAAAATCCAAAAAGAATATTTGGGCGACCGCAGCGTCATCAGCACTTATATTTTGGGAGGGTTGGCCGGTGGCCTTTTGTTTATCCCTTTATATAATCTTTTTCATTTGATTGCTCCCGGAACGGTCAACATTAATGCCCCACTGCTTGGTGCATCTGCCGGTGTGATGGCGGTGGTTTTCGCATCAGCCACACTATTGCCTAATTTTACCATCAGGTTGTTTCTCATAGGTAATGTACGACTCAAATACCTGGCGCTGGGAGCGCTTGTACTCACATCTATTATTGATTTTTCTAGCAATACAGGAGGAAAAATTGCACATCTTGGTGGAGCTATTTATGGTTATTTGTATATCAAAAACCTACAAAAAGGCAATGACTGGTCAAAGATATTTTACGGACTGCTCGACAATATCACGGGGTATTTCTACAAAAAAAAGAAAATGAGAGTGGCCTATAAACGCCCAAAATCTGACACAAAACACAATGCAGATATGGCCCGCAGGCAAGAAAAAATTGACACCATATTGGATAAAATTTCCAAGTCAGGCTATGAGTCGCTCACCAAAGAAGAAAAAGATTTTTTGTTTAGGGCGAGCAATAAGAAATGATTTGATGATTAGCTGATGTACTAATTGGCTTATTACATAGTCTGCCTTAAGGTTCCCTAAAATTTACCATCTGCTTTATCCCAATTTTTTTAACTTTCCCGCGTTGTTTTCTGAAACTTTATCAAGTTGAAAAAACTCTCGCTGGTCAGTAAAATCATTTTTATCCTCAATAACATTGCCGCCATTGGCCTGCTTATTTCGTATTTAGCGCCATTCGTCAGTCCTGCCYTRCCTTTGGCGGGGTCAATTGCTTTTTTTGGGTTGGCTTACCCTGCGCTTTTATTACTCAACGCRYTGTTTTTACTCTATTGGCTYATCCGTYTTAAAAGGCAGTTTTTACTTTCGGYAATTGTGATATTAATCGGCTGGAAYCCCCTCAACCATTTCATCAAAATCAATTTTGACAACGAAGAAATTTCAGRAAATTCAACTAAARTWCTCTCTTACAATGTTCGRTTGTTCGACCTCTACAATTGGACAAAAAACACGCAAACTCGSAATAAAATGTTTGATTTTATTAAAGAAGAAAATGCCGATGTGCTTTGCTTRCARGAATTTTATTATGCCGACAGCAACAGCTATTTCCGCACGCTCGACACAYTGATTATTTTCCAGCAGGCAAAAAATTACCATRTTGAATACACTGCMAAAGCAGAGTTYCACTATTTCGGCATCGCCACTTTTTCAAAATATCCCATAGTTAACAAAGGACTCGTTTCCTTCAAAGAAAAAAGCAACAACATTTGCATTTTTTCTGATGTAAAAATAGGGGAAGACACAGTTCGAATATACAATGCGCATCTGGCATCCATTCATTTCAGAAAATCCGATTACCAGTTTCTCGAAAAGATGAACGAAAGCGACACAGAAAAGCAAATTGAAGGCAGCAAGCAGATTTTGAAGCGGTTGAAGACGGCTTTTATCAAACGGGCATCGCAGGCAGATGCCATTGCTGAACACATCAAAACCTCACCACACCCGGTAA
>NVWW01000046.1 GCA_002746335.1 Flavobacteriales bacterium | reverse complement strand
AAAAAAACACTTTATTTAACAATAATCTTTTTGGTCATCACTTGGTTGTTTTCAATCAATTGCAAATAGTAAGCCCCGGCGGGCTGCTCCAATTGAATAGTGATAATTTGGGATGGATAATTGATAATTGTTTCGTAAATTTTCTCACCCAAAACATTGTAAATACTGATTTTCAAATCTTCAATTATTAATTCTTCCCTATTAATTTTCAACTCAAAAACCCCTTCATTAGGATTCGGATACACAAAAATTCCGTTCTCAGCTATAAATTCATTGATTCCCACTCCAGTGGAATCGGGCACGGTTACGGTAACAGTTGTGTCACATCCATTCACATCCGTAATGGTAACCGAATAATTTCCCGCACAAAGTCCTGTTGCCGTTGAATCCGCCTGGCCATTGTCCCAGGAAAAACTGTAACTTGGCGTTCCTCCCGATACACTTAAATTAGCACTACCATCACAGCTTCCCATATCATTGGTTATTGTGCTTAAAACAGAAAACGGTGGCGGCCCATTAATAATCGCGCTTGCTATTGCTATGCAGCTATTTGCATCGGTTACGGTAATGCTGTAAGTGCCCACACCCAAATTTGTTACAATCGCTACAGTGGCGCCAGAACTCCACAAATAAGTAAATGGCGAAACTCCTCCGGTAACACTCACCGAAGCCAGTCCATCTGTTGATCCATTGCAGGTAGCATCAGCGGAAGTAATAAAAAGCAATGGTGCATTTGGGTTGGAAAGGTTGACTGAAGCAGTCGAAATGCATCCACTGGCATCGGTTACCGTAACGGTGTAAGTGCCGGCTGCAAGCCCTGTAGCGGCTGCTGTTGTTTGCGTGTTCGGGTCATCCCACTGATAAGTGTAAGGTGAACTCCCTCCGGAAACGGCAGCGTTAATCGCCCCATCGCTGTTGCCACAAGATGGATCTGCTGTGGTCATAGTTATGGCTATTCCAGATGGTTCTGTGATAGTTGCACTTCCTGTTGAAACACAACCCGCACTGTCTGTAACGGTGACAAAGTAGGTTCCCACCATTAATCCTGACTCTATTGCTGACGTACCCCCGGAACTCCATTGATAAGTGTATGGAGATGTCCCACCTGAAACAGTTACAGAAGCTACACCATCACCAGCCCCAAAACATGATATGTTAATGCTTGTTACTGCCAAGATGCCTGCACCGGCATCGGTTAAACTAACGGATGTATCAACCGCGCAATTACTTGCATCAGTTACCGTAACAGAATAAGTTCCTGCTGCCAATCCGGTGGCGTTAGCTGCTGTTTCTCCATTATTCCACAAATAAGTGTAGGGAGAATTAGTGCCCGAAACAGTAACTATTGCTGTTCCGTCACTGTTTCCACAGGAAGGATTTGTTGATGAAACTGAAAGCGAAGCGCCTACCGGTTCATTTATGGTAAAAGCTGCTGTTGCGGTGCAACTATTTACATCAGCAACAGTAACCGAATAGTTTCCGGCCGTTAACCCCGATATGATTTGAGCTGTTTGCCCACCACTCCACGAATATGTATAGGGCGAAGTCCCGCCTGAAGAAGTGGCCACTGCAACGCCATCGCTACCGTTATTGCAGGTTACATCATTCGTAGTTAACGAGACTGTTGGAGCGCCAATATTCGCCAAATTAACAGTAGTGGTAAAAGTGCAATTTGAAGCATCGGTTACAGATACCGTGTAAGTCCCTGCGGCAAGATTCACAGCTATAGAAGAAGTTTGCGCAGATGCATCATCCCATTGATAAGTGTAAGGCGAATTGGTGCCGGTAACGCTTATGCTTGCCTGCCCATCATTGTTTCCGCATGTGGGATCAACAGTTGTGGTGGTTAAAACAGGCGCTGCGGGTTCGCTAATGATAACTGATGCGGTGGCAGCGCAATTATTTGCATCGGTAACCGTAACAATATAGGTTCCGGATGTTAAAAGTGAAACAATTTGAACAGAGTCACCTGTGCTCCATTGATAACTGTATGGCGATATTCCTCCGGATGGATTGGCGATAGCAACTCCGTCATTACCTCCGTTGCAACTCACATCAGTACTTGTAAAAGTAACCGTTGGCGCTCCTGGATTACTCAAATTCACTGTAGTGTCAGATGTGCAGCCATTGGCATCGGTAACTGTTACCGTATAAGTACCTGCTGGAAGATTTATCGCAATGGAAGATGTTTGAGAAGAAACGTCATCCCACTGATAGGAATAAGGTGTTRCTCCCCCACTTGCRGTTACACTGGCTGCCCCRTCACTATTGCCGCAAGTCGGGTCMACTRTCGTTGTAGATAATGAAATAATGGTGGAATTCAATACTGCAACACTAGTTGTTACCACACAATTACTGGCGTCCGTTACAGTGACATTATAGGTGGCGCTGGCTAATCCCGTTGCAGTAACAGTAGTTTGGTTGTTGGTATCATCCCATAGATAGGAATAAGGACTGTTTCCGCCAGTAGCCACAACCGTTGCAGAACCGTCACTGGCTCCGCAACTTGGAGCTACAGATGAAGTAGAAACCAATAACACAGGCGGATCGCTCAATGCAATGCTACTGGATGGAGGAGAAGGGCAACCGTTGCTGTCGGTTACAATGGTGTAATAGTTTCCGGGGCCTGCGCCTATGTAGGTCTGCCCGGTTTCTCCAACAAGAGTCAAACTATCCATATACCATTGGTTTCCCGATGCAGCATTTGAAGCCAAAGTGCCATCTGATGCACCGTTACAAGTAATGGGAGTAGCAGAAATTACGGGGGGCGGTGGGGCTGAATTAATGGCAACTGTTATGGAGCTGGAAACAGTACTGTCACCACACAAGTTGTAAGCCGTTACGGTATAGCTTCCAGATTCTGAAACGCTGCTAAGTGTAATGAACGGGACTGTCGAGCCGTTTGACCATAAGTAAGTGTTCCCACCCGAAGCCAGCAAGGTTATCGAGCCGCTGCCTTCGCAAATGGCAGTGGGTCCACTCGGAGTTATTATCGGAGATGGAACTGGCTCTGTTGAAACGGTAATAGAAGTGTTATCCGTTCCCCCGCAATTGGTAACGGTTACCGTATAAGTTCCTGTAGCGCTTACGTAAATGGACTGTGTAGTCGCCCCGGTTGACCAACTGTACGTTGCACCCGTTACCGCTCCGGCTGTTAACAAAGTCGAATCTCCTGTACAAAATATTGAATTTCCCGAAATAGAAGCCACTGGTGCTCCTGGCAGGTTAATAGTAATAGAATTGGTTGAGTTGCCGGCACAATTGGTTACGGTTACTGTATAGGTTCCCGTTGAAGTTACCGTAATTGTATCGGTAGTCGCTCCGGTTGACCACAAATAAGTAGCGCCCGGAACATTGTTTGCCCAAATGGTAGTGGTGTCTCCATTACAAGCAGTCACCTGCGAAGCATTAACCGAAACTGATGGTGGCGATGATGACGAACTTGTTATAATACCATCCACTATTGCACCGCAAGGGGTCGTGATGGTTACTGTAAAAGTTCCGTATGTAGTTGCATAAATATTTTGCGTTGATGCTCCTGTTGACCAATTGTAAACGGTGCCGCATGATGCAGTTAGCAGCACGGAATCGCCTATGCAAAAAGTGGTGTCCCCGTTGACATAAGTAATGCAAGTAAATGGAGTTAAATTTAAAACGCTTATTGGCGCTTCAAGATGGACAATTTCGTTAGTTCCAAATGCATCCATATCTCCTCTAACCGCAAGCCCGGGTTCCACATCTCTTTGATAAAGAATATCCATGTTTGCATCCACCATATTCGCCATTGAGCCAAATACACATTCGTTGAAATCATTTGTTCCAATACCATCATCAGTTATATCCACAGGAGTTGACCACGAGCAGCCATCGTCAGAAGACGTCATGGCATAAATGTGCCTGTAATTTTGAATGGAGTTGCTCAAATCCTCTCTTATAGCTGAATAGGAAAGATAGATGTTGTTATTGGCATCAATACCAGCACTTGGCATGCTTGCGAGTGACATGAAGTAAGTGCCCACACCGGTATTTGGGTCTGCGCCAATAATGTCGAGTTGGCCGTTGCCATCGAGGTCGAGTGCGCCCGTTATYATTTCTGGAGGATTGTTTCCGAAATTTTCATTCCAGTACATCAAATYGCTGATGCCTGGGAAATATGACCACACACCGTCACCGGGGGTATCATCCAAATACCACATTTCTCCGAAGAAAACGTGCGCCACTCCGTTATTATCCAAAACAACAGTTCCAGAACCATCGCTGCTTTTGATGGTATCGGCAGTTCCGTCACCGTTTGCATCGCTTATGCCTATAATGCTTCCGGTAGTGGCGCTGCTATTGGGGTCATACCTGAAAGGCTGGTCAATGATAGCAGTGATACTCCATGTACTGCCGTTGTCAATTGATTTTGCCATTACCAYATCTATCAAATTACCAAAATARACCACCACTACCGTATCTCCTTTTGAATCAATAGCGTAGCTATCACCACTTAACGTTGCAAAACGGGTTGAATCCAAACCAGGGATGACAATTTCCTGAATACCCCAGGTAGCACCTGCATCGAGCGAACGAGAATAAAGCAGCGCCCACTCTACCCCCTGAACAGGGGCACCTCCAAAAGCTGCACCGGCCCTGCAAGCCACACGATGAATGGTTTGCCCGTTTGCACCGCCAATTGTTATCCTGTCCCAAACATCGTAGGCCGAAGTAATATTTGAAACCGTCCAGGTTCCTGAGCCAATGCTGGCCCTTTTCCCCATTGTAATTACCTGAGAAGCAGTATTGTGACAGATAAAAATCTCATCGCCACCGGAAGTTGTTCCTAAATTCGGCCATCCGGTTTTTTCCGTTTCTATTCGTGCTGTTGGCGCAGCACCCCAACTTGTTCCATTAAAATAATTGTAGCCCGTACCCCTATCGGTAGCAGCAAGGTCGCCTGACTGGCTGTAAGTCCACACGGCAGACATTGTTCCGTTTCCGTGATTAAGAATACGGTTTTGCACCGAATAGTTGGTCTGCAAATCATAAGTAGTGGTGCCGATGACTGTTTCTGTTACTTGGGCATTGAGATTTACAAAGATTACAATGAGTAAGGAAAAAAGGATTTGCTTTTTCATGGCGTATGGTTCTATAAAAGACTATCGAATAATTATTTTTTTGCTGATTGTTCCCTTATCATATCTTATTTGCATGTAATATACGCCTGCGGATTGCGATTTTAAGTCAATAATTACTGATTGTTGATTCGCCTGTTCCGATATATTGGGAATTATTAATTGATAAATTTCTTCACCCAAAACATTGTAAATTTCCAGTTTCGCGCTTTGTCGCTTTGCGGGAAACATCGGATTTTCAAATTTGATTTCAAACCTCCCATTGTTTGGATTGGGGTAAATTTTTACATTGTTGTCAAATTGATAAATTGCAATTGAAGTGGTATCTGAAGTATCCGGCTGCATTTCAATTTTATAGCCGGCACTAATTGAGTTCCCATCAGGACCATCCGTTTCAACTGTAGCTATAGAATAGCGAGTTCCGTTGGCCAGCCAACTGTAATTGTAAGTAGTATCAAGAATCGGATTTTCATCAAGCACTCCCGGAACTGTAGCTGCAAAGCTCCAATCACAGCCTGAAGCTGGAATGCATTGGTAAAGCCAAATGCTGTCCCTGGTATAATCAGTATCAAATTTTCGCAAGCAATCTGGAAATGTCCCCGAAACTGTTACTACTGAACCATGGGCATCAACAATACTCGTGATCGTGCTGTTGTGTTTTATCCTAACCGAATCAATAGACCCAACAGGTGGTTGCTGTACTCCCAAAGCAGCAGCATCAAGTGTAGCTGTCCATTCAGTAGAGGAAGTGAAAGTTGTGTTCATTGTACTTGGCAATGCTAAAACCGTTTGCGGTGGATTGTAAGCGACAGAAACAGGGCTGCCGGGAGTAAGAGCATCACCGGCAAGCCCTTCAACTTTCACGCTTGTGGATGATTTCGAAAAATAAATAGCATTGTTTGCATCGCCAGCGGCAAGGTTGGCATTGGGAAAATCATTGCTACTTGGGCCTRTTGCAGGGTCAATGTAAATAATGGTGTCTTCCCTGTCTGTTTGAATGGCGGTGAAATCCCAGTTTTGTGCTGTTCCGCTTGCCGTTCCCACATTAACATTTGGCGGTGAAGAAGTATTGGCCGTGTCGACAGCCCAGTAAATAGTATCGCCAATTATGGCCACATCGTTTTGGGTAATGGTGATTTGGGCTTGAAYATTAACAAACAGCAGGCCACAAGCTAAAAGCAAAAAAGATCGTTTTTTCATGTTTGTAGAGGATTTATGTTTCGGTCTAATTTCCTGTAAAAGTATAAAAGTTCTTTGATTTTGGGAGGAATTTGCGTAATGGAAAACCCCTTTAATTCCAACAACTGCTGTGCAACGAAWTGAACTGGCRTTTCATCGTAGAAATTATCTCTTGCAAAATGTACGAATTTCAATGCCATAAAACCGTTGAACCAGCGGTAAAACCGTTTAATAAATTTTTTTTCAGTAGTTGAATTTGCTTTGATTTCGGCAAGGCGTTCCTCGAACCCATTTTGCTTTAAAAATTCTGAAATTGATTCAGGAAACATCTGTTTTGAATTAGCATAAAGAAGGGGCACCGCGTCACAAAACCCCTTTAGATCAACAAAAGTTTGCGGATGATAGCTAAAAAAATCCTTCTCATTATTCTTGAGCCATTTTTCAATGGCTTTCCCCGTGCCAAAGGGAACACGATGGGAGGCCCTTGATGAAGGAATTACTCGAGTTGTGCTTATCTCAGAACAGTTGCCCAGAGAAATTAATTTCTGCAGAAAGTAAAAATCTTCACCTGCCTGGCGTTTGTTCATTCCTCCTTGTTCGCAATAAGCATTCACACGAGTGGCAAAGCAAGAACCGACAGTGTGAAATGCAAATGGGTGACCGGCAAGTATTAGCCCCTGCCGATAATAGCGCAAATAGAGTTCATAACGGATGATTCCTTCGTAAACTGCTCTTTGCAGCTCATTGCCTTCAATTGCATGTTCAAAATAAATGGATGATGCCGATGATCTTGGGTGATTTTCAAAATGCTTTTCTATTTCATATAGATAATTTTTATCACATTGACAATCAACATCATAAGAGAGTATAATTTTATTTTTACTTTCAGTTTTATGAAAACGAAAAACCGCTTCGTCCATTCCGATTTTTCTAGCCAACCCAACACCTGCATGTTTCTTTGGCATTTTATTATTTTCAATGAAAAAGAATCGCATTTTATCGTCATGCTGTTTTGCAGCCCACTCACTTGCTTCTGCAAATGTTTTTTCATTTCGCTCAATGACTTCTTGTACTGAATTTTCTGATGCGTTGATGACCACAATCACTTCCACAAAGCATTTTGGCCGATCACAATTCCACAATGATTGCAATGAAGTAATCAAATCGGGCTCATCGAAACATGGAATAACAACGATTATCCCGACATTGGGATGTGGTAACTCAGAAATTTGAGGTGGGCAAAAAGAGTGTTTTTCGAGATAATTCGTCATTCTGAATTTATTTCAGAATCAGGATATGTTAAGATGGTTCCAAATCAACTTCAGAATGGCCGTATGTCAAGGCGCAAGGCGCTCTATCTTCCATGAGCCATCTTCCTGCAAAGCATATCGAAACCGGTCGTGCAGACGGCTGGGCCTTCCCTGCCAAAATTCAAAAGTGGCAGGCTTTACAGCATAACCGCCCCAATTTTTTGGGCGCGGAATTTCATGTTTTTCATATTGCTTTTTAAGCGCTTCTAATTGTTGGTCTAAAGCAGCACGACTTTCGAGCGTTTCACTTTGGTTGGATGCCAGTGCACTCAATTGGCTGTCGCGTGGCCGGGTACGGAAATATTCATCAGAAACATGTTCCGAAACCTTTGAAATATTGCCTTGAATTTTGATTTGCCGATTGAGCTTGTGCCAGTAAAAAGCAAGCGCTACTTGTGGGTTTTCTTCAATGTCCTTTGCTTTGTGACTTGCATAATTCGTATAAAACACAAAGCCGTTTTCATCAAAATGCCGCAGCAAAACAATACGTGCCGAAGGCATCCCTTGTGTTGATGCAGTTGCCAGTGTCATCGCATTGGCATCGGTCAACCCATTGTCAATAGAGCGGTTAAGCCATTTTTCAAACAGTTCAAATGGATTTGAAAGCAGGTCATTTTCCAACAATGGTTCATAGGAATAATCCCTACGACTGGCTTCGAGGTATTGGCGGTGTGTCATCGCTTTACAGATTTAATAAATAACGCTCCTTCATCTTCATTTTCAAGCATTTGCCCTGACTTTGTTACATAACCCACGTGTTTTATTTCTGCTACTTGAAACCCACATTCTTCCAGCAAACTGCAAATTTCATATTTCGTAAAATAATGAAGAAAAGCCAATTGTCTGCCACCCATTTTGCGATAAAACACATCGCCTTTTTCATAACCGTGTTCCTGCAAATTGTTTTTCTCGAATGTTTTTACTGCATTGGGTCCCCATTCATTTTTGTCATCCACATTAAAAACATCAAGATAAAATGACGCACCCGGTTTGAGATGACGGTTGATTTTCAACAAGGCGAGCTTTCTTTCTTTTTTAGTGGAAATGTGGCCAAAGGCATACAGAAAAGTGCAAACGTCAAACTGTTTTTCGGCTAAATCAACATCCAACCAWGAAGAGTGCATAGTGCTAATGCCTCTTTTGCGTGAAAGTGTGCACATTTCTTCACTTAAATCAATGCCTGTGATTTGGTAATTCAAGCCGCTATCTTCTCGTATATCAACAGCTCTGCGACCTGTGCCGCAAGCAAGAGTTAAAAGATTAGAGACTTGAAATTCCTTTCTTTCAGGCACGCAAGTGATATTTGAGGTTCTCAAATCATCAGCAATTAATGAATTGATTTTTTCCGTGTAAGTGTTTCGCGAATTGTGACGCAGGTCAAAGTGGTCGTATTCATGTGCTTGATCTGAATAATAAGCCGACACCATATTTTCAATCTGCTTACTTAATGGTTTTGGAATAACAGGATGGATTTTATGGGTCGCATTTTTACTTTCTAACTCAAAAGCGTTTTCTTCGGTTTTCTCGAAATGTTCTTTAGGTTCTGTCCATGATGCGCTTTGCGCTTTCTCGTTGAGGATACCAATTTTCCGTTCCTTTAAATTAAAAATTTTCATGCCCTTAAAATCTTTTAACGGTGGGTAATAGAAGTTGGCTGTTATAGTTGGTTGAGTCCCACTGGGATTAATAAGTTTGTGAATAATCCCATTCTGTTCTGGAATGATGCCACCTTTCACGCCACGCATGGCTTTGCTTTCCTTCAAAATGCCGTCTTTTAAAGTATATTCAATATTGTCACATTCGCCCTCCAAAACAGCCACATAGCCCCAAAATCCTTCATGGTGGTGGATGGCGCTTTCAGCTTTTGGCGGCCACAACAAGATAACACACTCGAGCGGCTGCATCAGTAAAATATTGCGAGAATAATCACCATCAATAGGCGCGGGCGGCAGCAAGTGTTTGTAATTAACTGAGTTGAAATTAAATTCGGACAGTATTAAACCTAAATTTTCAAAACTTAAATCAGTTTTACTGAGTGTTTTCAGTTTGCTGATGACTTTTTCCATTGTTTGATTTTCTTAGCTTTGGGGCTGGCTAAAATAAGCATTTGTTCGATTTTGTAAAGCAATGAAATTTTCTCTCGAATTAGAATACCAAACACCAAAAGATTGGGCAGAAGTAGTGGTAAGCGATTTTGACGCCTTTTTACAAGACCATGCTGACTGCGAGCGGAAAGCTTCAGCGATGGCCATGAGCTTCGTAGCCAAATGCCCTGATAAAGTGGAAATCATTATTCAACTGATTGACACAGCATTGGAAGAACTCGAGCATTTTAAAATGGTTTACGAAATCATGCAAAAAAGAGGCGTTCAGTTGCGGCAAGAAATAGTGCAAGATAAATATGTGAATGATTTAATAGCTTTGTGCCGTACTAGACCAGAAGAAAGATTACTTGACAGAATGCTGCTGGCAAGCATCATCGAGTGCAGAGGAGCAGAACGTTTCCGGCTGGTGGAAGAAGCRCTTGAAGATGTCGAATTAAARCGTTTTTACAAAATGCTGTGGGCATCGGAAGCCAAACACAGCAATATTTTCGTGGAAATGGCGTTAACTTACTGGCCTGAAGACGAAGTGTACAAGCGGCTCAAAAAACTAAATTGCCAAGAAGCAAGCATTTGTAGAAAATTACCTCTCAAACCTGCATTACATTAAAAACAAAAGTGATGGCTAACGATTTTTTTCAAAAAATAGAATTTAACACCATCAAGCCACAAAAAGGGCGGCTACTCATTTCCGAGCCGTTTCTTTTTGACACCTATTTTAAACGAACAGTAATTTTTTTGGTGGAGCACGGTGATGACGGTTCAGTAGGTTTCATTCTCAACAAGTCCGTAAACCTCCGACTCAATGAAGTGGTTCCAGATTTCCCCAAAATCAAAGCCGGTGTGTTTTTTGGCGGTCCGGTAACCCAAAACAGCTTGTTTTATATCCACACGCTGGGCAAACAATTGCCTGATAGCAAAAAAGTAATTAAAGACGTTTACTGGGGTGGAGATTTTGAACAACTGAAGCTTTTGATTGACACCAATCAAGTTACTAATGAACAAATAAGGTTTTTTGCCGGCTATTCTGGTTGGAGTGAAGGCCAATTGGAAGAAGAACTAAAAGAAAAATCGTGGATTGTGGCAAAAACAGATGCCGAGCAAGTGATGAAAGGAACTACCAAAGAATTCTGGAATAATGTGCTTAAAGGGATGGGCAAAAAATACGAAATCATGTCCAATTTTCCCGAAGACCCTACTTTGAATTAACCCATCACTAATTCACTCACTTTCTGGTTGAGCTTTTCAGTAAATAATTTTGCCGATTTGTTGAAATAACGCTTCATCCGAAAAGAACCCACCCACCTTACGCCATTTACCGCATTGGTAAGCAACACTTCGTCTGCACGAAGCAACGCATTGGGGCCAAGTGGGCATTCTTGCACTTCAATGTTGTTTTCTTTTGCTATTTCAATAACTAATTTTCTCATTACACCCGCAAGACATCCTTGATTTATTGACGGTGTGTAAAACACTCCGTTGTAAATAATAAAAATATTAGAGCTGATGGCCTCGGCAATATTACCAAGCTCGTTCAGCATGATGCATTCGTCCAGTTCCTGCTCTCTTTTGTGAATTCCAGCCAATACATACGGCAGGCAATTAGTTGATTTGATGGTAGAGAGTTCGTTGAGGTTTTTACGGTGATCTTCGTAAATATCAATTAACAGCCCTTTTTCATTTAATGTGAATTGGTTATTAACTAACGGAACCGCTTCAATGATAAAAGAAACATCATTATTTTCGGGGGTGTAAAAGCCATCGGCATCGCGAAAGATAGTGAGCCGCACTCTGCCACCTTTATTAATGCCGTTTTCTTTGAGCAGTTTTTTGATTTCCGAATCAAAATAATCTGTTATGAAATTTGAAGGTATGTTCATTTTCAGCAGATTCATGCTGCGTATTAATCTTTCAACATGCAATTCGAGAAAGCAGGGCTTGCCATCAATTATGCGAACTGCATCAAACAGCGCATCCCCATATCGAAATGCCCTATTCGACACTTTCAGTGTTGGAACATCAGCATTGAGTAACTCTCCGTTAAAGCTGATATAGTTCGTTCCCGTCATGGTTACAAATATCGCAAAGTTTCTCAACAAAAGGAAAAATAGAACTATTGGATTGAATCTTTATGCCTTTCACTCCAACACTTTCAGCCGCATCGATGTCCCTGTCCCTGTCCCCAATCAAAAAAGAGTTGGGAACATCCACTTGATAGCGTGCAATGGCTTTTTCGAGCATCAACGATCCAGGCTTTCGACAAAGACAAAGACCAATTTCATTGTGATGCGGACAATAGTAAATTTCGGTGATCTCAATATTGTTCTTATGAAAAAAATCAAAAATATATTGATTGATTTTTTCGACATCTTCATGGCCGTAAACTCCTTTTGCAATGCCACTTTGATTGGAAACAATGATGAGCAGAAACCCGCTTTGCTGTAATTTTTTTAGCCCCTCCACTACCCCATCGTTTACCTCAAAATCATCTATGCGCCAAGTATAATCTCCCCTTTCCTTGTTGATTACTCCATCGCGGTCTAAAAAAGCAGTTTTGTTCATTAAAATAATGTGGAGATTTGAAGAATGCAATTCACTGCTATTTCCGGTTCTAACACAGTGGTGAAAACCACTCCAAAAATGGCTCCCCAGAAATGTGCGTCATGGGCAATATTATCTGGTGAGCGCTTATCCATGTAATATTCAAATGCAAGATAGAGAAAGCCAAAAACAATGGCGGGTAAATGAAAAAATGGAATGATCAGTAACCCGAGCTTCTGAGCTGGCAGCAACATAATGCTGGTGAACACTACTGCTGAAACAGCCCCAGAGGCCCCCACCGCATTGTAGTGTGCATGGTGCTTGTGCTTGCGATAAGCAGGCAAAGCCGAAAACAGTATGCCCAATACATAAAGCAGTATGAAAATAAAAGGGGTAGTGTTGCCAAAATAATAGAAATACCCGAATTCTACCACCCTGCCGAATTCATAGAGTACATACATATTGACAATTAGATGCATCCAATCGGCATGTACAAAAGCGTGGCTCAATAGGCGATACCACTGTTTTTGGTGGTGTACCAAAAACGGGTTGTATTCCAATTTTACAAAATATTTCCTGTTATTTAAGGCCAGCAGCGAAATCGCAGCGGTAATTAAAACAATGAAAAGGGTGATAGACATGCTGCAATCTTACAGCATTAATTGGTTGGAGTCACAATAATATCCTTCTCAATTTCCGCTTCAAATGAACTCTTATCAAGAATATTGATGTCTTCGATAATGGTTTTGTGCTCAAGTGGCTCGACAAATAGTTCGTATTCACCCGGAGGCAAAATTATCACATAACGCATCGTATTGAAGTTAGGCAGATAAGACCCGTACAAATCGCCTGTTTTTTTATCAGTAATATCAATTATGACATCTTCAATTTGCTTGTTGGGGTCGCTGCTGCGGATAGTGCCTTTGATAATTGTGTATTGCGGTTCCACTACGTTAAAAGTAACCCTGTAAATATCGAAACCACCCAAACCTTCAGGCCTGATGGCGGCAATGTATCCATACCTTCCTGTTCCTGAAACCCTGAAATTCATGTCGTCATGTGAGGTATTTAGCGGATAGCCGATGTTTCTCACGTTCACAAATTTCTTCTTTTTTGTGCTCCACATCGCCTTGAAAATATCGTAGCCGCCCATACTGGTGTGGCCTTTGGAACTGAAATAAAGGGAACTTCCATCAGGTGAAATGTTTGGGAAATCTTCATCAAAAGGGGTGTTGATTTCAGGACCGAGATTTTGAGGTGGCCCCCATCCACCAATGGGCAATTTTTTCGATATATAAATATCAGTACCTCCAAACCCATCTTTACGGCTGCTTGCAAAGTAAAGGGTACTGCCGTCTTTTGAAATGGAAGCTGCAATTTCTTGTCCACCGGAATTGATGGTTTCTTCTAATTTCACCGGTTCATCAAATGATTCGCCAGCCTTGTGGGTAATAAACATATCTCCCGATGCCTTTTTATTGTCAAACAACAGCAGCATGATGTCTCCATTAGCCGAAAGACCGATGACCTCTTCGATTCCATCTACCGTGTTGATGTTTTGCCCCAACGGAATGGCTTTTGTAAATTGCCCATCATCCACCTTTGACATATACACATTGGCGGCAAACAGACCGTTGGGCATTTCTTCGCTATACTCGTCCCTTTTTGAATTAAAAACGAGAAACGATTCGTTGACGGGCACAAACGGAAAGTAATCGGCAAATACGGAATTGACGTTTTTTCCAAGATTTTCAAAGGTTACATTCACCGGGAATTTCACGAGTTCTTTTGCATTATAGCAATACTGGATTTGATTGTCTACCTCTACAGTGGAGGCAGCTGTTCCCCCACCTGCCTCTTTAAATTTTTTGTATATCTCGATAGCTTTGTCGAATTTATGCACGTAGTGATAAGCTCTTCCCAGCAAGTAATAAGCATTGTTTTCAACATCGTCAGAATTCACAGCATTTTCAAGAAAGGGAACGGCTTTGGATTTGTCTCCATTAATGTTGAGGTAGCATACACCTGTGCGGTAGTTATATTTCATGTTTTCCGGCTCGTCTTCTGCCAACAAAACATATTCATCGAGCGCTGCCTCAAAATTTCCGAGCGAAAGGTACTGGTTGGCCTTTTTAGGATCACCTTCCTGTGAAAATGTAGTGGAAAGCGCCAGCAATGCCGCTGCCGTAACGATAGTCGATTTTAACATTTCGGGGACTTTTTTCGAATTGGTTTCCAAAAGTAGGAATTTGTTATGATTTACCTTGTGAAATACGGAKMRWKCSKKRKMWKSYMTSWKYYTRKTWYRSMRKRTWAGCTGTNAYAYMWTYCTGGGTTTTCAAGTACATTTCACAAAAAACTATAAGCCAGTAGTTAAAAGATTTAAGTTACTCTATTGACTTTTTCACCCGCACGATTTGGAGCAAATGGTGGTTGAAATGGAATTGGATAAACCCCAACGCTTGAAAAATATTTATTCTTTTAATTACAGGGTGTTTAAATACGTTTTTGTTGAGCAGGTTTTCTTTTTCGAGATGGCCAATTAGCCGGTTAAGTTCAGTTCGTACCACATGCCACCGCTGGTTTAAGTCGTCAAAAGAAGCCGATGCTGGCACATCATCAATCCATTTTGGAACTTTATATTTAAGCGGAAGCCAAAGACAAAATTTTAAGGCGGCAACTTTTACTTTCTCGACCAATCCAGATGTTTTCAGCGTGTTGCTATATTGTAGTTTTTTGTTCGTGTAACGTACCATGCCTTCTTCAGCAATCACTAAGTGCAAAAGTACCTGTGCAATAGACCACTTGCCTGGCCCGGGCTGTTGGTTAAATTCATCGTTTGTCATGCTTCTCAACCCCGCCAGCAAGTTGAGACGGTCGGTTTCCATTTGCTCAAATTTAGAATGCAGCTTTGTATTCATTATTTTTTAATCATACCTCCCATGCCACCAACATTTCTACTTCTTTCCTGCTCAACGGCCGTATCGGCTGTAAGTCTGAAGTTTCATTTTTGCTTTTCAGAAAGTGCAGCGCGGGCAAAACCCAATCACGGCTCTCTTCATCCGAAGCTTCAATTAACAAGGCCATTTGGTATAGGCCGGTAAGTTTTTCGAAAAATGGTTTGGCCGTTACTTCCATTTCATCTTGTGGTAAACCGGGCAATTTTTCGGCCAATTGAATCACTTTTTCGAGTTGGGTTTTCAGCCAAGATCCAAACTCCTCATTTTTCACTGCACTTTTACTTATTTCTTCACACATCACTTCAAAGCCGTTAGATTTTGCCGTTGCCCGAAGCATATCCAAAATCATGATGTTTCCCGCACCTTCCCATATCGGCAATACCATTGAGTCGCGCATGAGCTTAGGAATTACCGTATCTTCAATATATCCCATACCACCCATGAGTTCCATGCTTTCACGGATGATGTAAACACCTTTTTCAGCAGTGCATTTTTTCACCATTGGTGTAAGCAATCGAAGCAAGTGTGCCTCTTTTTCATTGCCATTATCTGCTGTGTCCAGTGCCTTGATGGCACGCCAAGTCAAGTAAAAATTGGCGATATGAAGCGAGCCAAGCTCTGTAAGTTTTTCGCGCACCAGCGCATGTTCAAGTGCAATTTTTCCAAAAGTTGTGCGGTGGCTCAGAAACTGAAATGCTTCAATTAAAGCGCGCCTCGAAGAGGAAAGTGCAGCCACAGAATTGTAAAGCCGAGAAAGATTTATCATCTCGGCCATGATTTTGAACCCTTCAAATTCTTCGCCTACCAATTTCCCAACCGTATCCGTCAGCATGCACTCTGCACTGGCCATAGATCGCACACCTAATTTATCCTTTAATCGAATGATGTCAATTGGATTCTTTTTACCACCAGGCAGAAATTTTTCAACAAGAAAAATGGAAAGTCCTTTTATTCCGCTCGCATTTTCATTGGTCCGCGCCAGTGCAAAAATGATTTCGGCATTGGCATTGCTGCAAAACCATTTTTCGCCATTAAGTAAATAAGTTCTTCCCTCCTTTTGTGTGGCTTTCACCATATTTGCACCCACATCAGAGCCGCCTGCTTTTTCTGTAAGGTACATCGCGCCTGTAAAAAGTTCCTCGGGATTATTCGTCCAAATATGTGGCAACAGTCGGTTTTTGTCATCTTCTTCGCAAAATTTGTCAATCAAGCGAGCCACGCCATCGGTCATGCAAAGTGGGCAAAACTGACCGCCTTCACTCATAGCATAAAGGTAGCCTGAAGCAAACCCAAGTGCATGAAGTTCTTGCTGAAACCTGTTTCTCAGTTGTGGCTCCCATTTTACGCGAAACATTTCCGATTCAACGGCTGTTTCCATAAGTTTCCAATAAGAAGGGTGAAAGCTGATTTCATTGATTGTTTCGCCCCATTGGTTTCTTTTTATTAATTCCGGACTATTTTTATCGGCAAAAAGCGAAAGTTCATTCATTCGTCCGGCTGCTTCGGCACCAAGCTTTTCTAGCTTGCTATGCATGTACTGTTGGCCATCTTCTGAAAGGTTTTTTTTCAAATAATGTTTTAAAATCAAATCACTACTATAGAAATTTTCGCTGGGGCTGTAATTACTACTGAGCACCTGATTTTGTTGCATCTGTTTCTTTTTTTCCAACAATTCCATTTTACTATATTTGATTCAAAAATAACATAATTTATTATGCACGCATAATGAGATTTTGGTAAAAAAACGAAATTATTTATCTTGCACTCCGTTATGGAAAAACAATCTGCCATTGTATTTGATTTATACGAAAAAATGTCAGCGCAGAAAATCATTTCTGCCTACCACGGTGAGTTCACCCAGCAAGTCATCAATATGCTACTAAAACAGGCAAAATGGGATTTGCTCCAACGAAACACGGAAAAAATCACCACGAAAAGAACCTATGGTGTAATGGTGGAGTGTCTTGAAAACATCCTAAAGCACACCACTTTGCTCAGGCATTCTGGGCAAATCGAAGCTAATATTGACGGGTTGGTGATTTTGGGAAACCAGTCGAAGGATTATTACATCACTATTGGAAATTTGATTAAAAAAGAAGAAGTTGGCATTTTGACTGAGCGGATGGAAAAAATTAATAAACTCGACCGAGATGAGCTGAGAAAGCACCATACAGAAGTGCTGAAAAAAAGTGAAATTTCTGCAAAAGGAGGCGCAGGATTAGGCCTCATTGAAATTGCGCTGAAATCAGGCAGCAAACTCAATTATGAATTTAACAATTATAATGATACCCTGTCTTTTTTTGCCATGCAGGTGATTATCTCAACAAATATTCAAGCATAAAACTAAAAAAATGGAAGGATTGTATATTGAGCCAACAGAAACATCGCCAAAAGTGCATTTTGACCCTGAGGCTTTTTCTTTTGAAATATCTGGCGAATCGAGGCCTGAAGATGTACGCAAATTTTACAAGCCGGTGCTCGATTGGTTTGAGCAGTACAGTAATTACCTCTATTGGCTCACAGAAAAATATGCCGAAGGCGAGAAAAAATTAGTACAGTTTCATTTTGTCTTTGAGTACTTCAACTCATCATCGGCAAAATATATCATGGATGTTATTGCAAAATTAGGCGATATTCAAAAGGCCAGCCCCAACGCCAAAATCCAAATTCTATGGCATTATGACGAACCGGACGAAGACATGAAAGAAGCAGGTGAAGAATTTGAAACCATCACAAACATTCCTTTTAAATACATCATTAATCCGGACTGAGTTCGAAAGTAAGAAATCAGAAACATTTTTCATGTCTCATATTTCCTATCAGAACCCATATTCTTCGTAGTTCTTAGTAAATTCTTCCGGCTTTAAGGAAGGGTTGATTTCAATTTTTAAGTATTCGTACTGCTCGTACAGGCCCTTATCATCATACACTTTGGTTACCAACGGAATCATGCGCTTTTTGTCTATAAACACTTCCATTTTAGCCGCATAGTCATTAGGAATTTTAATTAAATCGCCTTCGTCAACATCATAATAACCAGAGACACCTGAACTATTTTCCAAAATCATGTGCTCGCCAACTTTGAGCCGCTTGGCAATATTGATGATGTTTTCATCTTTCCCTACCTGGTAATCATAAAACCTAAATTTCGGATTGTTGATCACAATATGGTAACAATCAATTCCATTCCAACTCGTATCGGACATTTGGATGAGCGCGGAGGAAGCATAAGCGCTGTATTTGCTGAGCAGATGATCGACAATCATGGCAAAATAAGCAAAGCCGGAATTAAACAACGTGTGGTGAGTGTTTTCGCGCATCAACGACCCGTATGGGTCAAGGTTGAAATTCATCCACGGAAAGCCGTTGGGGTTCACTAACGCATTGCCGTCATTTTCACCTTCCAAATAAAGTACTTCAAGGCCTTTTTTTGGCTCGAGTTGCTTAATATAAACCTTGAAAGGTTCGCGGTTAATTTTAGTCTCTGATATCTGAACCGTCATCACCCCATCCATCCGCTCAGTGATAACCAGGCTGTAGGTCAACGTTTCAAAATCGCGGGAGGATTTGAGCATTTCGCGGAGCAGGTCGATAGGCTGACTTTGCTGCTGGGCGATTACTCCATATACGAAGACCAAAAAAAGGATAACTGTGGCTGGTAGGCTTTTTCTCACAAATCTCAACAAAAATCAATTTGTCCAAATTAAATCCTTTTTGTTGAGATTTGCAATAAGGCTTGCACTTTTGCCTTGATTTTCTCCTTTTTTTCGGGTAATTTCGCTTTGCATCGATACACATAATCTATGTGTAAAATGAATCTGTCCGGATATTCTCTGGATTAATGCTCATTAAGCCAAAACATTTAAATAATTATATATGAAAAAATTAAATGAAAACGACCCGGCAATTGGGTTTAGCCAAAATGATTATTTGGGCAACAACATTGACTTGGCCAATTATAAAGGAAAAAAAATTCTGTTGAGTTTTTTCAGGGGAGCCTCTTGTCCCTTTTGTAATTTAAGGGTTAATCAACTCATTAATAGATATCCTGAGTTTGAAGAAAAACAAATTGAAGTAATTACTTTCTTTGCTGCTTCACGAGACGAAATTATTCAATATGCAGGCAAGCAAAAAGCTCCTTTTCCAATTATTCCCGACCCCAATATGGAAGTATACAAAAAATATGGCGTTGAGGAATCTCACTTTGGCATGGTTAAGGCAATGATGCAGCCAATGAAAATGATAAAAATCATGACAAGTGGTTTTTTCAATTTTAAATCTATTGTAGACAAGCCATTGATTCCCGCAGACTTCTTAATTGATGAGAACCAGTCTATTTACAGCGCATACTATGGGAAAGACTTTGGTGATCATTTGCCGATAACCGAAATACTAAATTGGAGGAAATAATACTTACAACAAGCTAAAGCTGCATTAAAACGCAGTTTAGCCACTGTTTGTGCTCTATAGAAAATCATGAGTAACCTATTGAAAGACATTTATTCCGTGCCGTTTTATGCTCAGTTTTCTGAAGTATTAAGTCAAACAATTCCTTCATTTGATAAAGCGGAATTTAAAAGCTTAATTTTCAACGATCAATTTGAAACGTATGAGCTAAAAGAAAGAATGACTCATACTGCCAAAATTTTACATCACTTTCTTCCTACAGACTTTGAACATGCAACACATACCATAAGACGCATTATTGAAAACTTGCGTGATGTGGGAATTAAAGAAGAAGTCATTGAATACATGTTTTTCCCTGAATACATCGCAATGTATGGCATTCATGAGTATGAAAGCTCAATTTCAGCGTTTGAATTTATAACACAGTTTACAAGTTGTGAATTCGCAGTAAGGCCCTACATCCTGAAATATGAAGAAAAAATGCTGACACAGCTTCTGTTGTGGTCAAAACACGAAAACAAAAAAGTAAGGCGACTTGCAAGCGAAGGTTCAAGGCCAAGATTACCATGGGCAATGGCTTTACCAAACTTTAAAACTGATCCAAAACCCATACTGCCAATTTTGAATAACCTAAAGCATGACGCTTGCGAAGTTGTGAGGCGAAGCGTTGCCAACAACCTAAACGATATATCTAAAGATAATCCACAGATTGTAGTAGAAATTGCAAAAAAATGGAAAGGGATCAATACAGAGATAGACTCAATAGTTAAGCACGGTTGCCGAACACTTTTAAAACAAGGAAATACAGAAATACTCAAATTGTTTGGCTTTGACAGCTCTCATATAACGTTATCTAATTTTAAAATCATTACGTCAAAGGTTAGCACAGGAGGTGAATTAGAATTTTCATTTTCAGTTGCTAATAAAAATGAGAGCAATCGAATGGTGAGACTTGAATATGGACTGTATTACATGAAAAAGAACGGGCAACTTTCGAAAAAGGTCTTTAAAATTAGTGAACGAGAAATCAAACCAAATAGAACTTCTAAAATCACAAAAAAACACAGCTTTAAGCCGATAACAACGAGGAAATTTTATGTAGGGAAACATCAACTCTCCATAATTGTTAATGGACACGAAAATAAAACAGCAGATTTTGAGCTTACAAATTAGAAATACAACACGAAAAAATGAAACTAACAACAAAAGAAAAAATTGCCAAATTCCAAAAGTTAGCGCTTAACCCGCTTCTTTTCAAATTGTATTTGCTCAAAGACCTGCCCGTAGGCTTGCTTGTCGGGCTACGGGTAAGGGAACTCAACGAAGAACGCTGTAAAGTAACCATCCCCTATAAGTATTTGACGAAAAATCCTTTCCGATCCATTTATTTCGCCTGCCTTTCGATGGCTGCCGAATTGTCAACAGGAGTGATGGGAGTACTGGCAGTAAGAAGCGCTGAAGTGCCTGTTTCCATGCTGGTGGTATGCATGGAAGGCGATTTCACTAAAAAAGCAGTGGGCAGAATCACTTTTACCTGCAACGATGGGCAAAAGATTTTTGATGCAGTGGCCCAAAGTATCGCCATGAGTGAGGGCGTGGCCGTTACAGCAACCTCCATTGGTATTGACGAACAAGGCGATAAGGTTGCGGAGTTTCGGTTTTCATGGTCATTCAAACCAAAGGGTTCTCCAAAAGGAAGGAGTTAAACCTAACAAGTAGAGAATTCCCTCTATTTTGGATAGGTTAAGGATGGGCTATAATTCCTGCGATTCAATCAATTTTCCTTCTTCCCAACGGTTCAGTCTCACTATTTTTCCTTCTTCGTTGTGGATTTTTTCATCACCGTGTTTGGTAGTTGCAGGGTCGTTGCGCCAGTTTTCCGAATTGAAAAGCAAACCGCTCTCCGATTCTATCTTTTTGTTTTTGTTTGAACTGCCCGCAAAGTATTTTACCAATATGGCATTGTAGGCTGGATTACTTTCAGTTGGCATTATATTTATGAGTTCATAAACCAATTCTCTGTTTTCGTTGAAATAGCGCCAGTTACCGCTCATATTTCCCCACAAGTACCTACCTTTCCACAAGAAATAACTTTTATTTTTATGATAACAAACCATTTTTCCATGCGGCAAATTATTCAGAAACAAACGAAAGGTAACAATGGTGTCATTCTCTTCGTACCAAATACCGTTTTTTTCTTCTCCTTCAGCTCCAATTTTATTCGAACTCTTTTGCATCACTGCCATGTCGTCTTCTATTCTGCTTTTTTTAGACAAATTGGCTAAAGATTGCTTTTYCCGAATRACTGTTTCATCAGAATCAGGCTCTATCCTACARGTGGTAAGCCCCAAAACAGCAAGAGTAATTGCAATAAAAATAAAATGGTGGTAGAGTTTCATAAGAGCTTGTCTTTCAAATACCGCTTTTACGTTTTGATGTTCAGATGGTTACGAAATATTTAAATTTCTATTTGCCCAAYAAGATARGTAACAGCTTTTCCTTTGATGATAGTGCGTTCAMGGGCATCCTCGCAAAAAAGCTCCCCTCCCCTTTTGGAAATTTGTTTTGCGTGTAGTGATTTTTTATCGAGTGTTTTGCTCCAGTAAGGTGTCAGGGTGCAATGAGCTGAGCCTGTTACAGGATCTTCGTCAATGCCTGCAGAAGGTGCGAAAAAGCGGGAAACAAAATCGCAGGAATTGCCCTTAGCAGTTGCAATGAGTCCTTTCCCTTCCATTTCTTTTAATTTTAAGAAGTTGGGACGCAAAGCCAGGATATCCTCTTCCGAATCATATACCGCCATTAAATTTTGCCCCGAATCATAAACTTCTACAGGCTGGATATTGAGCGATGCCGATAAAACTTCTGGCGGTTCGATGGAATGACAATCCCTCGAAGGAAAATCAAGCGCAAGCAAATCATTGTCTTTCTTAACCGACAACTCACCACTTTTTGAAAAAAACTTGATAGTCTCTTTATCATAATTCAAATAATGGAAAAGCACATGGGCTGATGCTAAGGTAGCATGGCCGCACAAGTCCACCTCCATTTCGGGCGTGAACCAGCGCAGTTCAAAACCATCATCTTTTTGCACAAAAAAAGCCGTTTCACTAAGGTTGTTTTCTGTAGCAATTTTTTGCATTATATCATCTGCAAGCCATTCATCCAATGGGCAAACTGCTGCAGGATTTCCGCCAAACAATTCGCTTGTGAAAGCATCTATTTGATATATGGAGATTTTCATTTCTGCGTTTTCTTTTTTCAAAAGTATGAAAACAAAAAATGCCGCATGGCTTTATTACTTTTACTTTTGGCCAAATTATTTCTATGAAAAAAATATTTTTACTTGCAGGATTGGCAATTCAGCTTTCCGTTTCCAATTCTCAAAACAAAACTATCAGCGAATTGATGGGGCAAATCAAAGGCATCGAGACAGAGATTGATGAAATGTATGCGATGATTGATACTTTCCAATTGGGATTGGAAAAACTGAAACTACAATATTGCCATACTAAAATTGAAAAATACGGTTTGCCGAAAATTGGCGAAAACGAGCAAATCATCCACCACCAAGCGATGATTTTGAGTTACAACGAACAGCATGAGCAAGCCAACTGGGTGGCGCATTTAGTCACCAGGGATGTGGAATCAGGCAATGTAAGCCGCACCAACGACTTCCGGGCCGACCCGCTGGTAAAAACAGGTACTGCAGCGAAAGACGACTATTGGTATTCAGGCTATGACCGCGGACATTTGGCACCTTCGGCAGATTTCCGCTGGAGCCAAACCGCCTTGAGTGAATCGTATTTTTATAGCAATATGAGCCCACAAAGGCCTGAATTGAACCGAGAAGGATGGGCCCAGCTTGAAAATAAAATCCGTGACTGGGCAGTAGCCAATGAAGAAATCTTGGTGGTTACAGGCCCTGTATTACACGATAGTTTACCCGTGATTAAAGGCACGAATACCGTCAGTGTTCCTCAGTTATATTACAAAATAGTGGTTGATTATACCATGCCGGAAATCAAAGGCATCGGGTTTATCTTTCCAAATGGCCCATGTAACACCAATATTTTAGCATATGCGGTAAGCATTGACAGCATTCAGAAATTGACAGGAATTGACTTCTTCCATCAACTTTCTGAATTTGAGCAGCATACCATTGAAGATACTTCTAACATATTGCTATGGGAAAAAACCATGGCCACAAATATTCAAGATACAGAGCCGCTTTCTTCAAAAAAAGGCCAATGGAACACTGTTGAAGTAAAAGAGAACATAGGCAAAAAGGGAAAGGTCTGCGGCACGGTGGTTGCGACAAAATATCACATAAAAGGCCAGGGATCGCCCACTTTTGTCAATTTGGACCGGAAGTTTCCAAACCAGGTGTTTTCATTCACTATATGGGAAAGCGATCGCAAAAATTTCAGCTATGAGCCGGAAAAAGAACTCCTGGGCAAACAGGTGTGCGTGACCGGAAAAATAGGTGAATACAAAGGCACGCCAAAAATGGAAATTGACAACGAAAAGCAAGTGGAGTTTTTGGAAGATCTGAAAGAAAAATAAGTCATAAAAATGCTCGGTTTTAAACACGTCCTTCTTTGCATATTAACCTTAGCACATTTGCTTATTGGCACATTAATATTTGCACAGCAGAGCAAAGTTGACTCGCTTGAAAACTTGCTCAACACTGCAAAAAGTGATACCAACAAAGTGAAAGTGTTAAATCTACTCAGTTGGGAATACAGCAGAAAGAACCCTGAAACAGCCATTCAATATGGGCAACAGGCGTTGAAATTGTCTGAAGAATTAAATTACAAAAAAGGCATGGCTGAGGCGATGAATTATATTGGTGTCGGCTATGACTATCAGGGGCGTTATACCGATGCGTTGGTTTACTATCAAGACGCCTTAAAAATAAAGCGAGAACTGCAGGATAGCAGGGCGATTGCCGCAGGATTGGGCAACATTGGCACCCTTTATTTACATCAAGGGCATTACGAAAAAGCGGTGGATTATTTTGTACAGGCATCAAAGCTGTTTGAAGAATTTAATGATAAAATGGGTGTTGCCAAAATTTTGGGGAACATTGGTAGCATTTACTTGTATCAAGGCAATTACGAAAAAACCAAAGAATACTTTCTAAAAGCATTGGAACTCTTTGAAGAAATCGATTACAAGCCGGGTGCAACCCAATGTTTATACACCTTGGGCAACATCAACAGCCTTCAGGAAAATTTTGACAAAGCCGCAAAATACTACCAGATGGCATTGGCATTGTTTAAAGAATTAGGCGATACCAAAGGCATAACGGACTGCCTGATATCTATAGGAATTGATTTCGGCAAACAAGGCAACAATGAAAAAGCAATGGAATTATATCTGGAGGCGCTGGGAAACTACGAGCAATTAGGCGACAAACAAGCAATATCACTGACACTAAATAACTTAAGTGAGCTTTGCCTGAAACAAGGGTATTTAGAAAGAGCAATTGGATATGGGTTAAAAAGCTTAGATCTGGCAAAAGAAATCGGCTCGAAACACGACATCAAAAGCGCCTGCGAGGGTTTGTCAAAAAGTTATTTAGCGAAAAGTGACTTTAAAAATGCTTATGAATACTTCAGGCAGCATTCAGCCATGAAAGACTCGCTTTTCAACGAAGAAAAAAGCAAAGAAATTGGCAAACTCGAAGCCAAATACGAATTTGAAAAAGAAGAAGCGGAACAAAAGAGAATTGAGAATGAAGAATTCAGAATTGAGAATGAGAAAATAAAAAGAAGAAACTTGCTGCAGTATTCGGGTATTCTTATTTTTATTGTGCTTCTTTTTGGGGCGTTGCTGTTCAGCTTTTCCAAAGTTCAAACCTTTGGAAAAGCTCAAACGCACTTGGTGGAAGGGTTGGTTTTCTTCACTTTCCTTTTATTCTTCGAGTTCGTGCTCGTTCTCAGCGATCCGTGGGTAGAGCAATGGACAGGCGGGGTGCCGCTTTACAAATTAATCATCAATGCAGGTATCGCAGCAATTATCTTTCCGTTGCATGCTTTTTTTGAAAGTTTGTTAAAGAAGCGAATTTTAGCTGTAGAATAAATCACAGATGAAAGAGGCTTTCAATTCGCTCGGAATTATGAGGTGCAAAATATTACATCAATACTCGATTATCTGCTGCTGCATTATTTTTTGGTCATAGACCTTTATCACCTCCTGTTGCTGCTGTGGTTCGTATTTTTGAAGCACCTTGCCGTAAAACCTACGGAGCGCCATCTTTTCTGTTCGCAGCATGATGTAATAAATGTATTTGCCATCAGCTATTTTATCAAATTCATTTAGAAATTCTTTCGAGAAGTAATGCACTTTTGAAGCTACTGCTTCATTCACTTTGGGATTGATCGACTCACTGTATAACTCATTAAATTGCCTTTTGGTGTTTTCCCTCAAGGCTTGGCGTGCATATTCCATGGCTTCGTCAAGATTCGAACCCTCACCGGCACCGGTGATATAAATCCCTTTTTTATCGTTCATAATTTCTTCTTTTATCATCTCGTCCACCTGAATAATAGTTTCACCAATGGTCAGCTCACCGCTTTCAATGTTGTAGTTTGAACCCAGCGTTCTGCCTGTTACAGTGTCTTCTTCGGCAATTAACGTGTCATCCTGTATCAGAAGCTGTTTGGGCAATTCAAAATGGAAGGCCGGGAATGGAGTGGCCGCCATAGCTCTTCCAAAAAGAAAATTATTCTCCACAGGCAGGCGGGTTATCGGAGAACCGTCTTCATCTGCATCAATGATTGCACTAATGTGATGGTATTCCAATTGCAGCTCACGTTCGGTTTGGCGAATATTTTCCCAAAGTTGTTCTTCAAGCGCCATCATTTCTATATCTAATCCATCTTCGTCAAGATCCATTAGCTTCAGCTTTCTCGTTTCTCTATTAAAGTCATGCAGATAATCACTGATTCTGTTGGAAGCCACCTCAAGCAGGCGAGGATCGGCATCGTTAAAAAACAAGGATGCTTCCGTGAATCCCGCTACCAAAATGGAAATAACGGCAACGGTAATTTTTACCCATTTCCCTTTGAAACTCTGCAAAACAGTGATGGTAATTGCGAGAATGCCTGTGCCAAAAGCGAGTAGCTTGAGCAGGTGTGCCTGGCTGCGGTATTCTTCCACTTTTATCCCAATGTTTTGGGAAATAATTTCGGCCGTGTTCGCAAAAGCAAAAGCCGCGCCTGCGAGCATCAACAATGAAAAAATAAAAAAAGTTTTCTTTTTCATGGCAAAAGGTTTTAAGTGTTTGATTTAACGCTATTTATATCTGCGAATTTATTCTTTTACTAATAATCGAGCGATTCGCCTCAACCCTGCTTCATGTTTTTTGGCAGTTCTCATCCCCAACCCATTCAATGCCTTGAGGTTTTTGATAGTGCGTTGCCCGATAAAATGCTGAAAATTTCATAGTGACTTGGGTGTATAAATATAATGTATGTTTATAAATATTCTGGTATAATTTTTGAGTGTTGTGGCTTAATATCAATACTCTTTTACATGGGATTAAGAATTGAATTATTAACCCTATTGACGATAACCTGAAACAATGAAAAACCTATTTTTAATAACACTGGTCATCTCCATTATTGTGGGGTGCAATACTAAAGCGGATACGAATTCACAAAAAGACCCTGTCATCGGTACTATTAAACCGAATAGCCAAGATTCTGATATGGCCAAAGGCTGTTCTTCGTCAGCATGTGCTGCACATAATTACGATGAAAGCTTGGTGGTGCAACAGCCCGATTCCCATGTGGACGATTTTGTAAAATGTCCGGTGAGTGCGGTGGTATTCAAAATCACAAAAAATCATCCGAAACTAACTTATGCTGGGCACGATTATTTCACCTGTTGTGAGTCTTGCGCTACCATATTCAAAGAACGGCCTGACAGGTTTATCTACCTATAATTTGCTCAAAATTCGTAATTACATATTTTAAGTGTTTGATTTAACGCTATTTCTATCTGCTAATTTATTCTTTTACTAATAGTCGAGCGATTCTCCTCAATTCTGCCTCATGTTTTTTGGCAGTTCTAACCCCCAGCCGTTTTAATGCCTTGAGGTTTTCAGGCGAAGCATTGTCCATGTCGGGATCAACGCTTTTGGGAAGTTTCGGGTTGATTCTGAGGTATTGATTGGGTGCATTTGCTGCATCATAGATTTGCCCGAGTTGATAATCCACAGTTTCGGCAACGCCATCCATCATGATGTTTATCACGGGTTTTAGCCATTCCAATGCGCCCCAGTCCTTGGCTTTTTTATATTGGTATGATTTTTCCGTGTAACCCGTACCGAGCGAAAGAATCAACATGTCTTTTGCCTTTGGTTTACTTTTGAAATTGCGCACTTCAGCGTATGCACACAAGGCCGGGTTGTTTACAAACACGCCCCCGTCCACCAGCGGGTAGCGGGCGTTGGTTAATGACTTCACCAAGGCACATTCAAAATAAGTGGGAGCTGCGGAAGTTGCCCGCGCCACATCCCTCACTAAAAAATCATAGGATTTGCTCTTCTTCGCATCGTGCTGGGTAAAGAAATGCCCGCGCGTGTTGGTGATGTCATAAGCGGTAATCAAACAGGGTTTGAGCAGTTCGCTCAGCTTGGTATTGCCGAAGTAGTCTTTCAGTGCTTTTTCTATTCCCTTAGCAGGGTATTTTTCATCGATCAGCCCTCGCACGCTTCTTATACTATGAAAAACCGGGATGTCGAAAATATCGTGCCCCCGTTTAAAGTAGAGGCCCACTACCTCCTCGGCAGTGAAGCAGGGCGCTTTCTTGCCCGGCTTTTCGGGACACAAGTAGGCACAGGCGAGAATGCCCCCCGTGCTGGTGCCCGCAATCAAATCAAAGTAATGGGAAATTCTGGCCATGGGATTGCCGGATTCCTGTTGCAGCATTTCTTCAAATGCCACCAATAGCTGCCCCGGGATAATGCCCCGGATGCCGCCACCATCAATACTGAGAATTCTTGTGAGTTTGGCCATGGGTTTAGGAGGTGTTTATGTTGTTTGTAATGGATTATCAGTTATTCAAAAAGTCATTGATACATCTATTAACTTCCTCATATTTCTCTTCGTGAGGCAGAAGAGATGCATTTTCTAATTTTATTAGCTTACAATTATTATTGAATTGTTCTAACATTTTCTCAGCAAGATGTAGCGGGAAGGTTTTATCATTTTCTCCCCACAATAAAAGGGTTTCAGCCTCAATGTTTCTGTGAGTCGATTCAAATTCATCAATTTTTTTCCAATCAAGCCCTTTCAAATACTTAAAAGCTCCTATGGTTTTCATTTGTGAGTTAATAATTGGCCTCACATAAGGTTCAATATTCTCTGGAATATCCAAAAGAGAAATATTGGAATAAAGCTGTTGAAACCCCATTGGAGAACGAATAAACCATTTGTATTTCAAAGCTTGTCTGATAAAAAATGGAACTAAAGGGAATAAACCAATGGCTTGATATAAGGGAATCCAAGGAGGGCGGTGATTCGGGATTTCAGTATTAATTAAAATAAGCTTACGTACTTTTTTAGGTTGTTTTAAAGCCACTATTCTTGCGACAGTCGCGCCAGAATTATGAGCAATAAAAGAATAATCGTCAATATTCAATTCTTTGATCAGTTCAATGACTCTATCTGCCTGAGCTTCGCAATTAAAGTTTGTGTTATCATTCCACAGGCTATCACCAAGACCGGGTAAATCAATAACGTAGCAACTATAATTTTGAGATAATTCGGGTAATATTTTTCTCCAGGTATATCCATGGGTTGGAAAACCGTGAATCAAAATAATATTAGGTCCATCAGTTCCATATTTTCTCAGTGCAATAGAAGCGTCTTTAAACTTTACTAATGTTGGTTGAACAGATTTGTATAGTAGCTCAAAGTTCATTGGATTTTTTTTTAGATTCTAATAGTCAATCCATCTAATTACATATAACATTCAGTATAACAAGCGTTGCATCCCCATAAGGCACTATGATTTGCTATACCTTGTTGGCATTTCGTTTATTTATTCTCGTTTCATTAAATATTTTTCAAGATCGTCATTAAAAATCTCAAAGTCCGAAAATCCTTCTGCAATTTTTGACCACATCATTTTGACAAGTATTCCTTTTCCTGTCCAGGTTTGAATAAATTCTGTTTTGTTATTTGGTAAGTAGATAAACTCAAATTGATGCGTTAACTCTCCTATTCCCTTTGTGATCAATATTTTAGACAAGGAAAAACTTTTTCCTGGATCTACAGCAACAACCTTTGGATTGAAGGGTTTAGTTTTACCACCCATGTTCATAGTCAATTCTAACGTTGTCCCAATTTTTAATTCCCCTTTTGCATGTGGAATAATGGTATTCCAATCACTGTACTTATTAAAATCCGAAACAACTTGAAACAGCGTGTCCGAGTTAATATCAAAAACTCTGGAAATTGAAAAAGTTTTAGTTTTCATAGATTTTCTTTTGTCTCAGATGATAGGTCTTTGTTTTCTTTCTGAGAAAACTCAATAAGAAAACGCTTAATTATAGCAGCGCAAATCTCATTAGTTAGCTATTTTCTTTTTTAATAATCGAATTATTCCACCCAATAAGGGAATGTTTTCATAAAACAATTCTCCTGCATCAAAGTAATCTCTTTGTTTAGTTATTTTTTGTTCAAACGTAAGTACTGAAATTCCTGATGCGCTAACTTCTTTCTTAGGCTTTTTAAGTTTCAATTTTATCTCCCAACTTAAATATGCCTTGTTATCAATAATGGTTTCATCCGTAAATAGAAACGAACCCTGTATCAAATTTTCATTTAGTTTTTTGAAGTATGATTTTAGATTTTCAATTCCGTTTATTTCGTGAATTGGGTCTTTGAATAATACCTTGTCTGAATAAATTTCATTTAATACTGAAATATCGTCTAAATTCAATTCGGTAAAATATCCTTTAAATTTTCTGATTACTTCTTTATTCATATTTGGTTTGCCTACTGTACAAAGACATATAGTCTTTAAATTCACTATGTCGTTACTTTTTTAACTTGCTGTTAACGAATATATTATATTTCAAAATCACATCCAAATGGCTTTTGTTTTTTGCAACGATTGGTGTATGGCGAGTTTTAATGCGCTACACACTTTATTATCTGCAGTGTTTATTCTTCTAAAATTTTATTGATGATTCCAGTTTTCAGGGTCCTTGCTGTCATTTGGAGAAAGCCCCAAAATATCTCCTTTTGTAGTAACGCCCAAACCTATTACGGTTCTGTTTACATAATTGAAATAACTTGCTACTTGATTAATTTCAAGTATTTCTCCCTCTGAATATCCTGATGCTTTGAGGCTTTCAATATCTTGCTTTGTCATGTTTTCAAACTCAACAGTAAGCTTTTTGGCATAATTCATCCCGGTGAAATATTTGTTGTCAAAATAGACCTGCAAAGTGTCATTTTTTATGGCTTCTAAAAAATGTGCTGCTTTTTCATCATCTTTTAAAAGGTTTTTTAATCCTGCAAAATGGTGCTCTACACAATAATTGCATTTGTTCAAGTGACTAACATAAACTCCAATGGATTCTAAATACCATTTTGGAAGCGCATTGTTTGAGTTGTGCAGCACGTTTTTGTACAATGCCATATGCCCCACCAATGAGTGAGGCCGCAAACTGTGTATCAATAAAACATTATCAATGTGATTATTCGGCCCTTTAACCCGGTCATATATTCTTTTTAAGTTTGAATCTGCCTCTTCATAATTGATTGTTTTTATCCAACTCATATTGAAAATTTATTTTATTATCATTAGAGATATCGTTCTGTGTATGAGCAGTAGCGGGTTTTGTGCGCTGGCCTCAGCGAAGGCAACTACCTTCAGGCAGTGTTTTAGCTATGGTCATGCGAGCTATTGCTTATACACCCTGTGCCCGTTGCACAACTTTGCTAACAAATAGGATTCAAATTTAGTTAATGATTTTGTAGATAGTGATACTTTTATATCATGCAAGGCAATAAAGACTA
>NVWW01000174.1 GCA_002746335.1 Flavobacteriales bacterium | reverse complement strand
TCACTGTATTCACCGCTTGAGTCGAAAATATGCCAATGCCGCCTGAGCAATTGCACTGCGTAACCGCTTTGATTCTCAATTTGAATTTGGTAAGAAAACAAATAATGCCGCTTTCTCAGATCAGAGAATTCCGGTCTGAAAAAGTTCTTCACTGAAATTTTGATGCCTGCTGTAGTGGCTATTACCATTGAGAAAATTTGAGTACAATTATAGGAAATATGTTTCTGAAATCAGTGAAAATTTGTGAATCTTGGCAAATTTAAGGAATGAATTCATAAGCCCCCAAATCGGGATTGTTGTCTCTCATATCTCCTTTCAGGTCTGTTGTGAGAGTTCCGGTCAAATTTTCATCGCCAATATCAATTGCAGCAGATTGATCAAAAAGTGTATAATCATTTTCCGAAAAATCATTGAAAACAGGATCGTGTGTTTCCCCATCTACAGTAACGCTGGCTGGGTTTTTTACAATGTTGATGTAGCGTGTCGCATCAGAAGTGTTCTCCTCTGTTTTTAGCAAGCAGTGGTCAAATTTGTATTCAAATTGCCCGTTGACATGCTTTTCAAACCCAAGTTCGTTGTCGTTATTGCCATAAACAATGCAATTCAAAAAATCTGCCTTTGTCAAATCCTTAATTGTTTCTGTTCCAAACAAATTATCGTAACGATTGCTGATGAAAAGCAGCGGTTCATTGCGCGCTTCATGAGGCCAATAATTGGCGAAAGTGCAGTGCTTGAAGGTGTAATTTCCGCCCCCACTAATAGCCGCTGAATAGGTGCCGCAATTGGCCGCCACTACATTTTCGCCAACTACATTGTAATTGCGTAACAGCATGCCAATACCGGCCATGTTTCGTATAATCGTGTTGCTGATTTCCAACTTGTTTTGGCTTGAGTCCAGCGAGTTGTCTAACGGCCATGTTTCGGCTTGTATTCCGATGAACCCGTTTTTGATAATGGCGTATTCGATTTTGCTATCTGCCATGCCATCATTGAGCCAAATACGGTCCCATTGTCCCGGGGTTTCTTCGTAATCCCATTCGAGCCGGTCACCTTGAAAAACCACTTCGTTTCCCAATTCGCCATTGACTTGCAGTGAACCTCCACGGTACACCCACAACCCGGAATTTTTATGAAAATGGATTTGAGTTCCTGCCTCAATGGTGAGTGTGCAAAGCGAATCTACAAACACATAGCCGTAAACTACGTATGGCTTGTCCTCCTCCCATGTTTCATTACAAGCCAGCCGCTTGAAGGGAGGAAAACCGTAAAAAAATTCGTCAGGCAAAAAATAGTTTGCATCTTGCCCCCAAGCCACCAAATCAACATCCTGTAGGTTGCCGTTGGTATTGAAAAGAATTGAATCGGTGATGATTAGTGGTGAGTTGCCGCCATTGGGGTCAACAGTTACTTCTACAAATACCCACAAGCTGTCACCTCCTTTTATTTCGATGTTTTCGGCCTTATCGGTAGCGATACCATCCACATTGATGCGAAAATTTGAAGTGTTGCCCCCCGCTAATTCGATAGAGGAAACTTTTATCGTTTGCTTGTGTGGGTTATAAACGCGCAGGTATTTGGTTACTGAGCCGATGGTAGTGAAAACGGTGTCAAAAATTACCGTATCTGTAGAAAACTCAAGTTTGGCTGATGAATCTGTGATAAGTGCGTCTTTACGGCAAGCTGAGAAGACAAGTAAAAAGCAAAAAGCAAAAAGCAAAAAGTATAAAGGTAGTTTCATAGGAAGCAAAAGTAGTGAATGTGGGTAACGGGAAGATAGGGGATTTATTTTGTAATATTTTACTTTATTCTTACCTTTGCAGCCCTAAAAATTAAAAACTAATGAAAAAAGGCATCCATCCCGAAAATTACCGCTTGGTAGTGTTTAAAGACATGAGCAACGACTATTCGTTTATTTGCAAGTCAACCGTACCGAGTAAGGAGACCGTGAAATGGGAAGACGGCAACGAATATCCGCTCGTGAAGCTGGAGATTTCGCACACTTCGCATCCGTTTTATACGGGTAAAATGAAATTAGTGGATACTGCAGGCCGTGTGGATAAATTCAGAAGCCGTTATGGGAAATTCGATAAGAAAAAGCAGGAAGAACCGAAAGAAGAAGAACTAAAAGAAGAAAAAGCAGAATAAATTATAGCGTTTAAAGTTTTAAAGCCCTTTCCGATAAATCGGGAGGGGTTTTTGCTTTCTTTACTTGCCATTTTGGGCAAAGCGAGAAATATTAAAGATTCTTTCACTTCATTTAGAATAACATTTAAAGGTTTTTTCCTATCATTGAAATCGAATTCGGCAAATGAATTACATCCTTTTTGACGACAGCAACCGTTCCAACCTTTTGCCACTGGCTTTCACCCGCCCAGTGTGTGATTTTCGCATCGGGATTTTAACCATTCGTGAGAAGTGGGAAAAGTATGTGAATGCACTAACTTCTACCTTAACCCAAGATTATCTTTCAAAAAAACATACGCTGAAAATCGAAAAAGAAAATTTACTCATCAACGGCTCAGTATGTCCGAACGAAGATTTGCTGAATGAAATTAATGAACTGGAACAAAACCAAAAATTGGTGGATGGCGATGTGTTGATTGCTGCGCGGGTTTCAGATGAGATTTTAAATGAAGCTATTGCAGAAAAAATCCCGCTGGAAACACTTGATGTGCTGAAAGTTAAATCGCAATACGATTCACTGAAAATCAAAAAATTGTGGGACATTTTTCAAAAAAACGGTGAAGCGATTCAAGCTGATTTCGAGTTACTCACGAAAAACAGAAAGTCGCAGGAAGTCAGTGAGACCAATCAAACTTTAGGCGAAAACATTTTTGTAGAAGAAGGTGCAAAAGTGGAATGTGCCATTTTAAATTCAGAAACAGGTCCAATTTACATTGGTAAAAATGCCGAAGTGATGGAAGGGGCAATCATTCGCGGGCCTTTTGCGCTTTGTGAAGGCTCGGTAGTGAAAATGGGCGCTAAAATTTACGGACCGACCACCATTGGACCATATTCGAAAGTGGGGGGTGAAATCAACAATTCAGTGATTTTTGGCTATTCCAACAAAGCACACGATGGCTTTTTGGGTAATTCAGTGATTGGCGAGTGGTGTAACCTGGGTGCTGACACCAACAATTCCAACTTGAAAAACAATTACGGAGAAGTGAAAATTTGGAATTACTCTTCCGAATCCTATGAAAATTCAGGATTGATTTTTCTTGGCCTGATAATGGGCGACCACAGCAAATGTGGCATCAATACGATGTTCAACACGGGAACAATAATAGGTGTTTCAGCCAATGTTTTCGGTGGGGATTTTCCACCCAAATTCATCCCGTCATTCAGCTGGGGCGGTGCAGTAGGATTTTCTGAGTTCGACTTTGAAAAAGCGTGTGAAGTTGCGACTCGAATCATGGAAAGGCGAGGAAAGCATTTCGAAAGTTTGCAACGGGACATTCTTCTTAATACCTTTGAGCAAACAAAAAAACACCGTTATATTCCTTAACATTTACCAAGCCAGAACGGACTTGGCAATTCACACAATTATGATAAAACAGATAAAATTTACTGCAATTGCTGTGCTGTTAATCGTTGCATTCGCCTGTAAAAAAGACGTGCCGATTGATCCGCCTCTTCCTCCCCAAAATAACGATACGACAAACACAGACACCACAATTACCCAGCCCCCTGTTCAAACTACACCGTGGCCTGAATGGATTTTTCACCATTGGGTATGGGAGGACGAAAGTACCCAGCAAAGCGCCATCCAACTGGTTGATGACTACCTCGCTCATGACATCCCCGTTGGCGCTATCATTATTGATAGCCCGTGGGAAACCGGTTACAACACCTTTGAGTTTGACCTTTCGACCTTTTACGACCCACAAGGTATGATTGATTACTTTCATTCGAAGGATGTTAAAGTGATGATGTGGATTACCGGCATTATCAATATCGATCAAGATTCCTTATACAACTACGCTGCCGCTAATGGATATTTCATGCAAAACGATTCGGCCAGCGGCCCTGAAGTAGTGAATTGGTGGAAGGGCGATGGCAGCCTCATTGATTTCTTCAACCCCAATGCTGTTGCTTGGTGGAAAACTCTTCTGGACAAAACACTGGACTTAGGCATTGATGGTTGGAAATGTGATGGTACGGATTATTACGTATTTGGTGCCGCTTGGTCGCCTTATTTGAATGATTATGTAGAGCGCTTGGATTATTCCCATGCCTATTACCGGTTATTTCACGATTACACAAGGAAAAAGCTGGGCAACGACCGAGTGAATACATGCCGGCCTATTGACAATTATGGATTTGACGTTGGCGGGGATTTGGTTTCTTTCGCATCTACCGACATCAACTGGTGTGGTTGGGTGGGCGATCAGGACGGTGACTTCTCAGGCTTAGAGGCAGCGCTTAACAACATGTATTATTCTGCTGAATATGGCTATCTCGCATTTGGCTCGGATATTGGCGGTTATCGCGAAGACATTACATATGCCGAGGGGCGTTCGAAAGAAGTACTTATTCGCTGGGCGCAGATGGGTGCGCTTTCTCCCATTATGGAAAATGGAGGCGGAGGCGAGCACCGCCCGTGGATGTTCGACACTGAAACCACCGACATCTACCAGATGTTCGCGAAGCTCCATCACGCGTTTATTCCATACCTAATGGAACAGGCTGAAACCTGTTTTACACAAGGTAAATCCATGATGACCTTCTTCAACAAAAGCGATTACAGCTACCTGCTCGGTACAGATGTTTTCGTTGCTCCGTTTTTGCAGGTAGGCATAAGCATTACTGTCAGCTTTCCGGCAGGAAAAAATTGGGTTTATCTATTCGATAAAACGCAAACATATTCAGGAGGTACTTTGCAAACGCTTATAATTCCTTACGCAGAATTTCCTGTTTTTATCGAAGAAAATTCCGACCTTCTGAATACTATTGATGTTAACAATTTATGAAATCATCCAGATTTTCATGATTGTTTTATCGGCCTTTTCAATCACTGACTCAACTCTTCAGACACGACCTAAAATGACTATGGAGAGCAGGGCATGGATTTGATGAAATTAGAATTGAAGTAGCTGAAAAATGAGGGGATGCAGGGGACATACCGTTGGATGGAACGGAAAAAGACATTCTGAAACATATTTTTGAAATCACCGTATCTGTAGAAAACTCTAAACTTTAAACTCTAAATT
>NVWW01000173.1 GCA_002746335.1 Flavobacteriales bacterium | reverse complement strand
GCTCAAAACCCTTCACATACCTACAATCTGAACGGAACATACACCGTTTCCCTCACTTCAACAAACAGTTTAGGAAACAATACAGAAACCAAAACCAATTACGTCACATTCGACAGTTTGCTTTGTTTCAGCCCTCCAACCGCAAATTTCACTGCTGACTCAACAATTGTTTGCAATGGAACTGTCAGTTTCACTGACCTGTCAACAAACGCACCTACTTCGTGGCTATGGAATTTCGGTGATGGCACAACAAGCATCATACAAAACCCAGCACATACTTATCAGAATAACGGTACTTACACGGTTTCGCTCTATGCATCAAACAGCATTGGCACAGATACTCTTACGGTGACCGGCTATATCACTGTGGATAGTACGGTCTGCTTGCCTGCACCTACTGCGACTTTTACAGCCGATTCGCTGAACAATTGCCTCGGTATGGTGAATTTTTCCGATTTATCTGGAAACAATCCAACTTCATGGCTTTGGGATTTTGGCGATGGCAACACAGACACGGTTCAAAATCCAACGCATACCTATGCCAATGATGGCATCTACACGGTAACCCTTATTGCAAGCAATGCAAACGGAACAGATACGTTGGTGAAAGTCAATTACATCACGGTAAGCAACAGTTTTTGCGGAGGAAACATTCCCCCTGTAGCTGATTTTGTAGTTGATTCCACCCTCGATTGCGATGGAACAGTGAGCTTCACAGACTTATCACTTTACAATCCCACTTCATGGGAATGGGATTTTGGAGATGGCAACACAGACAGTGTTCAAAACCCAACACATACCTATGCAAATGATGGCACTTACACCGTTACACTTGTTGTAAGCAATGCTAACGGTTCCGATACGCTTGTCCAAACAAATTACGTTACGGTTGACGGCAACGCATGCATACCAATACCTATTGCAAATTTCACAGTGGATTCACAAATAGTTTGTCTCGGCACGGTCAATTTCACAGATCTTTCGCAAAACAACCCTGTTTCGTGGTCATGGGATTTTGGAGATGGAAATACTTCCACACAACAAAACCCAACCCATACTTATCAAAATAATGGCGTTTATACAGTCACATTGACAGCCACAAATGCTGGCGGCTCAGATACAGAAGTCAAAACAAACTATATCACAGTTGACAATGTGTTATGTATTACGGGAATTTTTGAATCTTCAAAAGATAATGAATCTTTAATCGTTATTTACCCAAATCCGAATAGTGGAAAATTTGAAGTGAGAAGTTTGAAGTTTGAAGTAACAAAAATTGCAGTGTATAATTTGCTTGGAGAAGTTGTTTATCAATTAAGCATTCAGCATCCTGAATCCAGCATCGAAATAGACCTCTCAGGTAATCCTAAAGGAGTGTATTTCCTTAATATCCAATCTGAAAGCGATTCAGTGAGCCGAAAAATCATCGTGCAGTGAACCGCATCAAACAATTTTTGTTGCTTTTACTACTTCTGCTTTTTGCAGCAAGCCATGCCGATGCTACTCACCTCATGGGCGGCAATCTCGCTTATGAATACTTGGGCGAAGACCCTAACAACTCCGGCTTTTATTTATACCGCATTATTTTCAAGACTTACACCAACTGCGATCCAGCTACCTCAAACTTTCCAGACGGCCCTGAAGGTTCTGTTGACATTGGAATTTACTTAGAAAGCAATCAACCGGACAGCAACAAAACGAAATTTATGGATTTGACCATTGCTATTGTGGATACAACAAGAATTACCCCGGACAACCCGAGTGGTTGCACTGTTGGCCAAAACGTTTGCGTTGATGAAGGGCTTTATATTGATACCATATCACTGCCACTAATGCCCGGTGGTGTGTTCAGTAAGGGTTATCACTTGTATTATGACAGATGTTGCCGCAATGGCGGAATAACAAATTTGGACAATCCGGGAGTACAGGGAATGGGGTTTCATGCTTTTATTCCTCCTCCTTTAACTGTGAACAATTCACCTCAATTTACCGATTTGCCGGTTCCATTCATTTGTGTTGGCGACACCACACCTATTTTAAACACCGCCTACGACCCCGATGGTGATTTGCTTGTTTACTCATTTGAAGACCCCTATGAAGGAGAATATACAGGCCCCGGAACTCCTCCACCGGCAATTACTTTTTATCCCGACCCACTCAATTGGCCTTTGCCAATTGTAACCTGGGCAACCGGTGGATTTGATAAAAACAATCCTTTCGGGCCTTCAGGATATGCTTTTATCAATGGCTTTACAGGTTATTCGGAATACCTTATCCCAATTGCTGGGTTTGACGTGATTGCCGTTGAAATCAAAGAATTCCGAAACGGGAATTTAATTGGAATCACACGAAGAGATTTGCAGTTGATTGCGCTGAACTGCCCTGCCAATCCTGCTCCTAACCTCGCATCCACAGGCGGCAGCGGACAAACATCTTACACCATTGATGAAGGAGACACGCTTTGTTTTCCAGTTACTTTCACCGACCCAAATGGAGACAGCCTCGAGTTCACAGCTTCAGGTGTTATTTTTGACAATTCCATCATCAACCCTCCAGCTACCATTAACACTCCCGTGTTGGGACTTGGCACTACAACTTCCCAATTTTGCTGGAATACAACGTGCGGGCAGGGACAAGCATTGCCCTATTTGTTTAATGTCGAATCAAAAGACAACGGCTGCCCGAACAAAACAACGGCTGTGGTTTATTCGATACAAGTAAACGGGTTCAATGGGCCGACCAGCATCACCGGTCCGCAACCCGTTTGCGCCAACGATTTGGGTCAAGTTTATTCAGTAACGAACACTGCCAACACTACTTACAACTGGACGGTTACAGGCGGAGCAGTGGCATCCGGGCAGGGCAGCAGTTCCATTACTGTAGATTGGAGCTCAGGTGGCACCGGAACAATAAATGTTGTAGCCACCAGCCAGTTTGGCTGCTCGGACTCGGTGAGCAAAAACATCACCATTGGCAACATCATCATTGCTAATGCCGGGCCGGATACAACCATCTGTGTTGGAGGCAATGTAACTCTGGGAGGCTCTCCAACAGGTCCTGTCAATTCAACGACAAGCTGGAGTCCTGCTACGGGACTTGACAACCCGGCATCACCCAATCCCAATGCGTCACCCACAACCACAACTACTTATGTAGTAACCGTTACCGATTTGGCGGGATGTACGGCTACCGATACGGTAACTGTATTCATTAATTCGGGGGCAAATATTGACGCTGGAAATGATCTTTTAATTTGCGTGAATGACACCGTGCAGTTAAACGCAACAGGAGATACAGCAAACAGCACCTACAGTTGGTCGCCAACCACCGATTTAAGTGATCCCAACATTTACAACCCACTGGCATTCCCTTTAGACACAACAACTTACACAGTTACAGTAACAGACACGAACGGGTGTGTCAATTCGGACTCATTAACTATTTTCGTTATTACTTCAACCACTGCTGATGCGGGAAATGACACGGTACTTTGTGTGGGTAATTCGGCAGTACTCGGGGGAAACCCTACGGGAATTTCGGGGTTTAACATTGCCTGGGAACCTGCCGCTTCTTTGAATGACAGTACATTTTCCAATCCAACTGCTACGCCTTCGTCTACCACCACCTACACTGTAACGGTAACTTCCCCTGGCGGAGGATGCGTGGGCAAAGACAGTGTAACAGTTACTGTTATTCAATCTATTGCAGTTGATGCAGGACCGGACACCTTAATTTGTAATGACGATACGATTCAGTTAAATGCCACAGGGCCAGTTGGAGCAGTGTTTTCATGGGATCCGATAACAGGATTGAGCAATTCAAATATTCCAAATCCATCGGCCTTTCCTTCCTCAACAACCACTTACACCGTTACAATAAACGACACCAACAGCTGCCAGAATACGGACTCGGTAACGATTTCAGTTTTCTCAAATGTGATTACCATAAGCAATGACACGGCTATTTGCACTGTTGATTCCGCCCAATTGGTTGCCAACGGGCCTGCCACGGCTACTTATTCGTGGACTCCAATAAACGGGCTGAGCAATCCCAACATTTCTAATCCAATGGCTTCGCCTGCAACAACTACCACTTATACCGTAGTGGTTACAGACACTACCGGTTGCGTTGCCACTGATTCTATTACTCTTACTGTAAACCCGCTTCCCAATACAGATGCAGGAACGGATATGACGCTTTGCTTTCTGGATTCGGTGATTATTGGCGGATTTCCAGCGGGACCAAATAGTGCAATTTTCGCGTGGTCACCTTCTGCTGGCTTGAACGATGATTCAATTGCCAATCCAATTGCATCGCCTACAATTACAACTACTTATATTTTGCTGGTTACCGACACCAACGGCTGCATCGATTCAGACACAATAATCGTGAATGTAAATGCCTTGCCAACTATCACTGCATCGCTCGATACGACTATCTGTTTTGGCGATACGGTACAGTTGCTAGCTACCGGTGGAAACACTTATGTATGGTCGCCTTCAGCCGGTTTGAACAACCCTAATATTCCAAATCCAATTGCTACTCCTACAGATACTACGGATTATGTCGTCACTGTAACGGATTCCAACAACTGTTCTGGTACTGATACGGCAACTATCATCGTGTTATCACTGCCACCAGCTGATGCAGGCCCTGATTTATGGATTTGCCCGGGAGATTCAATTCAACTGAGTGCAACAGGCGGGATAACTTATGTATGGGTCCCTGATTCTGCCTTAAGCGATGACAGCATTGCCAACCCATTTGTAAACCCCTCGGACACCATCACTTATGTTGTAACAGTTATGGGTGCCAACGGCTGTGTAAATACAGATACTATTCGTTTGGATGTCGGTCCGGTGGTGCCGACCGAAGCAGGAGCTGATACGGACATTTGCACTGGAGATACTGTTCAAATCGGAGGAAGCCCCACTGCACCATCAAGTGCATCAGTTGCGTGGAGTCCGAATAGTTTTATTAACGATACCACCCTTTTCAACCCCGATGTTTTCCCTAACACCACGATGTTTTATTTTGCGAATTCAACGGTTACCACTTCGCAAATGACCTGTTTCGGGCTGGATTCGATAGAAGTAACAGTGAATACGCTGCCAATCGTTAACGCAGGCAATGAAACACAAATCTGCATCGGAGATACCACACAATTGAATGCAACAGGCGGTGTGGTTTTCGCTTGGGCACCCAATTTATTTTTAAGTGATGACAGCATTGACAATCCACTGGCTTTCCCTGATGATACTATTACTTACACGGTGAATGTTACTGACGCCAACGGATGTTCGGCAAGCGATGCAGTAACAATTGTGGTCAATCCATTGCCAATTGCCAATGCCGGGCCAGACACTTCGGTTTGTCCTGGCGATACGTTGCAATTTTTCGGAACGGGTGGGGTGAGCTACAATTGGGATTTCGGTGATGGAACCAC
>NVWW01000045.1 GCA_002746335.1 Flavobacteriales bacterium | reverse complement strand
TCTGTCGAATGGTACACTTCAGGATGAAATTGAATGCCGAAGGTATTTTCTCCATCAATTTGGTAGCCGGCCACTTTCACATCGTTGGTGCTGGCAATAATTTTAAAATTGTCGGGGATCTTTTGAATCGTATCACCATGTGACATCCATACTTGTGAACCGACAGGCACATCTTTCAGCAGCAAATTGTCATTAACAAAAGAAAGATTGGCTCTTCCATATTCCCGTATAGACGATGGCTCAACGGTTCCTCCTGCATTTTGCGCAAGCCATTGTGCACCATAACACACGCCAAGCACCGGTAGCTTTTTCAGACCATTTAAATTTGGAATCGGGGCTTCGTTGTCACAAACAGAAAATGGGCTTCCGGAAAGGATAATGCCTTTAAGATTTGAGATTTGTCCCGATTTAATCGAGAATAGATTTGAGATTTCATTGTAAGGGTGGATTTCACAATAGATATTCAATTCGCGCACTCTTCTTGCAATCAATTGGGTGTATTGTGAGCCGAAATCGAGAATGAGAATGGTTTCTTGCATGGCCAAAAGTAAAAAGTTAATACGAGAACGAAGCCGAACTAAAAACCTTGTTTTCCACAATTTTAATTAACATTTTTTTGTGATTCAATAATTAATTTTTAAATTTACCATGCCGTTTTATTTTACGAGCGGCACTATTATCCCGGAAGTGACAACCTACAGGGAATTCCGTATTCAAATCAATTTATAACGGATTTACCGAAACCGCTTCTGATTAGGAAATAGTTAAACGATCAACTTTTTCAGTTTATTTATTCTCGAATTGCCATTATCAGCTACTTTTGAGTGGTTATTTTGATGTGACACAGACAACGGATTGGATGAACGTGTGTCATAATAGTTAGGTTGTAGCTTGGTATTTATAAATGAAGCTAAAACGACTATATGCGCTTCTGTTGTTTTTTGCGGTTTCCATTGTTGCTTTTCCGCAGGGAATAATAGTCAATGAACTCTCTAACGGGCCTTCTGGCCTGAAAGAATATTACGAATTTCTTGTTGTAGGCCCACCCTGCACTACAGTTGACTTGCGGAATTGGATTTTTGACGACAACAATGGTGACTTTGCCCCGGGCGGTGTACCAGGACTTGGCGTTGGTATTGCACAAGGGCATGTCCGTTTCAAAAACATTGCCAACTGGGCAGCAGTGCCTGTTGGTTCTATTATTGTAGTTTATAATGAAAACGACAAAAACCCCGCCATCACACAACCGGACGATTCCACAGACAGTAACGGGGATTGCGTTTACATTCTTCCAGGAAACAATTCCTTCCTCGAACGCTGTGATGCAACCCCAAACAATACCTCGGCAGCTTACAGCCCTTGCACATATATAGCAAGCGTATACTTTGTGGTTAGTTTGCGAAATGGTGGTGATGCAGGCCAAACAAGAATGCCGAATGGAGCTTATTTTCACGGAATTTCTTTTGGTGACATTGCCGGTGGGCCGGACAATTTGCTTATTAATGCAGGGTCAGGTTCTGGCAATTACTACTACTTTAACAATGGAAATTATACCAATGTGGCCAATTTTTCTTTTGGTGCTGTTTCTGGTGGTGGGGAAACACCCGGAGCAGCAAACAATGCCGCCAATCAGCAATTCATTGACAGCTTAAAAAATGATACCACCCTTATTAATATAGGAAATGATACTATTTTTTGCATAGGGGGTTCGCTTACTTTAGATGCAGGTGCTGGTTTTACCACCTACCTTTGGTCAACAGGGGAAACTACGCAAGCGATTGCCGTTGACACAACAGGCACTTACTGGGTCAATGCATCAAACATAAGCGGATGCAGCAGTTGCATAGCAAGCGATACCATCAATGTAACCGTTAGCCCATTGCCTATTGCTGCTACTGTTGCAACCAACATCACTTGCAACGGATTATGTGATGGTGCAATTAACCTGACCATTACCAGCGGAACTAGCCCCTTTTCCTATTCATGGAGTAATTCGGCAACTATTGAAGACATTTCTTCACTTTGCGTGGGGACTTACAATATAACGGTTACTGATTCAGTAGGTTGTACTACCACTACAAGTGATGCCATTTCTCAGCCAATAGCATTGGCGGCTTCTACTGTCCCAACAAATGCCTTGTGCAACACTTCCTGCGATGGTGCAATAACTTTAACAGTTTCGGGAGGAACAACTTCTTATTCCTACAATTGGAGTAACAGTGCTACTACTCAAAATATTTCTTCGCTTTGCGCAGGAAATTACACAGTTACGGTCACAGATGCCAACAGTTGCACCACGACCGTTTCCGGCTCTATTACTGCTCCCACAGCGCTTGTGCTTTCCACCGGCAGCACCAACGCCACTTGCGGAAGCTCCAACGGAACAGCTACAGTTGGAGTAAGCGGGGGCACCACTTCTTATTCTTATTTGTGGAATGATTTCGCTTCGCAAACTACAGCCACTGCAACCGGGTTGGCTTCGGGTATGTATAACGTAACTGTAACTGATGCCAATTCATGCACTGCAATTGACAACATATTTGTAAATAATGATGTGCCCATCTCTTCAATGACAGCGGCAAGCGATGCAACTTGCAGTACTTCGTGTGACGGAACAGCTACTGTTTCGCCTTCAGGCGGATTAACGCCTTATGCTTACATATGGGATAATGGTGAATCAACTGCTACCGCTACAGGATTATGTGCTGGATTGCATACTGTTACCGTAACCGATGCCAATAATTGTATTTCCACTTCTGATACCACCATCAATGTACCTGTTGCTTTGACTACTTCCATAATCGGAACAGATGTAAGCTGCTTTTTTGGCAGCAATGGTTTAGCCGATTTAACCGTTTCAGGTGGAATAACTCCCTATTCCTATTCATGGTCAAATGGTGTTACTGCTCAGGATATTTCCAATGTATCAAACGGAACTTATATCGTGACCGTTACTGATACTAATAACTGCGCTATCAGCGATACTGTTATTATCAATCAGCCAAGTGTAATTATTTTAACCACTTCCGTTACTGATGCTACTTGTGGGCTGTCGGATGGAATAGCTACTGTAATACTTTCGGGAGGAACCTCACCGTACAGTTATTTATGGAACAACAGCCAAACCGATTCAATAGCCTCCGGACTTGCGGCAGGCGCTTACACTGTAACGATAACTGATGCCAATTTTTGTACAGCAGTTACTACGGCCGCTGTCAGCAACCTTGGGGCAGGCACTGCTACTATCAGTTCTTCATCCAATCCAAGTTGTTATGGAGGAAATAACGGAGCAGTAACCGTAAGCATATCGGGTTCGGCAACGCCTTTTTCCTATTCATGGTCATCGGGCGCAACGGACAGTACCGCTGCTGGGCTTCTGGCAGGAACACATAATATTACGGTTACCGATTCCACAGGCTGCGCAGCCACAGCAAGCGTTACCTTAATTGACCCTAATCCAATTACCGCTATTGTTACTACGAGTGACGCTCCATGCAACAGCAACTGTGACGGAACCACTACAGTTAACGCTTCGGGAGGAACTTCGCCTTACACTTATCTGTGGAATGACCCAAATAGCCAAACCGATACAACCGCAACAGGACTGTGCCAAGGAGATTATACTGTATTTATTACTGATGCCAATGGCTGTGTTGCATCGCAAACCGATACGGTTATCGAGCCCGCACTGCTTTCGTTGGTTTTCGGTTCATTTGATGCAACTTGCTATGCAACTTGTGACGGACAAGGGTTAGTAGTTCCAAGTGGCGGAACAGTAGTCGGCACCTACACTTACGACTGGCAGCCCATTGGAATCATAGGAAACTTTCCTGCGGTAACTACTTTCTGTGCAGGAAATTATACACTTATTATCACAGATGACAATGGTTGCACTACAGATACGTCTTTCACTATTAATGCGCCAAATGATTTCACCGTTTATACTTCATCTACTACTTCTAATTGCGGACAGGCAGATGGCACCGCATCGGTAGATTCCGTTTTAGGCGGAACCGGTGGAGTAAGCTATCAATGGGATGTGACAGCGGCTTCACAAACCACTGCAACTGCTTTCAATCTTACCAACGGAGCTTATTGCGTTACTATTACTGACGCAAATAATTGTGATACTTCTGTGTGTGTTACCGTAAGCAATGTATCAGGCCCAACGGTTTCGGCCACTTCCGCCAGCACTACATGCAACGGAACTTGCGATGGCTCTGTTAGCGCAAGTGCTACAGGTGGTCTTTCTCCCTATAATTACCAGTGGAGCAACGGCACTTCCATTGGGCTTTGTACAGGGACTTACGCGGTTACAGTGACAGATGCCAATAATTGCACGGATACGGTTTCGATAACAGTGCCCGAGCCGCAACCGGTAATTGCAACTGTATCTAACGACACAACGATTTGTGCAGGGGATGCGGCAGTGATTTCAGCGGCAGCTACAGGTGGTTCCGGTGCCCCTTATTTCTTTTTCTGGGACAACAGCTTGCCCGGCAACGGCCCACACACCGTTTCGCCAACCATCAACACCTGCTATACGGTTTATGCTTCTGATGCTAATGCTTGCCAGTCACCGCCTGACACAGTGTGTATCGCACTGAATGCACCGCTTTCTATTACGGCAGTAGCCAGCCCAGTGGTCATTTGCGCAGGCGATTCGGTAAACTTAAATGCTACTGCTATCGGTGGGTTAACACCATACAGTTACATATGGGACAATGGCTCGACAGACCAGTCCACAACGGTTTATCCATCAGGAAACAATCCGGATTCGATTATTTACACGGTTACTGCTACAGACGGCTGTTCGCCCGATGTCACCGATGCGGTTACAATTACTTTTTACACTACGCCTAATGTTGGTTTTATTCTTGATTCTACCTACGGATGTGAACCGTATACTGTTACTTTTATCAATCAAACAACGAATGCAGATAGCTGCATCTGGGATTTGGGCAATGGAAACACAATAATCGACTGCAATAGTTTTGATTACACCTACTCATCCGCAGGAACGTATTATGTGAATTTAACCGTGTTCAATTCAAATGGCTGTGAAGGAACAAATGCAGTTGCAGGTGAAATTGTAGTGAATGCAAACCCATTGGCTAATTTCAATTTTTCTCCGGAATCAACTACCATTTTAAATCCATTTTTTGATTTCTTTGACTTTTCTTCAAGTGATGTTGTTGATTGGCTTTGGACGTTTTACAATACAAATGGCAGCACCATTCTCGGAAACGATACCGCCCAAAATCCAACTTTTGAATTTCCAGAAGACACAGGCACTTACCAAGTGAACTTATTGATAACTAATGCAGCGGGATGTACAGATGATATTACACTAAGTGTCATTATAGAAGGTGAATTCATCATTTTTATACCTAATGCTTTCTCACCTAACGGAGATGGCAAAAACGATGAGTTTTTCCCCGAAGGCATCGGCATTGACCCCAGTGATTACACTTTTTATATTTTTAATCGCTGGGGCGACTTGATTTTCGAGAGTCACCAGCCAAGTAAAGGATGGAACGGAATTGCTCATGAACTCGGAGGCACTGAAGTAGTGCAAGATGGCGTCTATGTGTGGAAACTAAAGGTCAAGGCAGAAACAACCAAGGAGAAAAATCAAGAATATGTCGGGCATGTAACATTATTAAAATGATAACACTAAATTAAATTAGTAAGTAATTCAAATTTATTACTTTAGCAGTTAACCATTTGATGCCGTTTGCAAAATATATAATATCACTTTTTATTGCTTTGTTGCTGGTTGGAAACTTGTTTGCACAGCCCACCACTTGTTTCGAAATTGAAAAAATATTGGTGGATGCCTGCGGCAGCCCTGAAGGTGAAAACGAGATGGTACGCTTCACCATAGGGCCTAATCCGCTTAACGTGAACGACCTTACTGTTGATTGGCCCAACAATTCCTGGCGTGGCATTGTTCAAAACATCCAAACCGATTCAATTGTTGATTCACTAAACGCTACTATTCAAAACGGATGCGGTCTGATTCTTCAACCGACAAATGACACGCTCCCCGCAGGAGAAACAGTGCTGATGGCCTGCAGTTTCAATTTTATTTGGGAAGGACATGATTTCAGTAACTTCAACGATACGATTTACATGATTTTTCAGGACACGGGAAACACGTCAGGCCATTTCAAAAACTGGTGCTCTGCTCCGTGCGGAACAAGAACGCTCATTATGACTTTTTCTCCGCCTGTAAGCTGCTCAGACACGGTTGTTTTTTATCCCGATAGTTTGACCAACCAAAGCGGGGGATATGGAGGTTCCTCTTCTCAAAGAGATGGTGGTGCAGTTGAATACGACTATACTGGAACTGCCACTTACGTAAACGACAGTTGTACAGCGCCTGTACAAAAACTGCCCAACGACATCAACCTTACAGGCGGGTCCATGTCCACTACCTTTTGCGTTGGGGATAGCGTACAATTAACTGCAAGCGCAGGACAGACCTATTTGTGGTATCCTGGCGGAGAAACCACGCAAATGATATGGGTTTATTCGGCAGGGCAATATGAAGTACGAATTAGTTTTGGTGGAGGATCTTGTTATTCTTATTCAGATACTGTGAATGTCACCGTTAATTCCTTGCCAACGCTTTCTATCACTCCAAACCCTTCTGCTGCTTTTTGTTCTGGCGACAGTGTTCTTTTATACACAGGAATTTTCAGCAGTTACTTGTGGTTAGGCGGGCAAACTACCGATTCGATATATGTGTCTTCAGGAGGTAGTTACACCGTTCAAGTTACTGATTCCAACGGATGTACAAACACGTCATCTGCAACAACCGTTACTGCGAATTCACTGCCAACAGCAACCATCACGGCTAATGACACTACCACTTTTTGCAATGGTGACAGTGTGATTTTGAGTGCTAATGCCGCCAGCAGTTACTTGTGGTCGCCCGGAGGGGAAACCAGCCAATCCATCACTGTTTTGTCATCGGGAAGCTACAGCGTTTCCATTACGGACTCGAACGGGTGTTCGGATACTTCTTCTGTAACAAGTGTCACTGTCAATCCCGACCCACCACCTTCTATTTCAACCAGTGGCACAACTGTTTTTTGCATTGGAGACAGCGTGATTTTATTAGCCATTGCTGCGAATAGTTACCTGTGGTCACCCACAAACGATACTACTCAATCAATAACAGTAACAACTTCAGGAACTTACAATGTGCAAGTTACCGACAGCAATGGCTGTACGGCAACTGCACCGGATACAATTGTTACTGTAAATACTTTGCCAACACCAACCGTTTCCTCCACAGGAAATACCATTTGCCAAGGAGATAGCGTAACGCTAACTTCATCTGTGGCTACGAACTATTTGTGGATTCCTTCGGGTGATACAACCCAATCCATCACCATTGACACCACAGGAAACTTCAATGTGTTTGTGACTGACTCAAATGGTTGTTCTGATACATCAACAGTTATTACAATTACCGTTAATTCTTTGCCAACGGCCACTGTTACAGTAAATGGTACCACTTCTTTTTGTCAAAATGATAGTGTGGTTTTGACGGCAAATACTGCAAGTAGTTATGCCTGGTCGCCAGGAAGCGAAATCACACAGTCGATTACCGTAGTCAGTTCTGGAAATTATTCTGTTTCGATAACCGATTCAAACGGCTGCTCGGATACTTCCGGAGTAACTTTGATTACTGTGAACCCCTTGCCAACGCCCATCATCACAGCAGGTGGACCCACAACATTATGTCCGGGGGACAGCGTAACGCTAACTTCATCTTTAGCAGCCAATTATTTATGGATTCCTTTGGGAGACACCACGCAAGCCGTTTCGGCAGATTCTACAGGAAATTACAGTGTGTTGGTGACTGATTCTAACGGCTGTTCAAACACATCAGCTGTCATTTCGGTTACTGTTTCTGCAGCTCCAACTTCAAACATCACGGCAAGTGGCCCAACTGCATTTTGCATGGGAGATAGTGTAATACTTACCGCTGATTTGGGTGTGAGCTATTTATGGTTACCAAACGGAGACACAACCCAATCCATCACGGTAACGGCTTCGGGAAATTATAGTGTGCAGATCAATTATGGTAGTAATTGCATAGGCTTTTCAGATACAGCAACCGTTACCGTATATCTGCTTCCCAATGCTGATGCAGGAGCTGATGTTTCAATCTGTGAAAGCGATTCGGCTACGCTCACTGCAAGCGGGGGAACAAATTATTTATGGAATACGGGAGATACCACCATATCTATTAGTGTTTCTGATACTTCCACAACTACTTATTTTATTACGGTTTCTGATGTTAATTGCTCAGCAAACGACAGCGTAACGGTTACTATTTATCCGCTGCCTTCCGTTAGCATTTCAGGAAACACAATACTTTGTATGGGAGAAAGTACAACTTTGACCACAAGCGGTGGAGGCATTTTCAGTTATGTTTGGAATACCTCCGAAACGACAGCTTCAATTTCAGCAAACCCAATTACTTCAACTGTTTATTCTGTGACTGTTACGAGTATAGATGGATGTTTWAAAAGTGACTCAGTTACGGTAATAGTAAATCCCTTACCTACAGCAATTGCAGGTACAGACACCACTATTGACGAAGGCAGCAGCATACAACTGACTTCATCGGGTGGAGTTTYCTTTTCCTGGAGYCCGTCAAYAGGGTTAGATTGCGATAATTGTGCTGATCCTATTGCTAGCCCAACACAATCCACAACTTACGTTGTTTWCTTAGCAAACGCCAATGGCTGTAAGGATTCTACATTTGTTACGATTACTGTTAATGCTATTGGCGATTACTACTTCGTGCCCAACATCTTCTCACCCAATGATGACGGTTTGAACGATATACTGTACATCGGTGAAAAAGGACTGACTGAAGTTTATTTTGTGATTTATGAGCGTTGGGGAGAAAAGGTCTTTGAAACCACTGATATAGCTCAAGGTTGGGATGGCAAATTCAACGGCAGGGAAATGAATTCAGCCGTGTTTGTTTACGTTTTAACAGGAATATTTGAAGGAAAAGAAATCGAAGAAAAAGGGAACATTACATTAATCAGATATTGAAATAAAATATCAGCTATGAGTAAAGCATTTGAAAATATCATCCTTTTTTTTATTTCCTGTTTTCTGTTTCCTGTTTCCTATTTCGCTCAAGATATCCACTTCTCTCAATTCTATCAAGCGCCATTGTTTGTGANCCCAGCTATGACAGGAGCTTTCACGGGTGATGTACGCGCTTCACTGCACTATAAAGATCAGTGGGCCAATGTTGGCTCACCCTACAAGACCTACGCTTTTTCTTATGATATGGTGTTGATGAAGGAAAAGTTTGATGCGGCCAACTTGGGCGCTGGCATTACGGTTTTTAATGACATTGCCGGAGACACCAAAATGGGCACTACGCAAATCAATCTCTCTGCTGCGGGAATTGTTCCTGTGAATGAAAACAACAATGTGTCTGCCGGCTTGCAGGTGGGTTTTGCCCAGAGAAGTATGGATGATGGGGATACCCGTTGGAACAGCCAATATGTGAATGGTAATTACAATGCCAATGTGAATTCGGGCGAGGTGGTAACTTTTGACAATACAGGTTTTTGGGATTTGTCTGGAGGATTGAGTTGGAATTTTATTCGGAACGAGTCAGAAATAGCTGCTATTGGTGGTATCAGAGCCAATGCAGGCATCGCCTTTTTTCACCTTAATCGCCCTAAGCAGGAGTTTTATACTTTTTTGGATGATGACCGTTTGTATTCCAAAATGATTGTCCACGCAGGTGCTTTCATCTCGTTGAAAAACATGCAGAACATCGCTATTTTGCCTTCTGTATTTTTTCAAAAACAGGGACCTGTAAAGGAGATTGATTTTGGTACGATGGTGAGGTACACGCTCAAAGAAGATTCTGAAGTAATGGGGATTGCCAAAGAAACGGCTGTCTCGATTGGCGGTTACTATCGCGTGGGCGATGCCATTGTTCCCGCAATAATGCTTGAGGTGGGCAATTTTGGCATTGGCATTACCTATGATGTGAATGTCTCAGATCTGAATGCCGTTACGAGTGGGAAAGGCGGCTTTGAAATCTCATTGCGCTACCTCAACCCCAACCCCTTTAAGGCAAAGGCAAGTGAGGTTAAGTTTTTGTGATTATTCCTCACGTAAAACTGTAAATCGAAAATCTAGCGGGTTTAAATTTTCTTTCAGTGTTCTAATAAATTCCTTGCCGTGCTTTAAGTAATATGGAATGAAATTGTCTTGCCTTTCCTGCAATTTTCCTTCCGGGAAAAGTTTTGATTTTATATTTCTGACTTGATTAACCATTTCCTCTTGTTTGCGTTTTTCGGCTTTTAAAAGTTTGGATTCGAGATTTGTCAATGATTTCATCACCTTGCTAAATTCTGCATCAACAGAAGTTTCAAGCGATTTATCGATAGCCTTTTGTTTGATGGTTTGAAAAACCGATTCAAGTTGCTGTTTTTCGTTTTCCAAATTAATTTCTGATTTTGAATTCTCTTTTACTTTTTGAACAATCAACTGCTCAATGTCTGTGAACAATTCTTCAACAGAAATACCAAGCTTTTGCAGTTTTTCGCTTGTTTTTTTGTCGAGCCATAACGCTGAATTTCTTGGAATCATAACAGGGAAATTAACGCTGTAATGCTCAAAAAGATCTTTTAATTGAAGCCAGTATGAAATTTCCACCGCTCCGCCAACATAAGCCACGTTGGGTAATATCATTTCCTGGTAAAGCGGCCGTAAAACCACATTTGGACTGAAACACTCGGGGTTTGTATTCACATTGTTGAGCCAATTTTCATCTGTTTCTACAATTCGCTCTCTCAAATTATTTTTCAAATAAAAAAGATTGATTTTGCGAGGTTTTACTACAGGTTTGTAGTGCGCGGATAGTTTTGCATTGGTTTCATTAACCAAACGGAATGCTGTGTTATGCTGCAAATCGTCTTTTATTTGCTGGCTAAATTGATTCTTTAAGCGTTTGTCATCGGCATCGATGATTATCAAGCCGTCTTCGCTAAAAAGTTCATTTACCAAGTAGCGGGTAGCATCAGCCATATTTTTATTTCCGAGATAAGCACGGTGAAATATATCGAGCAATTCTTTTGCATTTTCGTTTTCTCCCAAAATGGCTTTCAGTTCCTCTAAAACAAGTTTTAGCGAATCTGTTTTTAACCTGCCAACAGGCCCTGTTGATGGCGCTTTCCAGCTCAGCGTTTTTCCAAACAAGTGAATATGATTGATTTCCTCAAAATCGTGGTCTTCGGTGTGCATCCAGTAAACTGGAACGAAGTTGTAATCTGGGTAATGCTTTTTTAATACTTGCGAAAGATTAATTGTGCTGATGATTTTATAAATGAAATACACCGGCCCGGTGAACAGACAAAGTTGGTGACCTGTGGTTACGGTAAAAGTATTTGATTCATTCAGTATTTGAATGTTTTGAATTTGTTTCGAGTTTCCTCCGACAATTGTTGGGGTGAATTTCGAGTGTTGTTCTTCCAGTACTTCAGCCAGCAATTTCCTGTCAATCTGCTGGGTGCTTTTTTCTTTGATTACTTTTTTAAATGATTTAATATCAGGTATATAGCTGTAAAAAGGAACTAATTTTTCATCACCTTTCAAATAATCGAGAAATATTTTCGGAAAAAAGCCGGTTTGAAAATATGGAATGGATATGGTTTGCATCAAGCAAATGTAGCAATGAAATCAAAAACAAAAGGCCCCGCTTTCACAAGGCCCTTTACAACGAATATTTTTTACGCACGTGTGGCTCATCCTGATTGAATCGGGATGCCCCTATCGGTTTATCACGCTTTGAATCAGTGCCGCGTCCACTGCGTCTTCAATTGCAACACTGTCTGCTTCATTCGCTGAGTCAGCGGCATCCAAAGCAGCTTCAATGGAGTCTGCCTGTGCTTGCGTAGGCGGTTCAGATGTTGGTTCTTCAGTATTCAAGTCTTCAGCATGGGATTCAGTTTGTTCGGTTGCATCTTCATTGTGCCCGCCAAACATGCCCATGATGGTGTCTTTCATCATAAATCCTGCACCGCCCAATCCTGCTACGACTACGGTAATTACAATGATCATAATAAGTTTTTTCTTTGATTTTTTGGGCTTTTCTTCAGCAGGCGCTAATTCTGCACTCGTTTCTATTTTTTCCTTTGCTTTTTGCTTCATTTCATACTTCCTGCTCAGGTGGTTCATCACCACCGCTTCCTTGTCGGTGAAATTCTTCACCATCTTTGGCACGATTTTCAGCTTGCTTTTGTCATGATCAGCGAAAAACGCAGTCAATTTTTCTTCAAAAGAACCGGTGTATTCTTTTGGCTTCTCAGGTGCAGTAGGTGGCTCAGGCACAGCTTCTTCTTCGGCTAGCGACTCTTCCGATGACTCAGATTGCTGCTCTTCATTTTCGGATGTTTCTGAGGAAGGGTTTTCTTCAATTACTTCCGATTGAGGTTCTTCAGATTCAGGCACTTCAGAAATAGGTTCCTCAGTTCTTTCCTGTTCATCTTGCGTCTCTTCGCCCTCTTCTTTTGGTTTATTTTCTTCGTCCATAGGATGCTTGTTTAATAAATTACCCGCACAAGTATATCAATAATTTTAAAAATAAGGAAATCAGTTACCAAGTTTTCGATAAACATATCGATTGATAAGCACAAATAGTTAATGGTAATTATTTTATTAGTTATTGTTGGCTCACAAATAACTTTAATATTTTACTCAGCGCATTTTAACCAGCTTCAGCATCCCTGTTTTTATTTCTTCTTGTTGTAAATGAATAAAATACACGCCATCTGGTTTTGATTGCAGATTGATGATTGTTGATTGTTGACTCATGATTGAGCTATAAACTTTTTCTCCTAAAACATTGTAAATAACTAATTCGGTATTTGATATTTCTTGTTCAAAATTTGATATTCTAACTTCAAATTTTCCTTTTGAAGGATTTGGAAATACTACCCAATTTCCAGTGAATTCCTCAGCATCATTAATTGCCGATGCGGCTGAATCAACAACGCTGAACACATCCACAGCCCCTTCAATAAGATGGCCGGGCTGTGCATCTTCCGCCTCAAAAATCACCTGCATGTTGGCTGATTTTGAAATGTAGTCAGAAATTCTAAAGTTTTTAAAGACCCATTGTGATACGGTGAGCGTATCCGCTGCATCAATCAAAACGGTATCAGTGCCGTTGGTAATATAAGTTTCAAGTCTGTCATTGGGGGTGCCAAAGCCACCACGATTAAAAAACCAACGGTAGTAACTCAAATAGGCATCGCCATAGGCTGTCAAGTCAAAAACAGGTGATGCAAGAATAGTAGTACCATCATCAACATCATCTAAGCCAGCGCTTCCTCCACCATTTCCGGTTACATATGCCTTGTCACCACAATCGCCTGTAACATCAAACTCAGGGTTTACTTCATCTCCATTGAAAGTGGTTCCTTTTGGGTCACCCCGTTCCCACATACCTTTTGAGGCATCTCCTGAAGCAGTCCAACCGTAATTGAAAATAAAGTCATCATAATAGCCCTCTATTAGACTCACATCGAGAAAATTATTGGTGGTGTTAATCACTTGATTTTGGAGGCATTGTGTTTGATAACCCCATTGCCCAATGGTGATGTCATAAGTGCCTGAAACCACATTGCATTGAGAAAATCCACCATTGACGTCAGTTACAAACGAATAAGTGTTGTCAGCATTAGTAATTTCCACATCTACCCCTTGCAAATTAGCAGTGACCACATCGCTCACCACACCCGAATAACTTACTAAGTTCGGGCTGTAGAGCTCCACAATGAGATTAGTCAACTGGCCGTTTACCAACACCACATTGCTTACTATTTTGGTGTTGTAGCCCGGTTTTGAAAACTGCACATCAAACAGCCCATTACTAACAGTTCCAAAAGCGTAATCACCATTTGCATCTGTTCCGTCTGTTGCTGAAGTGCCAATAATATCAATTGTAACACCTACTAAAGAAAGTCCGCAAGTGCTGTCGGTTACACTTCCTTCGAGATAGCAACCTCGCACATAAGTAGGTCCAAGGATATACAACCCTTCTTCAATATCAGTAATTAATATATTACCCGAAGGCAGCCACGGATAAGCTCCCCAGGCCCCGTTGAAACCGTTTCCAGAAAACTGAGGTGAAGTGTCAAACCAACCAACCTCTACTATATTGTTGGGGCGGCTTACATCTACAATGTTTACACCTGCCGTATAGTAAGAGGTAATGAGGTAGTTGTCAAAAAAATGCGTGTTATGGGGAATGACATCATTGCCCATAGAAGTTTGGTAACGATCAAGTTCCGTAACATTGCCCAAGTCCGAAACATCATAAGATGCAATGTAGGCTCCGCTTACTTCATCGGTGGTAAAAACGTAATTACCATTATCAGACATCCAGCAGTTGTGCGAAAATTTATGAGGCGTTTCCCAAGTGGCCAATACCTGCGGGTTTGATTTGTTGGAAACATCAACGGCCGCTGTGAAACCATCGCTGATAGCTCCTCCAAAAAGCGTATCACCTCTTGCCACTCCGTCATGGAAATAAAAGTCATCGAATAAGCCGACTTCCACAGGATTCATCGGGTCAACAGTAAGATCTAACATAATTGCCCCGCCCTCGCTGTAGTCGGCTCCAAAAAGATAGCAGATACCATTTTCATCAATATAAAGATTATGTGCTGATTCGAAGGGGTAAAGAATTCCAGTGAAGGATGTCGTTGTTAAATTTGGATTAGCAGGTAAAGTGCTCAAGTCAACTATCAACAAACCGCCTGTGCTTTCGTTGGTTACATAAGCGTGATTATTCCATGTTTTGATGTCGCGCCAGATGGTGCTAGCTCCCGGATCAAAAAATACTTCAACCGGATTCGCAGGATTGGTTATATCAACCACCGAAAAACCGTCATTAACGCCCACTAGAGCATATTCGTTACCTGAACCATCCGCCCAGCCCCATACATCGCTAAGGGACTCTGTATAGGTAAGTTTTCCTAATTCCGTAACATTAAGCTGAGCGCTTGCATAATTAGTTAAACCAACAGCCAATAACCAATAACCAACAAACCATCCTTTCTTCATGATTGAAAATTTTGGGCTAAAATACTCATTTAGTAAAAGGCCTTATAGTAAAAATGACGAGCGGTAGCTATTTTGAGCCTTTTCAGCGTTTGAAACTCTGAAAAAAATAGTGAGTTATCAGTTGATTTTTATATTTTTACATGAGAAATGAAGAGTAGTTTTTTGTTTTTGCCTTTTTTAATTTGTAGTCATTGCGCATTTTCTCAAGGAGCATGGGTGCCTAAAGCCGACTTTGGCGGAATTGCCAGACAATGGGCAGTCGGGTTTTCAATAGGAAATAAGGGGTATATTGGAACCGGAGGTAAAAACTCTTCTACTAAGTACAAGGACTTTTGGGAATACAACCCAACAACAGACACCTGGACACAAAAAGCAGATTTTGGAGGAACTGCAAGATGGAAAGCTGTTGGGTTTGCCAACGGTGCAAAAGGATATATCGGCACCGGCCATGATGCTGCCTCAGCAAACAAACAGGATTTTTGGGAATACAGCCCCAGCAATAATACATGGACACAGAAGGCAAACTTTGGTGGTGTCGGCAGGCGGTTGGCATCCGGTTTTTCAATAAACGGCAAAGGGTACATCGGGTGTGGCCTTGATGCCGGAAGCGTTAACTTAAAGGACTTTTGGGAATATGATACAACAGCCAATGTGTGGACGAAGAAAGCAGACTTTGGGGGTGTGGCAAGAAATGGGGCACGGGGCCTTTCCATCAATGGAAAGGGATATATCGGAACAGGAACAAATGTTAGCGGCAGTGCAAAATACCAAGATTTCTGGGAGTATGATCCATTAGCAAATACTTGGATAGAAAAAGCAAAATATGGCGGTACAGGCAGGTATAACGCCACTGCGTTCACAATCGGGTTAAAAGGATACATTGGCCTTGGTTGGGACGGAAGTACTAAACTGGACTTCTGGGAATATTATCCCCCATATGACATCTGGACACAAGTTGCCAATTTCACAGGCCCGTCAAGAGATCGTGCTGTAGGTTTTACCATTGGTAAAAAGGGCTATGCCGGAACAGGGTTTGAGTCAGTTCTTACAAAAGACTTTCGGGAATATACTCCTCCTGCTCCTTTGAATTATTACTGGGTAGGCGGGGCCGGCAATTGGAATGACAACATCAATCACTGGTCTGGTACTTCAGGAGGTACGCCAAGTCATGCGCAACCTCCTACTTCCACAGACAACGTTATTTTTGATGTCAACTCCTTCACCGGCCCGGGGCAAATTGTTACCGTGCCTGTAGGCACTTGGTATTGCGATGACATCCAATTTTTAGACATCACAAAAAACCCGGTGATGACTGGATCGGGAGCTATCATTATTCAATAAAAACCCCGCATTTGCAGGGCTTTATCTTTATCGGCTAATTACTAAGTATTAGAATTCCAACTCAATCTGCTCTTCGTCTTGTCCCTTCTTACCCGGCTTGCCTTTCAGGAGGACTTCACGCTCCTTTCTTTTTTTTTCCAGTTGTTGGTTATCGGTGGAAGGTTGTTCATTTTCAACGATTAATTCAATTTCTTTCTTTGCTTCTTCTCCGTTAGAATTGTCAACTTTAGCCTGTACGTCTGCCTGCTCGGCAGGAGAGTTGACAACTTCATTTTTGCTGTTATTAACTTCATTTGGAAGAGTATCCTCCGGCTCCACGTAAGGCAGCGGTTCCTGTAAATCAATGTTCTTCACATTATGCACACTGAGGCGGTTACCTATGGCTTTCATGCCTTTAATAGAAATAAATTCTGTGAGGTTTATTTTCTCGTTTTCACGCTCTTCTCCCTTTTTGTTTTTACCAAAAGTTAACTCAATCATTGGAATCCAATCGGTAGAAACAATTTCCAACTGAGACTTTTCGTGATCGGTAATGAAGCACATCTTTTTAGTGGTCTTTTCCACCAAAAAGCGCTTGACGAAATACTGCTCTTTATTTCCATCAAAATAAATGGCAGAAACAGGCTTTTTCGGAATCCATTTTTCAATCATAATCAAATCCTCATCGAAATGGGTGCTCAAATCAAAGCTATTGAGTTTATAATGTCCGCTTTGGGTGATGGTGAGTATTTTATCTTCTGCTGCAAATTCACCCAGAAGCTCTCCCCTGCCATCTGCATTAAGACGCTGCACGGCATCATCATACCAGATTTTTCGTGCACCCAGAGTGGAAATACCTTTTTCTTTCAACTCCACYTTTTTCACAGGRTTTTTGGTAACTATATTGCCGCCTGCTCCTCTGCCCTTAATAGCTAATYCCCCAAAATCYAGCTCTATTTTGGATTTTTTTAGCTTTGCTTTGGGTTTAAGYAATATACTTACCACTTCTGATTCTCCATTGGGATTGGCAGACAAATACAGCACCTTCGAGCCTTCTTTTCCTTTYGTTAAATGRTATTCCTTATCGCGGGTAATTGAGGTGACAGCAAACCGTTTCATCATGGTATTGCCTTGCTTGCCATCACGATAAATGAGGTTATAAATGGTTCTGCTATCGTTTTTCTTCCAAACACAAGTGTGTAAAATCCCCTTACCTACAAATGCTTTGTCTGAAATCTTTGAAACTGTCATCACACCGTCTTCGCGAATTACGATAATGTCGTCAATGTCCGAGCAGTCAGATACAAATTCGCTCTCTGAGCGCTTCAAGTTATGCCCGATAAAGCCCTCTTCCCTATCCACATAGAGCTTCACATTAGCTACGGCCACTTTTGCCGCTTGTATGGTATCAAACGCCTTGATCTCAGTTTTGCGCTCACGGCCTTTTCCATATTTTTTCTTCAATTCCTTGAAGTAGTCCACCGCATAATCAATCAGGTTTTTAAGGTAATTTTTCACCTCTTCCAGCTGCTCTTCAAGCTTTTTAATATGCTCATCAGCCTTAAAGCTGTCGAACTTGGAAATACGCTTGATTTTAATTTCGGTGAGTTTGATGATGTCTTCTTCAGTGACATCTCGGTGAAGATTCAGCATTCCCGCTTTTTTGCTCTTCCTTGATGGCGTTGAAATGTACTTGTGCAGTCCTTTGTCAATCGCCTCCAGGACTGCCTCCCATGTTTCGCATTCCTCGATATCTCGGTAAATTCTTTTCTCAATAAAAACCTTTTCGAGCGAAGAAAAATGCCACTGCTCGAGCAACTCGGCTTGTTTGATTTCCAACTCGCGCTTGAGTAATTCTACCGTGTAATCGGCAGAGCGCCTCAGCATTTCCTTCACTCCAATGAAAACGGGTGTGTTGTTCTCAATAACTCCTGCATTAGGCGAAATGGAAACTTCGCAATCGGTGAAGGCATAGAGTGCGTCAATCATTTTATCAGGCGAAACATTGGGCGCAAGCTGAATTGCAATTTCGACTTTCTCTGCTGTATTGTCTTCTACTTTTTTAATTTTGATTTTGCCCCGTTCATTGGCACGCAAAATAGATTCAATCAGTGAAGTAGTAGTGGTTCCGAAGGGAATTTCAGTGACAACCAATGTCTTTTTATCCAACTGATTAATTTTTGCACGAACCTTTATTCTTCCTCCTCGCAAACCATCGTTATATTGCGAAAAATCTGCTGAGCCAGCTGTCGGAAAATCGGGAACCAATTGAAAAGAACGGCCTCTCAGATGTGCAACTGTTGCATCTATCAGTTCATTGAAATTGTGTGGCAAAATTTTACAGGCCAACCCAACGGCAATGCCTTCCACTCCTTGTGCTAATAGCAGCGGGAATTTAACCGGCAATGATACAGGCTCTTTATTTCTTCCATCGTAAGATAATTGCCATTCGGTAGTTTTGGGGTTGAATACGACTTCAAGTGCGAATTTGGAAAGACGTGCCTCAATGTATCTCGAGGCAGCAGCGCGGTCTCCGGTAAGGATATTCCCCCAGTTACCTTGCATGTCGATGAGCAAGTCTTTTTGCCCTATTTGCACCATTGCATCACCAATAGAAGTATCACCATGCGGATGGTATTTCATGGTGTTTCCGATAACATTGGCCACCTTGTTGTAGCGACCGTCTTCCAGTTCGCGCATGGAGTGTAAGATCCTGCGCTGTACGGGTTTCAGACCATCTTCAATCATGGGCACAGCTCGCTCCAAAATGACATAAGAAGCGTAATCAAGGAAATAATTTTTGTACATTCCCGAAACGTGAATGACCTTTTCGCCTTCTTCCAATTCCTGCCCCTCTAATTGCTTAAATTCTTCGTCACGACCGTTGCCGTTCTCTCCTTCGGGAATGTTATTTTCTTTTTCTTCTGGCATTTACATCAAATTTATCCAGCAACAGCCAATTCCTCTTCCACAATATCTTGTTCCACTACCAAGTTATCAATAATGAACTCTTGTCGCTGTGGCGTATTTTTGCCCATATAAAAACTCATCATTTCTTGCACGGGCGATTCCTTTCCAATAATGACGGGTTCGAGGCGCATATCTTTCCCAATAAAATGCTTGAATTCATCGGGCGATATTTCACCTAATCCTTTGAAGCGGGTGATTTCCGGCTTGCCTTTTAGCTTTTTGATAGCAGCCAATTTCTCTTCTTCTGAATAACAGTACATCGTTTCTTTTTTATCTCGCACACGGAACAACGGGGTTTCCAGAATGTACAAGTGCCCATTTTTCACCAAATCAGGAAAGAACTGTAAATAGAAAGTAATGAGCAGCAGCCGGATGTGCATGCCATCCACATCGGCATCGGTGGCAAGTACTACATTGTTGTAACGTAGCCCGTCTAATCCGTCTTCGATATTCAGAGCAGCTTGCATTAGGTTAAACTCTTCGTTTTCGTACACTACTTTTCGCGTTAAACCATAAGAGTTAAGGGGCTTTCCGCGCAAACTAAACACAGCCTGTGTTTGCGGGTCGCGGGATTTGGTAATGGAACCACTGGCAGAATCACCTTCTGTAATGAAAAGAGTGGTTTCCAATCGCCTTTCTGCTTTGTCATTGTCAAAGTGAATGCGGCAATCACGCAGTTTCTTGTTGTGCAGGTTGGCTTTTTTAGAGCGTTCGCGTGCTAATTTTCGAATTCCGGCCAGTTCTTTTCTTTCTTTTTCCGCTCGAAGGATTTTCTTTTGGATGGCTTCGGCTACCTCAGGATGTTTGTGCAGGTAATTGTCCAGTTCGGTGGAAAGAAAATCAGCTATAAACGCCCGCATGGACTTACCACCCGGTTCGATTTCTGTGGAACCCAGTTTGGTTTTGGTTTGTGATTCGAAAATGGGTTCAATCACCTTCACACTTACAGCCGCGATAATGGATGAGCGAATGTCTTTCGCATCGTAATCTTTCTTGTAAAAATCCTTGATGGTGCGTGCCACAGCTTCGCGAAAAGCTCCTTGATGGGTACCTCCCTGCGTAGTGTGCTGACCATTCACAAAGGAGTAATATTCTTCTCCGTAACCTGAGCCGTGAGTCATAGCCACTTCAATGTCATCACCTTTCAGTTGCATAATGGGATAAAGCGTGTCTTCGTTGATTTTTTTTTCGAGCAAATCGTGCAAACCGTTTTCAGAATAGAACTTATTCCCATTGAAATTGATGGTTAAACCCGGGTTTAAGTACACATAGTTCCAAAGCATGTTTTCAATGTACTCTATGCGGTAGTGATAATTGCCGAAAATTTCGCTGTCAACAACGTAAATCACCTTGGTCCCTTTACGATTAGTTGTTTTGGTAATCTTTTCGTCATTGGTAATATTTCCCTGAGTAAATTCAGCAGCTTTAAGCTGTTCATCACGAACTGCTTCTACCCTAAAATAAGATGAGAGTGCATTGACAGCTTTTGTGCCCACCCCATTTAACCCTACCGATTTTTTGAAAGCCTTGGTGTCATATTTTGCTCCCGTATTAATGCGGGAAACACAGTCAATTACTTTGCCCAAAGGAATTCCGCGACCGTAATCACGCACCTTAACGGTGTTTTCTTTGATGGAAATATCAATGGTTTTACCGTAGCCCATCACGAACTCGTCAACGCAATTATCAATGGTTTCCTTAAGCAGCAGATAGATGCCGTCATCTTGGGATGAGCCATCACCCAGCTTGCCGATGTACATGCCTGGGCGGAAACGGATGTGTTCTTTCCAGTCGAGTGAGCGTATGTTGTCTTCTGTATATTCAGCCATCGGTCAGTATCAGGTTGTGCACTTAATGTCGGAGTTTTTTACTTTACAGTTTTTTCTGAAATACATATCAGTAGACGCAATTTACCAGTTGCAAAAGTATTTAAGGAAATACAGGTTTTATGCGGGATACAAAGGTTTTATTAACAGAGTTTTTAACTTGAATTGTGAGTTCTTTCTGTTTGGTCGTTCAAATCTAAATCATCAACAATGCCTGTGGCAAGTTTGAGGTATTTGTAATTTTCGTAAATCAATTCAAAATTAAGCATATTGCCGAAAACAGGTGGTTCAAAAAGGTCTGTGTCCAGCGGGATAGCAAGGTTTACATGCGTATTGATGAAAGAAAGAAAGATTTTATGCCCTGACTTTTTCTTGAATTCCGTGATTCTTTTCATCAATTGTGAAGTGAGTATTTTCTTTGATTCCTCCAGGTTGTTACTGTAAACCACAAATTCCTTGTCGAATTCTGCGTCATCAATTTTCACCACTTGCTCTCTGAATATGTTCCAGTCTTGAATATAATCGCCTAAGGGTCCAAACAATTTGTGAGCCGTGTCAGGCAAAACAACTGTTTCGGCTTTAAACTGCTTACCTGTGTCGGCCAAAAAAAACAAGCCCCTAAAAATAGTGTAAAACAGCTTGCGACCGCGGTGATCTTTCATGGTATATTTGGTATGCAACTCAGAAAATTTGTAAGGAACTGCACCATTTTTACCAAGGATGTAATCTTCCCCATAATAAGTGTGTGGCTTCACCGGAAAGAGTTTGCTGGCATTGTATTCATCGCGTGTAATGAGGCGGCTTTCGCGGTATTTCAATGCAGGGTCAACAAAATCAACGATTTTCACAATCACTGACCTCTTGAATTTAAAGCGAATTTCCTGTAACTTTTTGTAAAACACCTTTTTGTAAACGAGCACGGCCAGCATTGCCCATGCAACCAACAAAATGAGTGCAATAATGAAGTCAGAATTAGAGTGGTTTTTTAGCGAAAAGTTGTGAAAGCCAGCCAAAAAGTAAATGGAAAGAAACAACCCTATAATTCCGAATGCGATGGAAAGATTCAGCTTTACAGCCAACTTTTTGCGCTGGACTTCCAGCGTCTGCAAGTGTTGAACGAGTTCTTTTTCGTAAAATGCTCTGAAACCCTCTTTTGATTCCACCATTTAAACATTAAACCTGAAATGCATYACATCSCCATCRCCKACYACATATCCTTTTCCTTCTATGGCCATTTTACCTGCCTCTTTGCARGCGTTTTCTGAGCCAAGATTAACATAGTTATCRTATTTGATAACTTCTGCCCTAATAAATCCCTTTTCAAAATCGGTGTGGATGGCRCCCGCRGCYTGCGGTGCTTTGCTGCCGTTTACAAYCGTCCATGCCCGCACTTCTTTTTCACCGGCAGTGAAAAATGTTTTCAAATTAAGCAACCGATAAGCCGCTTTAATTAGCTTACTGACTCCCGCCTCATCCAAACCGAGTTCATCGAGGAATAATTGACGGTCATCATACGTTTCAAGTTGGGCGATTTCAGCTTCAATAGCTGCGCCAATCACCAATATCTCTGCACTTTCGCCTTTAACCGCTTCCAGCACCTGCTCCACATGTTCGTTGTATGAAACTACCGCTTTTTCATCCACATTGCAGGCATACAAAATCGGTTTGTCTGTGAGCAGAAAGAGTTCTTTTTTCATCCATTGCTGCTTTTCATCCAGCGTAAAAGAACGGACGGAGTTTTCTGCTTCCAAATGCGATTTGAGCGCAGTGAACACTTCCAGTTTTTTCTTTAATTCCTTGTCTCCGGACTTGGCTTGTTTTCCGGTTTTCTCAATGGCATTTTCAATAGTTTCCAGGTCCTTCAACTGCAATTCCGCATCTATGATTTCCTTGTCGCGCACAGGATTTACCGAGCCATCCACATGCACCACGTTGTCATCATCAAAGCAACGCAAAACATGGATAATGGCATCACACTCGCGTATGTTGCCCAAAAACTGGTTGCCAAGCCCCTCTCCTTTGCTGGCGCCTTTCACCAGACCTGCAATGTCCACAATTTCAACGGTGGTGGGTGTAATTTTTTGAGGATTGACCAGTTCGGCCAGTTTGTTCAGCCGTTCATCGGGAACGGTGATGATGCCCACATTCGGTTCTATGGTACAAAAAGGAAAATTAGCTGCCTGCGCTTTGGCGTTGCTCAGGCAATTGAAAAGAGTGGATTTACCTACATTTGGTAGGCCTACTATGCCGCATTTTAGTGCCATTTGGAAAAATTAAGCGGCAAAGGTATTGATTATTGTTACTTAATGCTGCGGATACCACAGGATGTACATGATATACTTACTAACTTTATGAGTAGGCCATTACCGCAACACCGTTACATGCCCTACTTTGGTAACGGGCTTGTTGTCGCTGCACTCCTGGGAGTAGGTTACCTTATAAATGTATACGCCTTCGGGCACTACTTTGCTGGCACCACCGAGTGTGCCATCCCACGGGTGCTTGAATTCTGCGGTAGTGAAAATCTGATCCCCCCAGCGGTTGTAAATCCAGATTTCGTAATTGTCGATGCCCAAGCCTACGGGGCTGAATTCATCGTTCATTCCGTCATTGTTTGGGGTGAACACATTCGGAACCCATACGCTAAGCGATGACTCGCTTAAATCTACAAACACCGTATCGCGCGTTACGCAGCCGTAACTGTCGGTCATATCCACGAGGTATTCATCRCCTTCRTAAACGGTGATGCTGCAMACCGARTCRCCYGTTKCCCACAGGCATTGCACGTTCTGCTCTTTCACCGAGAGGTRGGCGGGYAAACCTTGGCAGATTTCTACGGTGTAGCTAATGTCATCGAGAGGAGCCACAGGATTTATAATCAACGTATCCTGTGCGGAACAGTTGCCGCTGGTTACGGTTACCCAGTAAGCCAAAGGTGATGATACCTCGATGGTTTGTGTGGTTTCGCCTGTGTTCCATTGGTAAGCGCCAAACCCTGCTCCTGCATCCAGCGTTGCGGTGCTGTCCGGGCAAAGGTAAGGGTCGGGGCCGATATCAACAGTCAGCCCGAGGTTGACAGTAACGCTCACAGTTTCGGTGTCAGCTACTCCGCAAAGCGTGTCGGTTGCTATTAATATGATGTTGTAAGTGCCCGAATCGGCAAAGGTATGCGAGATGTTTTGTGTAGTATAGATCGTTCCTTCAATAATCCACTGATAAACCAAATTGCTTCCGCTGGAGGTATTGTTGGCTTGCACTTCCAATCCACAAGGGTCGATTTGGGTGACAGTAAACAGCGCATCCACAGTTGGCACACCATAGGTGATGCTGAGGATTTGGACCGTGGTGTCCGTTTGATTACAAGCCGTATCGGTAATAATAAGTATGACCGTATAATCTCCCGAGTCAGCATAGGTGTGATTGACATTTTGAGTGTTGTAAGTAGTTCCATCACCCATCTCCCAGACGTAAACCAAATTGCTACCGATGCTGGTGTCGGTGAGAGCTACATCAAGTGCGCTGCAACTCGTGTTGGTGTTTACCGTGAAACCTGCAAAAACGGGAGGCACCCCATAGGCTACGATGACTAACTGAACCACAGTATCGGTTTGGTTGCAGGCCGTATCTGTGATAATCAAAGTTACCGAATAAGTACCCGAATCGGCATAGGAATGCGCTGCATTTTGGGTAGTGTAGGTGGATCCATCACCCATATCCCAGGCGTAAACCAAATCGCTGCCGATACTTGTGTCTGTAACCGCCACATCGAGCGCGTTACAACTCGTGCTGGTATTCACTGTGAATCCGGCATCAATGGGTGGTGCGCCATAGTTGATATACACGGAGGTAATGATGGTATCGGTGCCACTGCACATCGGTTCGGTAACAATCAGTGTAACGATGTATGTTCCGGAATCAGCATAGTTGTGGGTAACGTTTTGGGTGGTGTAGGTGGTTCCATCACCCATGTCCCATTGATAGACAAGGTTAAAGCCAACACTGGTGTCTGTTGCTAATAGCGTAAATGTATTGCAACTTACGTTGGTATTTGTCGTGAAGCCGGCTTGTATTGAATTGGCGTCATTTACTATGATTTGAGTGTAAACCGTATCGGCAATATTACAGCTTGCGGAGTCAATGGCAATGAGCATCACATCGTAAATGCCAACGGTGTCGAAAACGTGGGTGGGTTGAGCGTTGGTGTCAATGGGGGTGCCATCACCAAAGTCCCAGATGTAATCTTGGGCACCTGAACTTGTGTTTTGGAAAGTGACCGTTAATGGCGCACAGCCCGTTGCCGCAGGGCTTGCGGCAGCAACGGCAAGCACACCGCTGGCCTGAAAGTCAATTTTGAAAATGCATACATCCCAACCTGCCCCTTGCGAAGTGGTGGCATAGGCATTAGACGTTGTAGGGAAACCTGCATTAGAACATACTGCCTCATAGATGATGCCGCGCTTATCAAACCGTGATGTGCCACCGTCAACGTGGGCAGAACTGTTTCCGTAATAGGAACCGTACTTCAGCGTGGCTGCATCTTTAGATAAAACGATGGTGTAAAATCCTGCAGAAGCCGGCTGCACTGCATCAGCAGTAACCCCAAAACCGGTCAATGCACTTAACCCCCCATGTCCTGCAGCATAAATATTGTCGCAATTATCTACTAAAAAAGCGGTGGGTGCAAGCGAGTTAAACGTGCTTGTCCAGAAATGGGTGGTTAAATCAGTGCTGAATTTTGCGAAATAAGAGCCGGTGCCACCGTTATAAGTACCACTGGTGGCTGTAACAGAACCGTCTGTTTGCCCCATCACATAAACATCACCATATTTATCGAGTTCAACAAAGAAATTCTGGTCTTGCCCTGTCGAACCAAAGAAAGTAGATGTGTTGAGGACTGTCCCGTTATTGCTGATGTGCGCAAGGAAACCGTCATTGGTTCCTCCTAAATAAGCGGGATATGCGGTTCCGGGGGTAGTGGGAAAGCCACTGCTGGCGCTTCCCGAGACATAGACATCTCCTCCTGCATCAAGATACAGCCCGTATGCAGCATCATCACTTGTTCCACCAATATAGGTGCTCCAAAGCAATTGCGAACAACCCATGCTGAGTTTGAATACTACGCCATCTTGCATCCCAGCGTTAGTGGCCTGCAAAGCGCCCGTAGTAACAGGGAAATCTGTAGATTGCGAGTAAGAAGCAACRTAATTATTTCCAGAAGCATCGCAAATGATTTCACCGCGRTARCTGTCACCGTAATTTACTGTAAGGTTGTTTTGTCCATCATTGACTGAGCCGCCAATGTARGTTGAGCCAATCAAATTACTTCCGGCAGAATCGAGTACGGTAACTACAAGGTCAGGATCAAAACTGGAGGTTGCACCTGTRCCCTGTGCRGTATCATAGGCATTGGCAGATACAGGGTAGTTTCCCGAATTCGAAGTGCCTAAAATGTGAAGGCGGCTATTGGCGTCTACAAACAAGCTRTGAGGGTAATCAGCATTGCCACCTCCAACATAAGTTGAATAAATCAAAACAGAGCCATCAGGATTTTTCTTGCTGATGCCCATGTCTTGTCCMCCGGCAAAGGTTGCTTGAAATGCGCCTGTAGTAATAGGATATCCGGTGCCAAARCTATTCCCTCCGGTATAGATGTTGCCGGCATCGTCATAAGTTGCAGTGTGGCCGTAAATATCATTTGTAGCGCCCGAATAGGTAGAAGCTATTACTACAGGGTCAATAATTAGCGGAAAGTTTTTATTGTACCCGTTTGGAAAACGAAAACTTACCTCATTTTCATTCAAAACATATTCGCAAGCCACCTCATACTGATGGTCTCCCACATGCTGAAATGCCAGCGGTTTTTGCTCGATGATATCCCCTACTGAGGTGCTGATGACAAGATTGCCGTTTTTTATGAAAAGCATTTGTGCTCCTTCAAACTTCAGCTTAACAAGACTCACATCGGCACCTTTATTGACAATAAAGTCGTATTTGAAATTTTCGTTTTGACTGTAACATTTCAAGTCAATGCCATCGTAAATATTTTCGTATATTGCTTGATTGTAAAGCGGCACCTTTCCTGCCCACTTTGAAGGGTCGTTTCCAATAAAATAATTGTGATATTCCTTTCTTTTATCAATACCACTAATGACCGGATGTTGATTTGCGTTCACAAATTCTACTTTGTAGGCGTGACAATTTACTAATAGCTCGCCCTTGTTAATTTGTTTTTGCTTTTCAATAGGCTGATGCGTGATTTTGTGAATTCTATCCAAATCATCAACATCATAAAACAAGTAAGTAATTTTGTTTTGCTCAAGAAAAATTTTCCCGTTGGAAAAAGAAGAACTGAAAAGAACATTTTTATGCCACTGCTTTTTATTGGCTACAAATGCAAGTTTGCGCCCATCTGTTGAATATGCTAGCACAGATGCAAGTGTAAAAAAGGCAACAAGGAAAAGTGTTTTCTGTAGTCGCATTTGAATAATAGACATACAAATGTAAAAAACGTTGCCTGAGTTGTTAGTCATACATACTTTTTCTGTATTCGCATTTGCATAATATACATATGGGAACCTCTATTAATCCCTTTTCAGTGTTATATTTAACTTAAAGCCTTGGCGTAATCCGCTATGAAAAAGTTGCATGTGCAGGTAAAAATTACTGTTTGGTGCGTCAAATGAAGTTTTGACTTTAAAAAATGATCATTAAAATTCCATTGAAAGCATATCTTGCTGATCCTCAATGAAAGATCACGAAATTATGCGAAGTAATATTGTAAGTCAAGTGCCAATTGAGTTATGGGCAGTCTGAATGTATAAATGGGTCGTTTGGGTTTGTAAATAGGCGGAGGGCGGAAATCGGGAGTGAGAAAAGACAAAAAAGTGAATTACTTTATCCTGAACTGAGTCAACGTTGCTGGGCAGGCGATTGCGGTTTCTTTTGATACTATCCGCAGTAATGTTTATGAATGGTAGCCATAGCTTTGGCAGATTGAGCATGAATTGCTGTTGATAATAGACTTATTAGAAGTCCTAAATAGATTTTTTTCATAGTTCGAGGTATAATATTTATTAAGTTTTAATATTTACAAACTCCAAGTCGAATATTCCTCCTTAACTGAAAGTACAAATTTATAACATCGGTTAATTTCATGAAATAAGATCGGTTATCAAAAGGTTATCTTAATTCGATTAACCTCTTTATTCACAGTGACTATTTTGAATACCATTGTACTTAGGGTATCATTAAGAAACACCAAACCTGGCTTTTGCTCTCTGTCATTCAAATAAAGTTTGCCTAAATTGTTATTTATGCATATTTTTCTTGTAGCTAAACGGTTAATTTCCCTAAAAACAGACTTGCGAACAATTCCCGAAAGTTATCAACAACTGCCGATTTTTTTCGATGGAAAAAACTTATTTTTGGCTGCAATAGAATCTACTTTGAAAATGCTCGAAACAATCGAAAAACCAATAGAGACAATGTCCGAAACAAGTTCAATTGACTGGGACTATTTGCAAAAATTCTGCTCGCAAACGAGGCGTGACATCGTGCGAATGACAAATGGTGTAAACTCGGGGCACCCAGGCGGCTCACTCGGCTGCACTGAGTTTTTTGTCGCGATGTACAATGTCATTATGAAGCACGACCCTAAGAATTTCACAATGGATGGCATTGGGCAGGATGTCTTTTTTCTTTCCAACGGACATATTTCACCGGTGTGGTACAGCGTTTTGGCACGGTGCGGATATTTTGAAGTTGGCGAATTAGCTACTTTTCGTAAATTAAATTCACGATTACAGGGACACCCTGCCACGGAAGAAGGGTTGCCAGGAATTCGTGTAGCTTCAGGATCTCTCGGGCAAGGGCTTTCTGTGGCTTCAGGTGCAGCGCTTTCTAAGAAACTGAACAATGATTCAAATCATGTTTTTAGCTTGCATGGCGATGGCGAACTGCAGGAAGGCCAAATTTGGGAAGCAGCAATGTTTGCCGTAGCACATAAAATTGACAATCTGATTTCCACCATTGATTACAACGGCAGGCAAATTGATGGTGATGTTGATGACATTATGCCTTTAGGTGATTTACATGCCAAATGGGTAGCATTCGGCTGGGATGTGCTAGAAATGAATGGCAACAATTTGCAGGAAGTAGTTGATACAATGAATGAAGCCAAAAACCGTTCAGGTAACGGAAAACCCATTATGATTTTGATGCGCACAGAAATGGGGCAAGGCATTGATTTTATGATGGGAACACACAAATGGCATGGAGTCGCACCAAATGACGAACAACTCAAGCAAGCCCTTGCACAACAGGAAGAAACACTTGGTGATTATTAAAATGAAATTCTTCCAGTCATTACTTTTTTTCATATTTATTTCCTGTTCTCTTTTCGCCCAAAAGGCAGACGAAAAGCCACCGCTCACCCGCATCCTATTCATTTTTGATGCATCAAACAGCATGAACGGTAACTGGCAGAGCGACAAAAAAATAAAAATAGCCCGTAAATTACTCGTTGAATCACTCGACTCGCTGCAATTTGAACAAAATCTGCAATTTGCACTTCGTATTTATGGGCACCAGACCAATTACATGCATCACCAGGACTGTGAAGACACAGAGTTGGCGGTGCCATTCGGGGCGTATAGCATCCCGAAAATAAAATCGGAATTGTACGGTATTAGACCCAAAGGAACCACACTCATCGCATATAGTTTGGAAAAAGCAGCCGGTGATTTCCCACCATGCGCTGACTGTCGCAATATCATTATTTTAATTACCGATGGCCTTGAAGAATGCAATGGCGATCCCTGTGCCGTTTCACTTGCATTACAGGAAAAGGGGATTATTTTGAAGCCATTCGTAATTGGCGTTGGACTGGATGTGCATTTCAAGAAAACCTTTGAATGCGTTGGGAATTATTTTGACGCAGCAAACGAAGAGACATTCAAAAAAGCGCTCGGTGTGGTGATTTCACAAGCATTGAATTCCACCACAGCGCAAGTCAACCTACTCGACATTGACGGCAATCCCAACGAAACCAATGTGAACATGACCTTTTATGACAACCATACAGGTAAAATACATTACAATTTTGTGCACACCATCAACAACAAAGGAAATCCAGACACACTTACCTTGGATCCCGTACCAATCTATGATATTGTTGTACACACGATCCCACCTGTAAAAAAGGACAGCTTTGACATCGCACCCGGTATTCATAACATCTTTGGCATTGATGCTGCACAGGGTAACATGCACTTGGTAACACCACTCAATTCCAACTACAAAAATCTGGATGCCATCATTCGAAAAGATGGGGAAATGCAAACACTGAACGTGCAAAAATTCGGTTCTACGGTAAAATATCTTGTGGGAAAATACGATGTCGAAGTGCTCTCACTGCCTCGGATTTTGATTGAAGACGTGAAAATCTCACAAAGCCACACTACCAAGGTTGAAATTCCGCGCCCGGGCATTGCCACCGTTTTGATGAACTCCATCGGTTATGGCAGTTTGTATGTGCAAAAAGGCAACAAATTAGAATGGATTTACAACTTGACTGAAAGCTCCACGAAAGAATCGCTTACACTGCAACCGGGAAATTACCGTGTCGTGTTTCGGGCAAAAGGTGCAAAAGCAAGTATTTTTACAACTGAAAAATCATTTAAGGTCCGCTCAGGCAGTTCAATAGCAGTTAAACTATTTTAATCTTTGTAATCACATAAACCTCTGTAATCAAAATGAAAATCGAAATCAAAGACAAAAAAGATACCCGCTCCGGGTTCGGGGCAGGGCTTTTGGAACTGGGAAGAACAAACCCCAACGTAGTCGCGCTATGTGCCGATCTCACCGGCTCATTGAAAATGAACGCTTTTCAGGATGAGTTTCCCGAGCGGTTTTTTCAGTGTGGTGTAGCCGAAGCCAATATGATGAGCGTAGCCGCAGGGCTAACCATTGGTGGAAAAATCCCCTTCACAGGAACCTTTGCCAACTTTTCTACAGGAAGGGTTTATGACCAAATTCGTCAGAGTATTGCCTATTCCGAAAAGAACGTAAAAATATGCGCATCCCATGCCGGGCTTACTTTGGGTGAAGATGGCGCCACCCACCAGATTTTAGAAGACATCGGCCTGATGAAAATGCTGCCCAACATGACGGTGATCAACCCATGCGACTACAACCAAACGAAAGCTGCTACAATCGCGATAGCAGAACACGAAGGCCCCGTTTACCTGCGTTTCGGTCGGCCAAGCGTCCCAATTTTTACTAATGAAGACGGTTCGGTTTCATTTACCACAAACTCCAAATTTGAAATTGGTAAAGCGCAAATGCTGAACGAAGGAACCGACATCACTATTTTTGCCACAGGCCATTTGGTTTGGAAAGCCATCAAAGCTGTAGAAATTCTGGAGGAAAAAGGCATGAGCGTTGAACTCATAAACATGCATACTATTAAACCTTTGGACGAAGAAGCAGTCATAGCATCAATAAAAAAGACGGGTTGTGCTGTTACTGCCGAAGAGCATCAAAAAAATGGCGGGCTTGGCGAAAGCATCGCTTCGGTTTTAATCAGAAATCATCCTGCTCCTCTTGAAATGGTAGCGGTAAACGATGAATTTGGCGAGAGCGGCACCCCTGATGAATTGATGGCCAAATATGGAATTGACACCCCGAATATTGTCGAAGCAGCCGAGAAAGTTATCGCAAGAAAACACGGATAACGGTCATTCCGAATTTATTTCGGAACCTGATAAAACACTGAAACAAGTTCAGCACGACAAAGAACACAACAGTTCGCAAAGGGAATCAATGAATGAATATTCCGACAAGGAACTCATCGCGATATTCCGCAGCCCAGATTCCCGCAATTATGCTTTTAACCTTCTCGTAAGAAAATACCAGCAACGCGTTTACTGGCATATTAGGCGCATGGTGATTGACCATGACGACTCGGACGATTTGGTGCAGGAAGTGTTTATCAAAGTGTGGAAAAATCTCGATAATTTTCGCGAAGAAGCCAACCTGTTTACCTGGATTTACCGAATAGCTACTAACGAGTGCATCACTTTTTTAAATAAGAAAAGAAAGCGTTTTTTCATCCCGATAGAAGATGTAGAACACAACCTTTCCAAGTCGCTGGAAGCGGATGTGCATTACAACGGAGATGACATCCAGCAAAAACTGCAACAAGCCATTTTGATTTTGCCCGAAAAACAGCGATTGGTGTTCAATATGAAGTATTTTGAAGAAATGAAATACGAAGAAATGTCGAGAATTCTTGGCACATCGGTGGGTGCTCTGAAGGCATCGTACCACCATGCCGTGAAAAAAATCGAAAACTTTTTGAAGACCGAAAATTAACCGCTGAGAAGCAAAGTCGCAGAGAAAACTTGGCGTCTTGGCACCTTTGCGGTAAAAAAAATTAAACCTTAAACTTACTCTCAACAAAGTTACTGAGGTTGAGGTTCCTCAAATCCTTATAGCTGGCTGCGGGACAGGACAACATTCGATTATTACAGCATCTAGGTTTCAGAACTGTCAAGTTCTCGCTGTTGATTTAAGTTTAAGCAGCT